>NZ_JCALCV010000004.1:0-332831 GCF_059812525.1 Mycobacterium sp. NGS51
TCCGACCAAGGGGACTTTTTGCGTTACGCGCGGCCAGATATCCGGTGGCTATGACGGGCTATCTTCAACTGGCTCAACGGTGATAGTGCTCTGGTCGACGGGGTGTGCGACGCCCTCGATGCTGCCGCGCAAGATCTCCTCGGCCTCTTCGCGTGAGTCGGCCTTCACGGTGACGGCAAAGCGAAACGATTCCATTTGCCGCATTCCTCTTGGTCAGCCAGCCGTAGCTGACGGATAGTCTCCGTATACGCCGCGGTCATCGCCGCTCATCAGCCACTGATGCTGTTGATCGGCTCGTACGACGACCAGGCCGGCGATGTCGCTGCCGTGCCGACGGCCCGCACGGCGACCGGCGTAGAACAGGGCACGATTCACGGCGTCACGTACTGCTGACACCGGTAGGTGACCGGGTCGCAAATCAGCGGGTTGGTTGTCGCGCCGCCGTAGGTGCCCGGCACATCCCAAGTGTTGAGCCCCGGGCCGTTGTATGTCGGGCAGGTATCACAGATCGGACTACCGGTGCCCCCATCGTCAGGGTCGGCATACGCGGCCGGAGCCAAGCCCAGAAGCCCCGGCGTCACCGAAACCGCCCCGAGCGCGGCCAGAACAGTTCGTCCCATATGCGGTCTTCCTTTCAGCACGTGTTGTCGTTGGGGAACCGCACGCACAGTGGTGGCAGCATCTGGTTGGGCCCATAGCCGTCGCCGCTGTCTGGGGTGAACGTCGCCGCCGGTGCCGCCGGCTTCGGCGGCGGCGATTGCCGGGGCGGAGGCCACGGGACACCTGGGTCCAGGACCTGACCCGGAGGGTCCGAGCAGTGCCCCGCGACAAAAGGCTCGCTAATGGACTCCGGCTCATCTAGCTGGCGCAGCGCCATATTGCCCGCACTTCTTAGGTCTTTTCCGGAACCGCTGGCCCACTTGGTACGCGAGCGCGATCATCGCATAACTGACGCAACCGTGATACATCCCGCCATTGATCAGTACGCAGTCGTCATTCCCGGCACCCTGACACAAGCCCAGTGCAATCTTGTTGGCTTTGTCCTGGCTGCCGGCGTCGCCATACCAGCCGTTCGCCTTGCCGAGCGAACCTAGCGATAGCGCCATTGCGACGTACTCGTTGCTGTCGGGTGGGGGCGCTGGCGCGGCAGCCGGGCCCGAAGCCTGCGGTGCTGGTGCTGCGGGCGGTTTAGGCGCCGGCTCTTTCCCCACAACCGCCACGTCGGTCGCTTGACGATCTTGACGATGTTGCCCGAAAGCGAACGCCCCTAACGCCACCGCGGCGACGGCCACGGCGCAGAGAAGCATCTTCAACGTACGCGGCAGCGGCCGCCGGTTGTCCTCGGTGAACTCGACGGTCGACGCGTCCTCGAGTTCGTACGCCAGTGGCGTGTCGACGGTCGGGCGTCCACCGAGGCTTGTAGTCGGGAGCGGGTCGACGGCGGCGCCACTACGGGTGTCATCGGCAGGGGAAGGTTCAGGGTCTTCCGACGTCACGAGAGCAGCGTAGTAGACTCCGGCAGCTTCACTGAGAAGGGCGGTCAGACGCCTTTCAAGCTCATCGGCCGCGCTCCACCGAAGACGCCCGCTCGCACCTATCCGGCGGTGTGGACGATCAAGATGTCTACTTTGGTTCTGCGGGCGACGGTGGCGGGCACTGAGCCCAGTAGCCGCCCGGCGACCGTGTCCAGTCCCACGTCGCCGACGACGAGCAGGTCCGCCTTGACCTCCTCGACCAATTTCACGAGCGCGTCGACTGCCGCACCGACGATCGCCCGCTCTGCGATGTCCGTGGCGCCGGCGGCTTTCGCCCGTTCGCGGGCGTCCTGAAGGATCGCATATACCGGGGCACTGCCATGCATCTTGTATCCCGCGTCCCCGAGGCTGTCGGAGGCGCGGGGGTCAGTCACACGATCGGGCGCAGGCGGTCGTGACCAGCCGCCCTTCTCCGCAGTCGAGAGATGCGCGCTCGCGATAATCAGCGTTGCGTTATCTTGCGCCGCGACCATGCCTGCGCGTTCGACTGCACGGAACGACGACGTCGAGCCGTCCGTCCCGACAACAATTGTCCGATAGCTCATGTCGCCTCCCAGCAGTCGGTTAACGACGACAACAAAACACTAATCTGCCCGACTTCGTAAATGAAGCTCATTGGGCTCATCTCGGCGACAACGTGCTATCTGCCCCGGCGTTCGTGACGCCGTCCCGCCTTGAGTTGCGTTCCCATATTCAGCCATGTGGGGCTGGTCAAAACCTTCCATGGCGTGATGTGGCGGAGCAGAATCTGATGCGTAAGGCCCCGAAAGGCCTGAACTCAGAGCCCTTAGCCGGGTGGCTGCCTCGACAGGAGGGAGTCATGACAACTCGTCGTCGAGCTAGCAGCAGGCTGTCAGTGACCTTGGGAGACAGCGCCGCCCGGCATATTTGCGCCTATTGAACTAGTGAGTGCCGCCGCCGGTCACCGACATCTCAGCCACTTTGGAACCACTCAATTGGTCAGGTGAGGACACATGACTACCCGAAACTGGAAGAGCAAGCTTATTTGGGCGGCCTCGGTAGTTTCAGCAGTCGCCCTCATCATCGTCGTGGTGTGGGCATTGGCTACCCGAACCGACAAGGCTCAGCACCCCTCGACGTCCCCGGAGGCAGTGCTCGTGCAGAAGGACTCCCGGTTTCTGGCCATTATGAGAGACAACGGGATCGTTGCCCGCGACGGCAACTCACAAGAACTCACGAGTACGGGCTACAAGATATGCAATGCGCTAGCCAACGATGAGGGACTAATTCTTATCGAGCAAGACATCCAGGAGAATGCCCCGTCGCTCAGCGACGCTCAGGTGGACACTCTCGTCGACACCGCGATCAACATCTACTGCCCGGGGGAGGGCTGAACGCGGCGTAGCGCTGAGTCAGGATGCGGCAGTTAGCCTTTCCAGACGACCTTGTCGACGCCGGCGGCATCCCGGTAGACGACGCTGTCGGGCGTTGTGCCGCCTCGAACGTCGAAGTAAAGCTTCCCGGTTGTTTGGCTGCCCGGCGCGATCGGTTGGTTGGGCAGGCCGTCGACCTCGTTCCCCTTCATCACCGCATAGGTCGAGCTGTTAACGGCACGCGCGTTGAAGTCGGCGATGACCGGAGTCGGGGAGCCGCTAACACCTTTGGCCGTGACATCGGAGTACCAGACGCCATCGTTGTGACCGCTGGGTTGCAAGTCGCCCACGGTGTAGTCGATGACTCCACCTGAGCTGGGAATTTCTGCCGATTGGCCAAACTGGACGACTTGCGGGTCGGCGAACGCCGGCGTCGCCGTCAGGATCCCTGCCGTCGCGATGCCGGCCGCAGCTGCCGTCGCCTTCATGGCGACCTTGGAGAACATCACGTCAGACTCCTTCGCTATGTTCCTGTGATCTAAAAAGTGGTAGCTGGTGCCTATCCAAATTCGCAGATTTCAAACCTGCCCGAACATTTTCATGGGGTTGACCTGTGACGATGGACGCGGTTCCGGTGAATTTATTCGCAATGCCATGCCATGCAATATCCACGTTCGCGGCAGAAACTCAACTGTAAGAAGGAAGAATTGAGCCAATCATGGCTGGGCGAGTGGATGGCAAGGTCGCGTTCATCACCGGTGCGGCGCGCGGTCAAGGTCGCGCGCATGCGGTGCGATTGGCGCAAGAAGGTGCGGACATCATTGCCATCGACATCTGCAAGCCGATCGAAGGGTTTCTGAATCCGCCGTCCACCCCGGAGGATCTGGCCAGAACTGCGGATCTGGTGCGGGGCCACAACCGTCGCATTGTCACCGCCGAAATCGACGTGCGTGATTACGAGGCCCTCAAAGCCGCAGTCGACGGCGCGGTGGAGCAGCTCGGCCGGCTGGACATCATTGTGGGCAATGCCGGCATCAGCAACGCCGGCAGCGACGACGGCGACACCCTCGACAAAGTCAGCGAAAGGGACTGGCAGGACATGATCGACGTGAACCTGTCAGGTGTGTGGAAGACCGTGAAAGCTGCTGTGCCCCATATGATCGCGGGCGGCCGCGGTGGCTCGATTGTGCTGACGAGCTCGGTCAACGGGTTCAAGGCATATACGTTTCCACGCCTCGGCCATTACGTGGCCGCCAAACACGGTGTGGTGGGTCTCATGCGGACGTTCGCGGTCGAATTGGGTCAGCACATGATCCGGGTCAACTCCGTGCACCCCACGTTCGTGAACACTCCGATGGTGCTGAACGAAGGCCTCTACAAAATGGTCCGCCCCGACCTCGAAAATCCTGGTCCCGACGATTTGGCCCCCTTTTGCCAAACGTTCCACACGCTGCCGATCCCCTGGGTGGAGGCGCAGGACATCAGCAACGCGGTGCTGTTCCTCGCGTGCGACGAATCTCGCTACATCACCGGTGTCACGCTGCCGATCGATGCTGGCAGCTGCCTGAAATGAACGGCGCTGTACGCCGTCGGGGGATCTGAACGTGGTAAACACGGGACTATGTCCGTCGTGAGCCGTCAACTTCGTTAAGAGATTGAGCGTGCACGAGGATCGACTGCTGATTCCCGGTCAGACATGCTGGGGCACCGCGCGGGCTGATCGGTTCGCCGGCATCATCGATGCGGCCGATTATTTCAAGCATGTCAAGGCGGCGATGTTGCGCGCTCGCCATCGAATCATGGTGATCGCTTGGGATTTGGACGCCAGGATGACATTCGAACGAGGCGACAAGACCCTTCCCGGTCCTAACCAGCTGGGCGCTTTTCTTTATTGGATGCTGTGGAAACGGCCCGCTCTCGAGGTCTACCTCCTGAAATCCAATCTGCGCCTGCTCCCGGCGTTCGATGGCATCTGGTTCGGGCTCACCCCGGTGGCGGTGGTCAACCAGATCAGCAGCAAGCGGATCCGCTTCGCCATCGACGGCACCCGTCCAATCGGCTCTGTCCATCACCAAAAGATTGTGGTCATCGACGATGCCGTGGCGTTTTGTGGCGGCGTCGACCTCACGATCGACCGATGGGACACGCCAGCTCATCCAGATGAGAGTCGCCGCCGTCGGACGCTGGGGCGCAGCTACGGGCCGCGCCACGATGTCATGGCAGCAGTTGACGGCGCGGCTGCGGGCGCACTCGGTGAGCAAGCGCGGGCTCGGTGGCAGTCCGCGACCGACCAATCGTTGGCGCCGGTTGATGCTAAGCACAGCGCCTGGCCCACGAGACTGGAACCCACTCTGCGCCACGCCAACATCGGAATCGCGCGCACCCTGCCCGAACTGGAGGATCGCGGCGAGGTTCGGGAAGTAGAGGCACTCAACCTCGCAGCCATTGCGGCAGCCCGTCATACCATCTACCTCGAAAACCAATATCTGGCGGCCCGGCGCATCGTCGACGCGCTGGCCGCCCGACTCAGCGAAGACGACGGTCCGGAGATCGTCGTCGTTCTACCGCGTAGCGGCAACAACCCCCTCGAGCGGGAAACGATGGACGGCGCACGCCAACGGCTGCTTCCCGTGCTCTGGGCCGCAGACGACCATCATCGATTGGGCGTGTACTTTCCGGTGACCGACCGCGGTGGCCCGATTTACGTCCATTCGAAGGTAATGGCGATCGACGATCGGCTGCTGCGCATCGGATCCTCGAACCTCAACAACCGGTCGATGGGATTCGACAGCGAGTGCGATATAGCCATCGAGGCGGACTCGAACAGCTCTGAACACGATGACGTCCGCCGCCAAATCACCTCCGTGCGCGATCAATTGGTGGCCGAACACCTCGGCGTGGCCGCCGACGAGTTCGAAAGCGCGATGCGCGAGTCCCCGTCGTTCCTGGCCGCCATCGAAACACTTCGGGGAGAGGGCAAGACCCTGCGGCCACTTACCGAACAGATTGTGGCCGATGAGGCGAGCCCGCTGGCCGAGACCGACCTGATGGATCCTGACCACGTCCCACGATCACTGGCGCGAAGCGTGCAGCGGTTCATATCGGGCCTTCGGGGCTGACCGAAACCTACGGTTGCTCCAATAGCCGCAGCGGATGTAAACCGTCGACAGCGCCGATGAACGGCGGGTGAATGCTGTAGCCGAGCATCCGCCGAATGTCGTCGGAGACCGTCCGCGCAAGCTCGCGCGACACCGACAGGGTGAAGGCCTCCATCGGTCGTAGCCACGGTTGGCAGTACTGGGCGGTGACGGCAAGACGATCACCGGTGGAGGTGTTGGCGCCGCCGCCGTGCCACAGGGTGCCCACAAAGAAGACGCACGAGCCGGCCGGCATCACCACAGTTTCCGCGCGATCCTCCGGGCCCGGTCTCCGTTTGCCCCAGCGGTGGCTGCCGGGGAAGACGACGGTGGCGCCGTTGTCTGCGGTGAAGTCATCGATCGCCCAGATCGTCGCGGCTGCCAACGGTTCTCGTGGGCGCGGAACGGGATAGAAGCCGTCGTCATGGTGGGCCAACTGC
Organism: Mycobacterium sp. NGS51; assembly: GCF_059812525.1. Taxonomy (NCBI): domain Bacteria; kingdom Bacillati; phylum Actinomycetota; class Actinomycetes; order Mycobacteriales; family Mycobacteriaceae; genus Mycobacterium; species Mycobacterium sp. NGS51. The sequence continues at coordinate 6,447 of NZ_JCALCV010000004.1, forward strand.
GCGGATTCTCCGGGCTGAATGTTGATGGCCTGCAATGTCGAAAGCAGGTAGTTGGGCATCAGCAACCGGTCCAACGCCGCCAGTACTCGCGGATGGTCGGCAATCCGGTCGCATAACCGCGTCCTGGTCAGCAGGCTGTAGATGCGCTGGGTGTGTCGGCCCTCGAAAGAGTTGCGTCCGGTGTGTCCCAGCGATGGCTGCACCACGTCGCGGATCTGCCTGCACTCCTCGGCACTGAGCAGGTTTTCCCAAATGACATAGCCGTCACGGTCGAGGGCCGCCAAGTCTGATTCGACGATCGCGCTGTCGACCGAAGCCCCGCCGCTCGGTTCCCGCTTGTAGCGAAGCGCCAAATCGCCCCTGAGGTCCTCCAGCGTTGTGAGGGACTCGTCATCGATGTTCATGGGGACTTGTCCTTGTCAGGCGTTTTACCTAACCACCACCCTAAGCCGAGTTCGAATCACTCCATGCCCGAATCGGCGCGCCCGCCGGCCACCAGGAGACGCTGCGTGTGAGCAGGATCGATGCACCGGAAACGCGAAGTTCAGAGTCGTGTTCTGAGCATCGGCATCGAACCGGTCAACAAACGGGCTCGAGCAGCGGGGAACCGCAGGTTCATGTGACCGTGCCGCTGCAGCGGGGGCAATACTTGTCGAACACACCATGCCGCAGAGGTAACCGCGCGAGAGGCGAAACGGTTTTTGCCAGCGGTCATCACCCCTGCCAGTGGACGGAAGTCAGCGCATCGAGAAGCGATTCGTGACATGTTTAGGTCACGACGCCGACGCAGCATCGCGCCCGCGACGAACCCGCAGAAGAAACCCAGAATCAAGTACCCGCGCGCCCGTCGCTTGTTCCTCTGCGCTGCAGCCGACACGACGAATCCGCTTGTCGCGGCAGCGACGGTGACCACGACGAATAGGAAGATCAAATCTGTTGGTCCGAGCGAACCCATATATTGTGACCTCCGGGCCGTCGTCTGCGTGGACCGCTTAGCCGATCCAATCACTGCCTTGCCGCAATTGCATTGCTGGCCGATGTTCGTGACCAAAGCGAGCACGAAGCGTTAACGATCTGCTGCTGGCGTGACCAGAACCGACGCCGCGATAAAGCCAGCTAGCGCCGGCGCCAGGTCGGTACACGCTTCTCGAGGAACGCACCCATGCCCTCTTGGGCGTCGTCGGCGCCGGCGTTCATCGCCATGACGGCCTTCGTCAAGTCGTAGGCCCGATGTTCGTCGAGCTCGATCTGCGCGTAAAAGGCTTCTTTGCCAAGCCCTACCGTGGTTGGGCTGGACGTCGCGATGGCGTCGACGAGGGAACCGAGCTCCTCTTCCAGCGATTCCGCCGGAACGACGCGGTTCACCAGGCCCCACTCGAGCGCGGTCAACGCGGTAATCGGCTGGCCGGTGAGCAGCATCTCCAGCGCCCGCTTCCTGCCGATCGCGCGTGACAGCGGCACCATCGGAGTCGAACAGAACAGCCCGATCTTGACTCCGGGTGTAGCGAAACTGGCGCCGTGGGCGGCCACGACCAGGTCACAGGCCGCGACGAGCTGACAGCCCGCGGCGGTAGCCAAACCCTCGACCTTCGCGATCACGGGTTGGGGAAGCCGGTGAATGGTTTCCATGAGCTCCGTGCACACCTCGAAGAGCCGCTGGTAGAAGGAAACATCGCGGCCGATCATCTCGGTCAAGTCGTGGCCGGCCGAGAACGCCGGGCCGACGGCATCGATGATGATCACCTGCACGTCAGGTTTCGCAGTGAGGCGGCGCAACGTGTCGATCAGCTCCTCCATTACCTCGAGGCTGAGCGCGTTACGTTTTTCCGGCCGGTTGAGGGTCAGGCGCGCCACCGGGCCGTCGGCGCGTACCAAGACGGGCGCATTTGCGGCGAGCTTGCTCATGCAGGCGAGCATATGTCCTGGTGCCGAGGCCGGCGATTGAACTCGAAGCCCTCCGGTGGTGGCTGTGGGACCATGGGTCAGACGGTTCCGTCCAGAGCAAAGGTGGAGTAAGTGGTCATCACCCTGATCGTCATCGGCGTAATCCTGGCAATCCTCGTGGTGGTTGCGCTCAGCGTCTACAACGGGCTCGTCCGTTCGCGGAACGCCTACAAGAATGCTTTCGCGCAGATCGACGTTCAGCTGACCAGGCGTCACGACCTGATTCCTAACCTCGTCGAAACGGCCAAGGCTTATCTGGCCCACGAGCGCGGCACCCTCGAAGCGGTGATTCAGGCGCGTAACTCCGCAATCAGCGCACAAGCGGCTGCCACCGCCAACCCGGGGGACCCCAATGCCATGGGCAAGTTGGCAGAGTCGGAAGGCGCGTTGACAGGAGCTCTCGGACGGCTGTTTGCGCTGAGCGAGTCGTACCCAGACCTCAAGGCCAACCAGAACATGATGCAGCTTTCCGAAGAGCTGACGTCGACGGAGAACCGTGTTGCATTCGCCCGTCAGGCCTACAACGACTCGGTCTTGACCTACAACAACAAGCGCGAAGTCTTCCCGGCGGCCATCTTCGCGGGCATGTTCGGCTTCACCGCGGCGGCACCGCTGGAGGCGGGGCCGGAGACGCGGGAAGTCCCGCGCGTCCAGTTCTGATTCGTGGATTTCTTCGAGCGCCAGCGGCAGGTACGCGCGGCGTCGAAAAGAATGGTGTTCCTGTTCATCTTGGCTGTACTCGGGATCACCGCGGTCGTGGATGCCGCAGTCATGGCATTCGTGCTGTCTGGAGCGGACGAGCCAATACCACCGGGAGAGTTGATCGGCATGGTGGTGATCATCAGCATCCCGGTGCTGCTGATGATTGGCACGGTGTCGGTTGTCAAGACGTTCATGCTGCGCCAGGGCGGCGGGACCAAGGTTGCCGAGAGCCTGGGCGGGGTGCGCGTACCGGACATGCCGACAGACCCACAGCTCAAGCGGTACCGCAACATCGTCGAAGAAATCGCCATCGCGTCAAGCACTCCAGTGCCGGTGCTCTACTACCTACCGCAGGAGCGGGGCATCAATGCGTTCGCCGCGGGATACACACCGGCAGACGCCGCCGTGTGCGTCACCCAGGGCTCGCTCGACCGGCTCAACCGCGACGAACTGCAGGGCGTGATCGCTCACGAGTTCAGCCACGTCGTCAACGGCGATATGCGGTTGAGCCTCAGACTGATTGGCGTACTGGCCGGGATCACCGCGTTGGCGGTGGTCGGGCGGGTGCTGTTGTATTCGGGTAACGGGCGCAACCGGGACCGCGACGGTGGTCTCCCGTTGTGGGCAGTCGGGTTGGTCGTTCTGGCGGCCGGCTGGATCGGAGTCTTCTTCGCGCGGCTGATCAAAGCAGCCGTCTCGCGTCAGCGGGAGTATCTCGCCGACGCATCGGCGGTCCAGTACACGCGGCAGCCGAGCGGGTTGTCGGGCGCGCTGAAGAAGATCGGTGGGCTGCAGGCCGGCTCAAAGCTGGCCAGCCCCAAGACCGAAAACGTCAGCCACATGCTGTTCGGCCCGGGCATGAACTTTTCCTCGCTGTATGCAACCCACCCGCCGCTCCTCAAACGCATCCAGGCCATCGAGCCCGACTTCACGCCGGACAACCTCGACCAATTGCGGCAGCGCTGGTCCCAACAGCCGCCGGACGGCTTGGCAGAGGACGCCCGGATGGGCTTGGCGGAGGCGCCAGCGCAGCAAATTGCCTCCCGCCGTCTCGATGCCCGCGAATACGCAGCGGCCGTTGGCAACCCGACCGCAGCATCGCACCAGGCAGGTGTGCGCATCCGCAAGGCGATCCCGGATAACCTGGCCGACCTTGCGCACAACCCGGCCACCGCGGTCCCGCTGATCTACGGCTTGATTTTCGACCGCAAACCCAACGTCCGGCAGTCCCAGTACGACATTGTCGCCCGCAATCACGGCAAGCAGGTGGCCGACGAGGCATGGCGATGCGGCGCGGAGTTGGTGCGCCTTGACCCAAGCCTGCGCCTTCCCGTCGCGTCCATGGCATTCCCTGCTTTACGCGGGCGGGCCGCGGCGGACATCCGACTGATGACATCGGTTCTGGGCCAACTGATCAATGCCGACGGCCAGCTCGACGTCTTCGAATACTGTCTGGGCACACTGGTTTTCGTCGGCTTGCACGAGGCTTTGACGTCGGGATCGCCGTGGAAGAGCAGGCGTCAGAATCTGGCCAGCGCCCAAAACGCCGTCTCGTGTCTGATTGCGGTGCTGGCGCAGACCGGTAACAGTGATCCGCGGGCGGCGGCAGCGGCCTTTCAGGCGGGCATCTCCGTCGCATACCCGCAAGCCCGCATCCCGTTCCTACCCGTCGACGGGGTATTCGCGCTGGAACACGTGTGGCCGGTGATCGACGGACTGGAAGGCAACGACAAGGCCACCGTGGTGGCGGCGGTCGTGACGACGGTCATGGCCGACAGGACGGTCACGGTACAGGAGTCTGAACTGCTCCGAACCGTGTGCGGTGTCCTGCATGCCCCGGTTCCACCGGTCATCTAGCGCGCAATGGCGCCAGCAGTGCCTGAAGTCCGTATTCGAAAACGGCGTCATAGTCGGTCGGGGCCTGTAGCGCTTCGACGAGCGCCCGGTCCGCCCAGTCGTCGGCCCACAGTGACGGGTCCTCCTCGTCGTGCTTGGCGCCCCGAACAGCCGAGAACTGCATCACCGCCGACGATATGACGTGAACCTGCACCGCCCGCAACACCAGTGCAGCCTCGGTGCCGGTGACACCCAATTCCGCGAGCTGCGCCGCCAACGTCTGCTGAATCGGCAGGAACAACCGCGGCGTCTGGTCGCGTTCATGCGCGATACTGAGCAGGTGCTGGCGCTCGATCAGCGCCGTGCGCTGCGAGCGGGCAAGCGAGGCAATGCGTTCGACGGCCGTGTCGCCCGCGATGGGGAGATTGGCCATCTGGCTGAGCAATCGGTCGACCAGGTTGTCGAAAAGTTTGTCGCGACCTCCGACGTGCCAGTAAATCGAGGTGACGGCCACCCCGAGCTGCTCGGCGAGGCCGCGCATCGTGAATGCCTCCACCCCGTGGAGTTCGATCAGTCGGGCCGCAGCGTCCAGGATCACCTCGGCGCTCACGGCCTGTTCGCCCTTGGCAGTCAAGGTGTTTCACCTCCGCTAACGCAATCCGACTCGGGCAACTCCAGATAACGTTCGAGGTTGCGGTGCATGTTGATCACCCGCCGTTCCTCATTAGACAACACCATATGGGTGTACCCAGGCTGGTGCAGACCACGCTGCAGTCCCGGCAACACCGTGAGGTCTTGGGACATCACCAGACCAGGGTGCGCCTCCTCGGCCGGCATCCGCACGTCGGCGGGCTTGCTGCGCGGCGCACCGGGCGGCATCCGGGTGAACAACACCATCACCAACTCGCCATGGTCGGGGTCAGGCCCTGGCCGTGCGGCCAGGACGGTCAGATGATCGGCGTTGGTCAGCAGTGACATGTTCGGGAAGATGTTGTACTGGTGCAGCCGCATCATCTGATCGGTGCTGGCCCAGCTGAGATCGACACCCCGCTCAGCAGCGAAAGCTCTTGTGTGATTGGCGATCATGTCGGCAACCGACTGCCCGGGTTGGCGATCATCGTGCGGGAACGGGGTGCCCTCGCCAACACCCATCAACGCGCCCTGGGTGTCGACATAGGCGTCCCAGACCTCGTCGTCGCTGGGCGCTTGTTTGATATGCGGGCTCGGCACTCCGTAGAGCTGCTCGGATTTACCGGTGTGTCCCCAGATCACCTGTGGCGCATGGACGTCGTCCACGCACCGGTGCAGCTCGGGATGCAACGTCTGGATGTGATAGGTCTCGCTGAAGCCGTCGGCGATCGTCTTCCAATTCGCCTCGACTTCGATGGTCATCGTCGCGTAGCAGCGGAAGTCGCCGAGCCCGCACCAGGCGATGTCGTCGGGCATCGCCTCCAGGAAGTCGGTCAACGGCATCGCGTCGCGGTCTAGGTTGACGAAGACCAGGCGCTCCCACACCTCGACGCGGGCCGCAAGCAAGGGAAACTCCGACATTGGTAACGCACCGAACCCCTTCCGGTTGGGAACCCGCTTGAGAACGCCGCAGAGGTCCCAGGCCCAACCGTGGTAACCGCATCGCAGTTCACGCAGGTCCGAGCCGGAGCCGGCGCACAGCGAGTTGCCCCGGTGCCGGCACACGTTCTGGAACGCACGCAGGGCGCCGTCGTCGCCGCGAATAATCAGTAGTGAGTAGGGCCCGCAACGATATTCGAAGTAGTCGCCAGGCTCGGCGACATGGTCCACCGTGCAGGCGAGCTGCCACACCTTCGGCCACATCCGCTCCACCTCGAGCTGGGCGAACGCCGGGGAGTAGTAGCGCTCCGCCGGCACCAGGGTGGGGCGCTGCGGCGGCGTGCCGATCGCGTCTTCCTGACGGACTTGACGCGCAGTTTCGGTCGTCATCGAAAGGCTCCCGTCGCCTCTGTAACGATGTTACATTGCTCACTGTAGCGGCTGGCGGGGGCAGACAAGGAGTAATCGTGTTCGACCTCAAGATTCTCGGCGGCGCCGTCGTTGACGGTACAGGTGCGGACCGATTCGACGCCGATATCGCTGTCAAGGACGGCAAAATCGTGGAGGTTCGTCGCCGCGGACCCAACGATCAGCCGCTGAACGGCGACGCCGCCGAGACGATCGATGCAACCGGAAAGATCGTCGCGCCGGGATTCGTCGACATTCACACCCACTACGACGGTCAGGTCAGCTGGGATGGCCTGCTGGAGCCGTCCAGTAGCCACGGTGTCACCACGGTGGTGATGGGCAACTGCGGTGTCGGCTTCGCGCCGGTGCGGCCGGGGCAAGAAGATTGGCTGATCGGCCTGATGGAGGGTGTGGAGGACATTCCCGGCGCCGCTCTCACCGAGGGCATCAGGTGGGGCTGGCAAAGCTACCCCGAATACCTCGACGTCGTCGAAAACCAGGAATTCGCTGTCGATGTGGGAAGCCAGGTAGCCCACGGCTCGGTCCGCGCCTACGCGATGGGGGAGCGCGGCGCCCGCAACGAGCCCGCCACACCGCAAGACATTGCGGCAATGGCGCGACTCGTGCAGGAGGCCGTCGAGGCCGGCGCGCTGGGCTTCTCGACGTCGCGCACCCTCGGCCACCGGGCCATCGACGGCGAGCCGGTTCCTGGAACCTATGCCGCAGAGGACGAGCTGTTCGGGCTCGGCCGGGCCATGGCGGCCGGCGGGCAGGCTGTCTTCGAGTTGGCTCCTCAGGGTGTGGCGGGCGAGGACATCATCGCGCCCAAGAAGGAGCTGGAGTGGATGCAGCGCCTGGGCGCTGAGATCGACCGGCCGATCTCCTTCGGCATGATCCAAGTTGACGCCGCCCCAGACCTCTGGCGCGAACAGCTCGACATCTCGGCGGCTGCTCACGCGGCGGGCAGTCGGTTGTATCCCCAGATCGCCGCGCGACCGTTCGGCATGCTGTTCGGCTTTCCCGGACATCACGCGTTCACCCACCGTCCGACCTTCCGCCGGCTGAAGGCCGATTGCAGCCGCGAGGAATTGGCGCAGCGCCTCGCCGAGCCGGGGGTCAAAGCGGCAATCTTGTCCGAGGACGATCTGCCGCCCGACCCAAACCGGTTGTTCGACAACATGTTTGCCCTCGCTCAATACTCGCTTGGTCGGCTCTATGCGCTGGGCGACCCCCCCGACTACGAGCCGACCGCCGAACGCACCGTGGAGAAAATCGCGGCCGAGCGCGGCGAGGACCCATTGGCCACGCTCTACGACCTGATGCTCGAGTCTGATGCAACGGCAATGCTGATGCTGCCGTTCTACAACTATTTCTACGGCAACCATGACGCGATCCGTGAGATGCTGTTGCATCCCGCGGCTGTGTCGGGTCTTTCCGACGGCGGCGCGCACTGCAGCATGATCTGTGACGCGTCGTATCCCACCTTCTTGCTGACGCATTGGGCCCGCGATCGCCACCGGGGTGAGAAGCTGCCGCTGGAGTACGTCATCCGCAAGCAGTCTCACGACACCGCGCAGCTGTTCGGGCTTTCGGATCGCGGGGTCATCGATATCGGAAAGAAGGCCGACGTCAACCTGATCGACATGGATGCGCTGACGTTGCATCCCGCGCGGATGGCCTACGACCTGCCGGCCGGCGGCAACCGCCTCGTTCAGGGTGCCTCCGGCTACAGCGCCACGATCGTCAGCGGCGTCGTGACCCGCCGCGACGGCGTCGACACCGGCGCGCGTCCCGGTCGGCTGGTACGCGGAGCGCGCTGAGCACATGTCGATCGATCGTGCCGCACTGGCAGCAGGCAGCATCCGGTTAGCCTCAGGCGTCTCGTTTCTCGTCGACCCGGTTCGTGCGAACCGGCTCTGGGGCGCTGAGGCGGAAGAGTCGTCGCCGACGGCGCGACTGCTGTTGCGCTCGATGGGCTACCGCGACGCATTGATCGGCGGGCTGCTCGCGACGGCAGCATTGCGCGGCAAGAACACTCGCGGCTGGTTTCTGGCGTCCGGCGGTGCCGATGCCGCCGACCTGCTCGGCGGGATGAGCGTGCATCACGAGATGAAGCGCTCACAACAGATCATCGGCTTGGGTGGCGCTGTCGTCGGCATTGCCGTCGGGCTCTGGGGCGCGGTACGCGCTCAGCCGTCTTCGCCGGTGTGCAGTCCCTCCGGGGGTGGCGTGGAATAGGCGGGATAGGTCGGCGGCTTCACCACGCTGTCGTCGTCGCCGTTTTCTTCGGATGCGGCCTGGGCGCCCTTTTCGTCGTCCGGCGGTTCAACAGTGCTCATCAGTTCTCCTTAGCCGATGCCGTGTTCGATGATGTCGCGGGCGCGGTCGAGCAACGAGGCGAACGGCCCCACGGCGAAGTTCAACTTCGCGGATTCCACACCGGCATGCGGACGGGTAGGCGCAATGACTTCAGCTGCTCGCACCGCTGTTCCCAGTCGTTTGAGTTCGTCGGCGTCCAGTTCACGCTGCAGCTTCGGGAACTCTCCGCTCTCCTCAAGCTCGGCGTGCTCCAGCACCGCGTCTCGCAGCTTGGTGAGCTCGTCGATGAACTGCTGCGAGGTGATGTCGATGTTCTCGATTTTTGACAGCAACTCCTTGGCGTTGTGCTCTTCCTGGAGTCGAGCGTCGACGATGACGTCCCCGGTATCCAGCTCGCGGCGCACCCGCGGGTGCACCAGCATTTCCTCGGCTGTCTCGTGGACGGCCAGCAGTTGGCGCAATTGCAGGAATGGCTTCTCGCGCGCCTGCGGGTCCGATGCGTACAGCACCTGGTCGAACAGGTCCTCGATGAGGTTGTGTTGTGCTTTGAGAAGCCCGACGACGTCATCGGGCGATTGAATAATCATCTCGGGCATGCCAGATACCTCCAGCGGTCAGGCAGATTCCGGACACGGCCAGGTGGCTGTGAGCCGCTCAGCGCCGCGCATACCCTGGTGCGACGGCGGTTAAACGCCGTGCGCCTGAACGGATCGGCGACGAGGACTACCCTGGCCTTATGGCCAAAAGCCGAGTCAAGGTGGCCCGGGTCTATGACGATCCCGGCGACGACGACGGCCAACGCATCCTGGTAGATCGGGTGTGGCCGCGAGGATTCCGCAAGGACGATCCCCGGGTGGGCACCTGGTACAAGGACGTCGCGCCGTCGAAAGAGTTGCGTGAATGGTACGGCCACAAGCCCGAGCGTTTCGACGAGTTCGCCAAACGCTACAAGAAAGAACTCCACGGCAGCGAGGCGCTCGACGAGTTGCGCAAGCTGACCAAACACGGGAGGGTCACGCTGGTGACCGCCACCCGTGAGCTGGACGGCAGCCAGGCCGCGGTACTGGCCAAGCTGCTCTAGTACTCGAATCGCGCCAGCTGGGTATCCCCGCGGCGACCCGATTCGTCGATCGACAGCACCGCCGGCACCATCTCGCTGGTGACCATGCCGTGCTCGGCGGTGAGCTCGTCGACGATGTCGAAGCTGCGCGCGATCCACTCCGGGGTATCCACGATAATCGTGACCACCGGCACCCGTCGCGCCAGCTGAAACAGCTTGTCTCCGTGGGGTTCATGGTCGCCGTGGAAGCCCCAGATGCCACGAAGCACGGTCGCACCGCGGGCCATCCCCGAGTCCAGCAGCCGGCGGACCAGCGCTCGGTGAATGGGCAGACCGCCGTGTCCGGTGGCCTCGCTGGTGTGCACCATCAGCTTCTGCCAGACCGCCCGCCCCTGCTCGTCGGTCGTCGGCAGACGATGCGGCCGGGCCAGCGCCTGGCCATCGCGTTTGCACAACCGCACCCGTTCGACGGTCAACAGCGGATGGGGCATGACGGCACTGAGCTCGGCGGCCGCCGCCGACACCTGCGCCGCGCTTCCGATCGAGATAATCATCATCGGAACATTGACGTTGCGGCTGAAAAACCGGGCGCGGTAGCGCTCGCCGTGCGCGGTGCCGTCGACACCGAGAAATACTGCGGCGCCAGCGAAACCATGCCGATGCAGCAGATCGCACACGGCGCGGTACGCGGGCAGCCCGCCGCTGCGCTCCTGGCGTCCGACGTAGACGGTGAGCTTGCTGGTGTCGTGTGTGTCGGAGGCCACGTCTGCGCGCACCAACTGGGCGCGTTCCAGGGTCATCAGGCCGCGGCCGGTCATCGCGATCACATCGTCGACCAGTCCGCTGATCTTCGACTCGAGATCGACCGCGGCGACCGTCACCGGTGGGTCCTCCGACAGGCTCAGCGATTCGTCGGTGCGCAGCACGTGCCGCGGACCGAAACTGGCGATGCCGCGCAGCATCACGCTGGTCGCGACTTCGCGTTCGCCGAAGAGGTTGAGCATCGAATCGGCCAAGAACCCGTGCCGTACCGCATCGTTGGCGGCACGCTGGCGTTCGCCGAAGTAAGTCGTCAGTTTCAGGTAGGAGTCGTTCATAGTCGGCCCACGATCCATTGGCCGAGTAGCGCTGCGGCCAGGCCCAGCACCATGCTGACGACGATATTGGCTGCGGCGGGCCAGATCTGGCGCTCTTCGCCGAGCCGTTGGGTTTCCAGCATCCAGGTGGAAAACGTGGTGTAGGAACCGATGAACGCGGTGTCGATGAGCAGCGCGGCGTGTCTGCTCAGCGCCAGTCCGCCGAGCAGGCCCAGCAGTGCCGCACCGCTGATGTTGACCGTCAGTGTCCCCAACGGAAACGCCCGGGCCGCCCGGCGGGCCACCGCGCCGTCGACCACAAATCGCAGCACCGAGCCGACACCCCCGGCGGCCAATACGCCAACCCAGATGAGCATCAGCGCACCCGCACCCGTCGTACCGCAGCGGTCGCGAGGTACACCGCCAACAGTCCCAGCACGATGCTGGCGACGGTGTAGCCGACTGCAAGGCCGTATTGCTGGTGTTCGACCATCCCCAGCGTCTCGACCTGCATGGTGGAGAACGTGGTCAGCCCACCGCACAGCCCGGTTCCCAGCAGCGGACGGCGATAGCTCGACAGCGGCAGCCGCTCCAGCAGCCGGGTGGTGAAGTAGCCGACCAGAAAGGCGCCGACGATGTTGGCGACGAACGTCGGCCACGGCCAGCGCGTCGGATCCGGCACGGCCAGGCTGTTCAGGCCCGCCCGCGCCGCCGCGCCCAGCGCGCCTCCGACAAAGACAGCGGCCAACTCCCGGTAGTCGCGACCTGGCATCCCAGCAGCGTATGCGCGGCATCGGCAGAATTGGTGTCATGGCGGCCAATCCACGCGCCGGTCAGCCGGCCGAGCCCGAAGACCTTGTCGATCTGCCTCACCTGGTAACCGCGTATTACACGCGGCAACCCGACCCGGATGACGTGGGGCAGCAGGTGAGTTTCGGCACGTCGGGCCACCGGGGTTCAGCACTGGACGGCGCGTTCAACGAGCCCCACATCCTGGCCATCACCCAGGCCATCGTCGAGTACCGCGCCACCGCCGGCACGACGGGCCCGCTGTTCATCGGCCGCGACACCCACGCTCTTTCCGAGCCGGCCTGGGTGTCGGCGCTGGAGGTGCTGGCCGCCAACGACGTAACCGCGATGATCGACTCGGCCGATCGGTACACGCCGACCCCGGCCATCAGCCACGCCATCCTCAACTACAACCGTGGCCGCGCCGACGGCCTTGCCGACGGGATTGTCGTCACCCCGTCGCACAACCCGCCCCGCGACGGCGGCTTCAAGTACAACCCACCGCACGGCGGCCCCGCCGACGCCGACGTCACCAACGCAATTGCCAAGCGCGCCAACGAGATTCTGCGTGACGGCGGTACCGCGGTGAAGCGGATACCGTTGGCCCGCGCGCTGCGCAGCACCTGGCGCCACGACTACCTCGATGCCTACGTCGACGATCTGCCCAGCGTGGTGAACATCGACGCCATCCGAAAGGCGGGAGTGCGGATCGGGGCCGACCCGCTCGGCGGGGCCAGCGTGGACTACTGGGGCGTGATCGCCGAACGGCACAACCTCGATCTGACCGTGGTCAATCCGTTGGTCGATGCGACGTGGCGGTTCATGACGCTCGACACCGACGGCAAGATCCGGATGGACTGCAGTTCGCCGGATGCGATGGCTGGGCTGATCGCCAACCGCGACGACTACGCCCTGGCCACTGGCAACGACGCCGACGCCGACCGGCACGGCATCGTCACTCCCGACGAAGGGTTGCTGAATCCCAACCACTACCTGGCGGTGGCCATCGACTATCTCTACACGCATCGACCGGCCTGGTCGGCCAGCATCGCCGTCGGCAAGACCGCGGTCAGCTCGTCGATCATCGACCGGGTGGTGGACGGCATCGGCCGCCGGCTCGTCGAGGTGCCGGTGGGCTTCAAATGGTTCGTCGACGGCCTACTGGAGGCCACCATCGGTTTCGGTGGCGAAGAATCGGCCGGCGCGTCGTTTCTGCGCCGCGACGGATCGGTGTGGACCACCGACAAGGACGGCATCATCCTTGCGTTGCTGGCCGCCGAGATCCTGGCGGTCACCGAGGAGACACCGTCGCAGCGTTACCGGGCGTTGGCCGGCAAATACGGCGCGCCGACCTACGCGCGGGTCGACGCGCCCGCTGACCGCCAGCAGAAAGCAAGGTTAGCTAAACTATCGGTTGACGAGGTAAGCGCCACCGAACTGGCCGGCGAAGAGATCACAGCAAAGTTAACCACCGCTCCTGGCAACGACGCTCCACTGGGTGGCCTGAAGGTGACAACCGAGAACGCGTGGTTTGCTGCACGTCCGTCGGGCACCGAGGATGTCTATAAGATCTACGCCGAATCTTTCCGGGGCGCGGAGCATTTAGCCGAGGTTCAGCGGGTGGCTCAGGACGTGGTCGGTAAAATCATCGGGTGACCCTCGTTGCCCGGCGCGCTCAAACGCCGCTGCCACGGGAAGCCTGGGCACTGATTTCGGCGAACGTGATGATCGCGATCGGCTACGGCGTGGTGTCGCCGGTGCTGCCCGCTTACGCCCGCACGTTCGGTGTCAGCATCAGCGCGGCGACGTTCGTCATCACCGTGGTCTCGGTGACGCGGCTGTGCTTTGCGCCGGTCACGGGCCTGATGGTGCAGCGGCTGGGGGAGCGGCGGATCTACGTAGCCGGGCTGCTGATCGTGGCGGTATCCACCGGCGCGTGCGCCTTCGTCCAGACCTACTGGCAGCTGCTGGTGTTCCGCGCGCTCGGCGGGATCGGGTCGACGATGTTCTTCATCTCCGCGCTGGGGCTGATGATCCGGATCAGTCCCGCCGACGCGCGGGGCCGGATCGCGGGCCTGTTCTCCACCGGGTTTCTGGCCGGCTCAGTCGGCGGCCCGGTATTGGGTGGTCTCACCGCCGGCTTGGGGCTGAGCGCGCCGTTCCTCATCTACGGGGTGGCCGTGTTGGCTGCTGCGGTAGTGGTATTCGCCAGCTTGCGCGGTTCCACGCTGGCCGCTCCCGCCGATGAGACCGAACCGACGGTGACGCTCCGGGCCGCGCTGCGGCATCGCGCTTACCGCTCGGCGCTGGTGTCGAATTTCGCGACAGGCTGGTCGGTGTTCGGCCTGCGGATCGCGTTGGTGCCGCTGTTCGTCTCGGAGGTTTTGGGCCGCGGCCCGCGGATGACGGGTTTGGTGCTGGCGACGTTCGCGATCGGCAACGTTGTCGCCGTGCTGCCCAGCGGCTATCTGTCCGATCGGGTCGGCCGGCGAGGATTGCTGATCGCCGGACTCGCGGTCTCGGGCGTGACGACCATGTGGGTAGGCGCCTCGACGTCGGTGTCGGTGTTTTTGGTCGCGGCGTATCTGGCGGGTGCCGCGTCGGGCACCTTCACCTCGCCGCAGCAGGCCGCGGTCGCCGACATCCTGGGCGGCACGGCGCGTGCGGGCACCGCAGTGGCCACGTTTCAGATGATGGCGGATCTGGGCGCGATCGTGGGCTCGGTAGTGGTCGGTGAGATCGCCGAGCACCTCAGTTTCGGCTGGGGCTTTGTGATCAGCGGGGCCATCTTGCTGGCCGCCGCCGTCGGGTGGGTGGTGGCCCCGGAAACCCGGCCGGTGCTCGCGCCGGCGGTGTTGGGGTTGGAAGGCGCGACGTGAGGACACCCACGCTCGGCTGACCCCCGGTTACGCTGCGGTGATGGTCACCTTGGACCGCCTAGTGAACGTGCTGGGCACCTATGGCGTTCAGCTGCGCTTCTGTTCGGTGCCGCGATCGACGGAATTGAGCAGCGTGGTGATGCACGAGACCATCGCCGGCCGCGCCGTCGTCGGCGACGTGCTGTTGGCCGTCGGTGCTGGCTCGGTGAAAGAAGCTGTGCGATGGGCGATGTCGGCGCATGCCGTGGCCGTACTGGTCCGTGGCGGCGACGACAAAACCGCGTTCGTCGGCGAAGGGGAGGCGGTCGCGGTGATGGTGATCGACGAGGCGTTGCCCTGGAGCGAACTGGCCGCGGTGGTCTACGGCCTGGTGCTCGAGGGCCGCGAAACCGAATCAGGCCGTGGCCCAACCGATTTGTTCGCGCTGGCCGACAATCTGGCAGACGCCGTCGGCGGCGCGGTCACCATCCAGGACGGGCTGGCCCGCGTGCTGGCTTATTCGCGGCGCCAGCAGCACGCCGATCCGGCACGCGCCGAAACGATTTTGACCCGCCAGATGCCGGAACGGTTGCGCGCCCTGCTCGAACAACGCGGAGTGTTCACGCATTTGGCGGCATCCGACGAGCCGCTGTTCGTTGCCGCAGACGACGAGCACGGCTTGACCGGCCGGATGGTGGTGGCGGTACGGGTCGGCCGCGAGTTACTCGGCGCGGTGTGGGTGGCCTGCCCGGAGCCGCTGGCCGCGGCCCGGCTGACTGCGCTGACCGACGGTGCGCGGACCGTCGCGCTGCATGTTCTGCGCTCCCGCGCGAGCGCCGACCTGGAACGTCAGGTGGAGTCGCAGTCGGTGACCGGGCTGCTGGAGGGCACCGCCGACGCGGCAACGGTGGCCAGTCGGCTGGGCTTGCCGCAGACGCCGCTGCGGGTGATCGCGGTGCACGCGCATCTGCCGTCCGAGCCGCACGCCGCACTGTTGCAGGCCTTCGAACGCGCCACCACTGGCTTCGGCTGGTCACGGCCCGGTCGCAGCGCGCTGGCCGCCAACACGGTGTACACGCTGCTGCCGGCCGAATCGGCGGCCCACGCGCGCCGCTGGGTGAGCGACTTACAGGCGGTGCTGCCGCCGCAGGCCAGCGTGGTCGCCGGGATCAGCGCCGTCGCCTCGGCCGACGAACTGGCCGCTGCGCGCCAAGAGGCTGATGAATGCCTGGCGCTGCACGAGGTACGGCCGGACGGCGCGCCACCGGCCTACGACGAATCCTGGGACGAGATCCTGCTGCAACGGCTGCGCGCGGCGGCGGGCGCGGGCCGGGCGCCGGCGCGCGGGCCGGTGGCCGAACTGCGCCGCCACGACCGTGACCACGCGACGCAGTACGTGGCCACGCTGCGGGCGTGGCTGGCCGCGCAAGGTGACCTGGCGCAGGCCGGCGAGCGGTTGGGCGTGCACGAAAACACCGTGCGCTACCGGCTGCGCCGGATGGCGGAAGTCACCACCCTCGGCCTGGACGACCCGGGTAAACGGCTGGCGATGACGATCGAGCTGGCCTCCAGTGACGACGAACCGGCCGTTGTGTCGGAAGCCGACAAACACTGACTTCGCCGTTGTCGGATTCCGGCAATCCAGTCAGCGGGTATCCGCGCCACCATGGATAACGTGATGGGTGATGGAGGTCCGCGGTCGGCGGTCGTGGTGGGCGCCGGTGTCGTCGGGTTGTCGACGGCCTGGTTCCTGCAAGAGCGCGGCGTAGACGTCACCGTCGTCGATCGTGTCGGCGTGGCCGCGGGTGCCTCGTGGGGCAACGCCGGATATATCGCACCGGGACTGACCATGCCGCTCAACGAGCCGCACACGTTGCGGTATGCCTTACGCTCACTGCTGAAACCATCTGCGGCCGTGCGCATTCCACCGTCCACCGATCCGGCGCTGTGGCGCTTTTTGATGCGGTTTGCGGCCAACTGCCGCAGCGCGTCATGGACGCGGGCGGTGCGGGCCAACCTGGCACTGAGCGAGGAATGCATCGAGGCCTACGACGTACTGGTTTCCAACGGTGTCGACGCGCCGATCACCGATGCGCCGGTCACCGCGCTGTTTCGGACGTCTCACGACGCCGAACACCTGTTGGCGGAATTGCGCCGCTTTCAAGCGGCCGGCCAGCCTGTTTCCACCACGGAACTGACCGGTGCGGCGTTGCGCGAGCAGGTGCCGCTGGCATCCGATGCGGCCGGCGCCGGTGTGCGCGTCAACGGCCAGCGCTTCGTCGACCCCGGCCGGTTCGTACAGGCGCTGGGCCGCTCGGTCGTCGAACGAGGAGCCACGCTGCACACCGCCGAGGTCGCCGATGTGGAGCCCGCCAGGGACGGCGTCGTCGTGCATACCCGCAGCGGTCCGGTGCTGAGTGCCGACGTGGCGGTGATCGCGGCCGGCGCTTGGTTGTCGCCGTTGGTGAGCCGCTGGGTGCGGGTTCCGGTGTATGCCGGGCGCGGCTACTCGTTCACGGTGCCGGTGGAACGGCCGGTTCCCTGCCCGGTGCATCTGCCCGACGCGCGGGTGGCCTGCACGCCGCTGAACGGGAAGCTGCGGGTCACCGGGACGATGGAGCTGCGCGATCCCGACGCGCCGGCGTCCGAGGCGCGGGCCGACGCCATCGCCGACGCGGCGCGCCCCTACCTCGACGGCGTCTGCTGGGAGCAGCGCAGTGAGGTGTGGGTCGGTCCACGTCCGCTGAGCCCCGACGGTCGTCCGCTGGTGGGGCAGGTAACCCACGGGATCTACGTTGCCGGCGGGCACGGCATGTGGGGCATGACCCACGGCCCGGTGACCGGCCGGTTGCTGACCGAGCAGATCACCACCGGCAAGCAGTCCGTCGCCCTGCGTGAGTTCGATCCCACGCGTTAAGAATCCAATTCCTGAGCTCCACCCCACGCGTTAACTATCCGATTTCTAGGAGGCATTACATGTCCAGTTCAGAAGGTGTGTGGATGACACCGGAAACCCGCGATCGGCTCGAAGCCGAGCTGGCCGCATTACTGGGGCCGCACGTCGACAACACGCTCGATCTGGACGAACAGCGCGCGCGCCGGGCGCGCGTCCGGCAGATCCACGATCTGCTGCAATATGCCGTCGTCGGCGAAGATCCGCCCGACGACGGGGTTGCCGAGCCGGGCATGGTGCTGACCGTCCGCTACGACGACACCGGCGAGACCGAAACGTTCCTGCTGGGGGCTCGCGGCGCCGAGCATGGCGATATGGAGATCTACTCCGCCCAGTCACCGCTGGGGACCGCGATCACCGGCGCGCGCCGTGGCGAGCAGCGCAGCTATCGGGTGCCCAGCGGCGCCACGGTTTCGGTCACGCTGGTCGAGGCCGTGCCCTACGGGCTGCATAGCAGTGACTGTCCGGCCTGACCGGGCGTGATCAGCGACTTTGAAGCCGTGTTGGCGGTGGTGTAGCTTCGATGGGCACACCATGGGGCTATGGCGCAGCTGGTAGCGCACCACACTGGCAGTGTGGGGGTCAGGGGTTCGAGTCCCCTTAGCTCCACTCCATTTTTTGGCGTTCACTCTGCGCCCACCAGGCAAAAGCGCGAGTAAGCAGTCTGGTCAGCGCATAGTCAAACGAGTGATCGATCAGGCTGAGTTGTCGTCGCTGGATCGAGCTGCCACGTCAGCCATGGCGGCCGGGATCGCTGGCGGCCATGTGAGCACAGTTGGCCGTCGAGCAGGCCAGAAGCGTCTAGCTGACGGGCACCGTCGCGCCGAGCTGGTCGACGATCTTCATGGTCTCGACGCCGACCGTGGTGACTTTTTTGATCAGGTCCACGATATAGGTCGGGTCGTCGTGTTCGTCGCACCAGTCGTTCGGGTCGTTGACGATGCCGGATGCCTTGTCGGTCTTCACCTGGTAGCGGTCGATGAGCCAGGCCAGGGCAGAACGTGAGCCGAGCATGTACCGCTCGGCGTCGTCGGGGATGCCCGCGACAGTGACCTTGCCGTTGTAGATGATTGCCGAGTGGTCGGTCTTCGACTTCCACTTCATCTTCTCGACTCGCCACGTTTCGCGGTCCGCCGGCTTCACCCCCGCCTTGAGTTGCACGTCAAGCGGATACGGCTCCACGGCCTCGTAGTCGACATGCAACTCGGCCAGTTTCCTTCCCGCGTCGGCGAACTGGCTGAACTGCTCTCGGCTCTCGGGCGTCGGGATGTGCGGAAGCATCTTCTTCAGGTCGGCGGCGTACTTGGTCCGGTAGTCAGGATCGTGCAGCAGACCGTAGACGTAGTAGAAGATGTCGTCCTTTGTCACCTGGTCGCCGATGGCCTCGCGGTACACGGCGAGGATGCTGTCGGTGATGTTGTCCACCCGTCGGTACCCATAATCGTCAACCGCGGTATCGCCGGCGGATGTGAAGTCCATGCCTCCGTCATCGGATTCGGCCTTCTTGTAGGTCCAGCGCGGGAAGAACTGTCCGGTGTCCAGAGTGTGCAGGTTTGGCAGCAAGTCCGTGATAAAGGGTGTGAACTCATAGTGCGACGCAGGGGCGGTGAGGACGATGCCGATGTTCCCGTGGTGTGGCGTCGGAAACATCGAAGGGAGCTGCGATCGCTCGTGGTTGAGGTCGCGGTCGAAGTAGGCGTGCTGCTTGGAAAACGGTCGGTATATCCCGAGCACGTAGCCGGCTGGGCGTTCAGCGATCGGGGTGTTCCGCGCCAGCGACGCGCGCAGGCTTCGCGACCATTTGATCTTTGTTTCGTCTGCCGCCTGTGGATGTTGGGTGAGGTATGCGCTGACGGTTTTCTCGTCACGGCGGGTCATCCCGTGGGTGCGGCAGTAGGTGTCGAAGGGGTCGAGTTGGTCATTGTAGTTTTCGATTAGCCGTGACACGTTGCCCTCGAGTTCGTGGCCGGAGTAGTTGTACACCCATGCATCACGGTTGGTTTGCAGCCCGGCGGAGTAGGCGTTGAAGATGGTGACCATCCCGGCGGTGGCTTTCCTGTCTCCGATGACCGGCCAGCTGGCGAAGGTGTCATCGCGTTGGCTGATCCAGTCACCGTGGCAGTTTGGGGTGATCGTCTGCCAGTCGATTGAGGTCAGTTCTGAGTGGTTGACGGCGCGGACTTTTTCGCCAGCAGAGAGGTAGTCGGCGACTTCGGTGTAGCGGATCGTTGCCGGGCCTGTCTGGCGCAGATCTTTGACAAGCAGCACTATGGCGATCGTTGCGCGAGAACCGCCTTCGGTGCTCTTGATCTCTGACCCGTCGGCGCGCCATCCCCCGAACTCGAATATTGGGCGGCCTTCTTTGCGGCCCTGTTCGCCGCCGATCCGACCGTTACCCCGCAGGTTGTAGATGTAGATGCTTGTGTAGTCGTCAGCCAGGGATAGGCGCATGCCGTCGGCGGTGTTGCCGTCGATGTAGCCGCCGTTGGTGATGAAACCGGCGACACCGGCGTTGCCGAGGCGGTCGGTGGCCCAGCGGATAGCGCGGATGTAGGAGTCGTAGAGGCTGTTCTTGTTGGTGGCGGTGGAGCGTTTGGCGTAGGTGGTCTCGATGCGTCCATCGAGGGTGGGGTATTTGATGTTGGCGTTGAGGTCGTTCGCTGAGGTTTGTCCGACCGAGTAGGGCGGGTTGCCGATGATGACGTTGACAGGCGTTTCCAGCTGCGCCTCGATGCGGGAATTGTTGTGAGGGAACATGATGCGGTCCATCGAATCCCCCGCTTCGCTGATCTGAAAGGTGTCAGCGAGCACGATGCCGGGAAACGGCTCGTAGGTGTCCGTGGCAGCGGTCTTGCCCGTCAGAGCGTGGTAGGTGGTCTCGATGTTGACAGCAGCGATGTAGTACGCCAATAGCATGATCTCGTTCGCGTGCAGCTCGACCGAGTATTTGCGCTCAAGGTCTTTGGCCGTGATCAGCCCTGATTCCAGCAGCCGGGTCATGAAAGTGCCGGTGCCGGTGAAGCCGTCGAGGATGTGCACGCCTTCGTCGGTGAGGCCGCGGCCGAAGTGTTTACGGGACATGGTGTCGGCGGCGCGCAGGATGAAGTCGACGATCTCGGTTGGGGTGTAGACGATGCCGAGTGCTTCGGACTGTTTCTTGAAGCCGATGCGGAAGAACTTCTCATATAGCTCGGCGATCACCTGCTGCTTGCCCGCTGCGCTGGTGACCTCGGATGCGCGGCGGCGGACCGACTCGTAGAACCCTTCCAGCTTGGCCGTCTCGGCTTCCAGCCCGGTGCCGCCGAGGGTGTCGAGCATCTTCTGCATCGTCTTGGAGATCGGGTTGTGGGAGGCGAAGTCGTGGCCGGCGAATAGAGCGTCGAATACCGGCTTGGTGATCAGGTGCTGGGCGAGCATGCTGACCGCGTCGGCCTCGGTGATCGAATCGTTGAGGTTGTCGCGCAGCCCGCGCACGAACTGACCGAATGCCTCGGCTGTCTTGGTGTCCGCACCATCGAGTGAGGCGGAGATCCGGGTGACCAGGGCAGCGGCGATGTCGGCTACATCGGACGCCCACTGCTCCCAGTAGGTGCGGGTGCCAACTTATCGACGATGCGGGCATATATGGCTTCCTGCCAGGCCGACAGGGAGAACAGGGCAATCTGGCGCACCGACTCGGCCTCGTCCTCGGCGGCGGTGCCGTCGCCGAGGACATCGAGGGTCGGACCGATGTGGGCACCGAGCAGTTTGTTGGTGCCGACCCCGCCCTTCTTGTTCGACTCGCTGTTGAGGGCAATCGAGTTGACCATCGCGTCGAAGCGTTCATCGTGGGAGCGCAGCGCGTTGAGCACCTGCCAGACCACCTTGAACCGCAGGTTGTCATCGAGTGCGGCGGACGGCTCGACCCCTTGCGGGACCGCAACCGGCAGGATGACGTAGCCGTACTCCTTGGCATCTGCCTTGCGCATCACCCGGCCCACCGACTGCACCACGTCCACCACCGAGTTGCGGGGGTGCAGGAACAGCACCGCGTCCAGGGCCGGTACGTCGACGCCCTCAGATAGACAGCGGGCGTTGGTCAGGATGCGGCACTCGTCTTCGGCGACAACACCTTTGAGCCAGGCCAGCTCGGCGTTGCGTTGCAGGGCGTTGTAGGTGCCATCGACGTGGTGCACCGCGCAGCTCAGCCCGCGGTTGGTGGCCTCGATGCGCTGGCCGTCGTTCTCGTGCTCGTCTAGCAGTTCCTGGTAGCGGGTGACCACGACCGGCAACATCTCGGCGACCTGCTTGGAGCTTTTGATGTCGCGGGCGAACGCCACCGCCCGGCGCATCGGGGCCTCGCCGGGGGCGAAGCCGGTGCCGTCGGGGGCGGTGCCTGCACGCTTGGCCAGCCCGTTCCAGCAGCCGATGAGTTTGGAGGCGTCATCGAGGGTCAGCTCGCCGTCAACGGCGGCGAACTGCTGTTGTAGCTTCGGGGCGATCACCGACTCGTCGATGGTGAGCACCAGCACCTTGTAGTCGGTGAGCAGCCCGCGCTCGACGGCATCGCCGAACGACAGTCGGTGAAACTCCGGCCCGTAGGTCAGCTCGTTGTCCATCGTCGCCAGCTCGGCGGAGTGTTGGGCGGCCTTGTCCTTGACCGACTCGGCGAAGATGCGCGGTGTGGCCGTCATGTACAGCCGCCGGGCCGCGTGGAGGTAGTCGGCGTCGTGGATGCGGACGAAGTTCGACTCGTCATCACCGGCCAGCGT
The DNA here is from genome assembly GCF_059812525.1 of Mycobacterium sp. NGS51. Lineage (NCBI taxonomy): Bacteria > Bacillati > Actinomycetota > Actinomycetes > Mycobacteriales > Mycobacteriaceae > Mycobacterium > Mycobacterium sp. NGS51. The sequence goes on from NZ_JCALCV010000004.1 coordinate 28,712, forward strand.
GACCCCGGTGGTGCGGTGGGCCTCGTCGCAGATCACCAGGTCGAACGCATCGACGCCGAGCTTCTGCGCTTCGGCGACCACCGGCAGCGACTGGTAGGTGGAGAACACAACCGTCAGGCCCTTGGCGCGTTTGCGGTATGACATCTCGTCGGCGAGCCGCTGCGGGTCGGTGGTGACCGGGATCGGCACGTCGTGGATGTTGTAGTCCTCCACCGTCCTCGACACCTTGGTGTCTGAGCAGACCGCGAACGCTCGCAAGTCCAGCTCGGTTTGCGCGGTCCAGGCCCGCAGCGTCTGGCTCAACAACGAGATCGACGGCACCAGGAACAGGATGCGCGCCGCACCGCCATTCTCGACTGCGGTGCGCTCGGCGATCTTGAGGGCCGTGAAGGTCTTGCCGGTGCCGCACGCCATGATCAGCTTGCCACGGTCGTTACCGGCGGCGAACCCACCGAACACGGCGTCGATGGCCTGTTCCTGATGCGGTCGCGGCTGGTGCTTCTGCGCCGGGGCCAGTTCGATGCGGAGATCACCGGCAGGCCAGGCGATGTCCCAGTCGATCGGGGAGTCGGCGATCTCGGCCATCCCGATCCGCTGCACTGGCTTGGTCTGCCCTTCCAGGGCGGCTTCGGCGTTTTTGCCCCACCGGTCGGTGGTGGAGATGATGACCCGGTTGCTGAACGGCTCCTTGCCCGACGCGGTGAAAAAAGCATCGATGTCACCCTTTGCCAGGTGATGGGTCGGTTCGTAGAACTTGCACTGGATCGCGGTGTAATTACCGGTGTCGCGCTCGCGTGCCACCAGGTCGATGCCGGTGTCTGGCTTGCCCTGGCGTCCGGGCCAGTCGATCCACCGCCACACCTGGTCGTACTGCTGCGACAGCATCGGGTCCAGCTGGAAGTAGCGCACCATCAGCTGCTCGAACTTCGTTCCGCGCTCGGAGTTGGACGGCGCCTCCCGGAATGCCTCGATGACCTCATGTACAGAACCCATACCGGCTGGATTTTCCTGTCTGCTCGCTGCCAAAAGTGCCATGACCATACTGCACAGACCCGACAGGGGAGCGGTGCCGTAATCGTCGAGGTGCGGTGATCTTGTCGGGCTGCTGACCTACGCTGCCGGGCATGCACTGGGGAGATGTCTCGTCGTGGGTTGCAGTGGCCGTCTCCGTGGCTGTCGCCATTCGTGCCGTCATCTCGGAGAGACGGGCCAAGGCATCGGCGGATAGGGCCGATGAGCAGCGTCAACGGACCGTCGCAGCTGCCGAGCGATCAGCTAAGGCCGTCGAGGATGTTGCCGCCGCTATCCGCGACTCCGCTGACAGCAGCACCGCACCGGTGGCAATGCACCAAGGCCCAACATGGGGGATCGAATACCGCTCCGGCTCGGTGTACGCGCTCGTCAACAACACCGCGTTCCCGCAGACCGAAGTCATGGTGACGGGGCCTTCCGTTCGGCGCGGTGGTGGTCCGTATGACGAGATCAAGGCATTCAGCGAGGTTGAGTTCTTCGGTCTGTCAGCGTGGGGATTGGACCAGACTGTCACCGTGCAATGGACAGATCAGGACGGCGACCGGCAAGAGTGGTCCAAGCCGCTGCCCCCGAAACGGTGACTGCCGCGTGCCGTGTGATCGCGCACGTCCGATCAGTGGGCACGGGCTGCGGTCGAGCTGGCCGCCGACGTCGGCGCGTCTGAGATCGCCGTCGAAGGCTTCGCCGCCGGTGAAACGTACACACGCGTCGTCAATGACGCCTTGAAGCGGTACCGGATCGACCGGCCGGTGAAGGTGACCAGCTGGCCGCCCAAGGGGTCTGGCCGGTGCAGCGACGCGCTGGCGCGGTCGGCGGCGCTACTGCAAGGTCTGGGAGCCGGCACCTGTCGGCTGGCCGGCCACTTCCTAGCCCTCGAAGAAGCCGCCGTCACTTGGCATGCCGGGCAGCAGCGACCCGACGCCCTGGCCGCGCCGGTCGTCGCTAACGACGTGCTGGTGTACGCGGCCGGCCAGCGATGGTCGTTTGCTTCGCCCCTGGACTTGGAGCGACTCCTGGCCGATCGCTGGCCGGCGGCGTCGAGCCTGGCGCGTCGGGTGAGCGACCGCCCGGCCATCACACCGATAGGCGGTCACCTGCGCCGGCGAATCACCGAGTAGACCCGGCCCCGGTATCACCGCCCTGCAACGCGGTTGAAGTCCGGCTTCGCCGACGTGTCGGTGCCCGGTCCTAGACTCGTGCACCGGGCCTCCGCCCCCGGCGCAGGCGGTTACATCGAACCTTGTGGAAGGGGCTGGCTTGGGCCCGCAAGACATCCAAAAAATCATCGACGAGGTTCCGGCACACCTCGGGCTCGTCAACTCCAGCGTGCTCACCAGCGGTGGACAGAAAATCGTGCTCGCCGGGGAATTCGCCGGGGCACCTGCCGTTGCGAAGATCGTCGTAATCCCTGACGGCCCAACGGCAGATACCGTTATTGCACGCGCCCACCGCGAGGTCGATGTGTTGGCAGCGGTCTCGTCGCCGAACGTCGTTTCGGTGCTCACCGAGGCCGTCGAAATCGGCGATCGCCCCGACGCCATCTGCTGGGTCGAAGAGCGCCTATCGGGCGGCGACCTGACACGGCTGCTGGCAGCCAGGTGGAACGAGGCGGACGTCTGGTCGTTGCTCGCCGACCTGGCCGCCGGTCTGGCTGCGTGCCATGAACTCGAAGTGGTTCACCGTGACCTTTCGCCGGGCAACGTGCGCAAGACCGACGACGGGCGATACGTCCTGATGGACCCTGGCCTCGCACGGCACCTCGCCAAGACCGCACTGACCGGACAATTCCAGCCCGGCACAATGGGTTTCAAGTCACCCGAGCACGTACCAGGCGGCCGACCCACACCAGCGAGTGACATCTTCTCTTTGGGCATCCTCGCCTACATCGCCCTCACAGCGATATTGCCCGTCGCCCCGGGTACCAACGAGGCGGATTACTACAACCGGCTCCGCACGCAGTCCTGTCCAGACGTTGCAACCCAACGCACCGACATCACCGATGAACTCGCGGCGATCGTCAATCGCTGTCTGCACCGGCAGCCCGCACGGCGGTTCCTCGACGGGGCTGAACTAGCAGACGCCATCGCCACCGCCCAAGGGGCCACATCATGAGCGGCGTATTACTTCATGATGGCCGGGCGGGTGGGCATCGTAAGTGGTGCCGGGAGGCGGTGCAGGCCGGGTATTCCAGCGGCGTCATCCTCAATCCATTCACCACGCCTCGGATAGCGCAAGAACGGCAACCCAGCGCGACGACGCTCCGCAACGACATGGGCGACCTGAACGGGGATTTCATCTTCGATCCGATGACCCACTCTCGGTTGCTGGCCACGACGAACAAAGTCGACTTCTACGATCAGTGGGAGCTGTGGCCGAACGCGGCTCCCGCGCTGACAACGCCGGCTCAGTATCTCGACCACGTCGAGCGCGTCTTTGCACGCCAGAGTTCACTATCAGCGCCGCTTCTCGCGCCCACCGTGCAACTGTCGTCGCCGGTGGCGGCAGAAGTAACCACAGCGCTCGAACTCGCGCGAATCGCTCGCGGCCTTGCCGACACGTCCTGGCAGTCGCTGGTCGGTACGCGAACGTTCTGGGCCGCAGGCCCCGATCTCGACGCGTACGTCGGAGACCTGGTTGCGTTGCGCGCGCCGGTCTGGATGATCACCGTCGCGAACGAAGTCGTGCTCGACTCGCTTCCCGACGTGGCCGACGTCGCGGCGTTCGAGGGGCTGTGCCGAACGGTTAGATCGCTGTCGCTCAGGTCGAGGGTGATCGTCTGCTACGCGGACTACGCCGGTCTGCCAGCCATTGCAGCGGGTGCCGATACCCTCGGGGCTGGGTGGCATCGAGCCCAGCGGACTTTTGACCCGGCGGCGTTTCGCGTCGACTCCGACGGCGGTATCCGGCGGCCTGCGGCGTACGTAACACAGGGCGCGCTGCACGCGGTGCTGCGGCGCAACACTGCGGACCAGATTGCTCGCTGGGACGCGGACAGGGCCGCGCGCATCCGAGGGGGTCTGATGCCTCGAACGGATAACGAAGAGCGGGCGCACCACCTGCAGCAGCTCGCCTCTGTCGTGGCACTGCTTAATGGCGAGCAGTCCAGCCAACGAAGATTCGAGCTGCTCAGGGGCCGATACGCTTTGGCCGCAACAGAATTCGATGCTTTGATCGCGGCCATCCCGTCAGTGGGAAACAGGGATAAAGCTGTCTGGTGCACCGCGATGAGAGCGGTTTTAGACGCCTACGCCGGGGGTGAAGGGCTTCAACTCTAGATGGCTTACTTGTAGCGCCAGGCGCTCCGAGGCCGCAAGGCGAAGCGCGGGTTGGGGCCGACCGAGGCGTGGCCTTCGAACCCACTCGTCACGGATTGCCAGGCCGATATCAAACAGGGTGCAGCGCTCGATCAGACCACCCATATCCGCCGGGGCACGGAGAAGCACCAGCGACGAGGCATCGCACCAGGCGGAGTAACGAAGTGCCTGGTCCAGACCGCGCCGCCAGTCAGATACCTTGGCCTCGAAGGCGTAGGTCCTACCGATAGGTTCGACGTCGGCGCGGCGCCAGTAGCCCTGGCCCTGCGTGACCACTATTCCGGCGTGGGTGAGCGCCCGCAACCGGCGTTCGACCTGCTCCGGGCTCATCCCGGTCTCCGAAGCAACGCTGCTGCTGGTCATTGGCCGCTTGATGTTGAGGACGGCGACCACGGCGCAGTCGGCGGGGCTTTCGATGAACGGAGCACCGTTTTCGAGCCTGTGCTGGAGCGCCGCGAATCCCCTTGTCATAATCAGCAGGTCCGGGACTCCGCGCGGCCCGTGGAACTCAACGACAGCAAGTAAACCCTCACCGGCGCCGGGGAGTCCACTCGCAAGCGTCCGCAAATCTGCGTCAAGCTCGCGCTCCGCCGTGGGCTCGAACCGTTGGCCGCGCCCGCCAATGGCCTCGAACTCGGCAACTTCGGCTGCGTCGCGAACGGCAGTTGTGGTCACGCGTTGGACACTAGACGGGGCTTTCGGCTGCGAGGCCGAAACGCCCCACATCCACCGGGCAATGGATTGCAACCGAGACCACAACGTATTCATCCTGTGTAACTACCGCTTCCAGTCGATGTCCACGGTATCGGGGTTGATGCGCTCGCAGCCAGTCACGGGGTCGCACTTCAATCGGTCGCCGGGTGCCGGTTCGGCCGCACCGTGCATATTGCACCTAAGTTGCGCGCCAGACACGAAAACAGGCCGGCAGGGCGGCGGCAACCGTGGACGCGCCGAACACCTGTTCGGTGTGTCCTAACCGTGTCCTAAGACTCTCGATCACTGGCAAATACGCGCTGGACACATCAGCACAGACCAGCCTCTCAGACCTGGACTAATCGGCGCGGCGTGGACGCTGCAAAACAAGCCAGCACACCCGGTTTCACACTGGCAGTGTGGGGGTCAGGGGTTCGAGTCCCCTTAGCTCACACACTCTTAGCTCACGCGCCCTTAGCTCCACCCTTGAGCGGCATACGCGAATCTCGCGGCTCAGCCGGAACGTGTAACTGTTCGCTCTGACGGCAGTCTTCACAACAGTTGGCATTCGAACATCCAGACCACCCTCGAACGGCTAAGTGTGACGGCACTACCCGCCCAATCGCTCCGGGCCACCTGCGCCATGGGCGGCGGGGGCTTCGCTGCGCTGTCAGCTACGTACGCGGCTACGAGTGCGGGATCGCCGGCTCGCGCCATCGAACCACTTGCGCTCTGATCGCTTCTGCGATGGGTGTCGACCCCTCCGCGACGTCGCGAAATTTCTTGGCGGTGCGGGACCAGGATCCAACATGATAAAGACGTCGAGTCGGATACCGGATCTACACTCTGCGACCATGGGCGAATTTGAACTTATCGACATACGACGCGGCAGAGCGGACAAGTACGTCTGGGGTGGAGTCGCGTGCGTTGGAGATTCAGTTCATCGAAATCTCGGCCCACTTTCGTCGCAAGGGCTTCGGAACGAAGATCGTTCGACAACTGGAGGCGCGCCACCCAGATCGGGCGCTAGCGGCGTTTAGCGCGCAGGCGGACGACTTTTGGGCGTCACTTGGCTGGCAACGCTACGACCACCCCACCGAAGCACGGTTCTACCGCGCACTATTCATCCAGCAGCAAAGTTCACGCTCGACGATTCCGAGGATTTTACTCAATGTATCTGCAAAGCCGAACCAAGCGGTGGTTGCAAGCCCTGCGAAACTCAAGCACCCAACTTCATTCTGCCCAAGCCAGTGTTGCGACATTCACTGCGGCCAGGGGTCGGGGGGCTCGTGTGCTCGGCGAACAAGAGCACGAGGTTATGACCTGTCTTGCTCTCGATTACATCGATTTGACGCTGGAAAGTCAGCCGCTCAAGCCTGGATCGTGGCTCGAAACCACGCTCAGCGACGTCATCAAGGCGCGAAAAGAGTTCACCCACGGTGACCAGTTTGTCGGCAGCCTCGACCGGCTCATCGCCGCCATCGAAACTGCGATGCCAATCCTAGACGGGAACACAGCTGAGCCGGACGAAACCATCGACGACATTGCCGATGACCTTGAACAGGCCCTGCTGATCTCTCTACTCGTGACGTTGACCTCCCACAATGTCATCATCGAGATGATTTCCCAATGGGAGCAACCACATCAGCGTTTCCTGCAAGGCAACGTCCCCGACGACCCGGGCCACTACCTCGATATCAAGACATTCCAGACAGTCAGCGAGAGGGGGCCGGGACGAATCCACATGCGGCGCCTAGCCTCCGCTTCAGACTCGGGCACCTCGATACTTATGGCCGGGGCAGCCCGACAGACTGTGGAGAACTACCCTGAAGCGCAAGCATTCGCCTATGCGCAGTGGTTCACCTACGCGTTTGCCCTATGGGAGGAGCAATTCCGTGGACGCATCGTCACGTACTGGGACAGTCTGTCCCAGAGCAAAGTTCGTCGTAGCGACGTCTTGATCCCTTATTTCGGCGACGTTCGGCGAATCCGAAACGACTTCGTTCACAACAAGGGTATCTGCAAAGAGAGTGCCAACAACGAAATGTTGCGATGGGCTTTCGTCACGGGAAGCCCTCTGGAGATCACCCCCATGCAGATGTTGTCTCTAGTTGATCTGTTTCCGCACAGCGAATTGCGCATATCACCGACGCCGCAGCCACCGGGAGCGGTCACTCGCGTCTCCGGAAGGGTTGACTTACATCTGCAAGAAGATGTGATGGAACGTGCCAAAGAACTTGGTCTGACCGAAGACCAACTCGTAGCGGCGGCACTGCAGAGTTGGTTAGCGTCGGCCTGAAGGCGGCCCCGACCCGAAACTTCGACGATGGGGAACGGCCGCACCCTTCGCCCGCCTTTCGACACCGAGGACTTATTTCAGGTTATGAACCGCGTCGCGCGACCGGAGTGGAAGCTAGTCCGTGAACTCGTCAACGAATGGTTCGGCGACTACCCCGACTCATCCAAGGAGATCTGCGCAACCGCAGATGTGGCTGAAGTGTCAATGGCGGACGGCGACCGGCACGAGAGACCAATACCGACCGAGATTCCTACACGTGCCGCCCAAACCAATCCTTTCGCCGCGCGGAGATGGTACCCGCGTCAGTGCCCTCACTACGCGAAACGTCGTTGTGCACTGACGATTCGTGGCGAATCGTTACGTGAACGATCAGGCAAATGCTCTCTTGCCTCACGGCAAGTTGAAGAGGGCGTACTCGACGACATCGGGTTCCTGTGGCCAACTTGGCTCGGAGGCCCACTTTTCCGCTAGTTCGAGGTAACGCGTGTAGTCGGCTTGGCGCACCAGCCCTTTGGCGGGCACGGTCTCGGGTGCGACCTTGTTCAAGGACGCTCGGACCCGTTCGTCGAGGACCAGCGGGCGCGGCAGGTGATGGCTGGTGTATCCGGCGAAGTAGAGAAGCTTGGTGCCGAACGACATGTTCAGGCCGTTGACCTTGTGGGTGTTGAGCAGGGCGTGCCAGCCTGCTGCTGCGCCATCGCTTCGTGTTATCTCGACGATAGCTCTAATGCGGTCGACTGCTCCGTCGGTGGTGAGGATTGATTGGACGCGGTGCGGTCCATAGTCTTTCGGCTTGTATCCCCACGCCATGGCGATCAGGAACAGCTCCACTGGGTCAGCGTCTGCGTGGGAGTGGATGTACTTGCGGGCGATGCCGCCCTCTTGCTCGGAGTGAGCTTTCAGTTCGGTATGCGCCTTTTCATGCCCCGCGAACGCCGCCGTCCACCGTTCGGGCACCCATTGAATCCGCTGTGCGTTGACATCCTCGACACTGCACTTTCGGACGGGGTCGGGAACGGTATTGGTCATGTCGCGTCTCCTATCGCCGCTAGGCTGGGCATACGGCCACGTTAGATGACTCTCCGACAGCGATCTGTCGAGCTGACCGCCACGCCGGTATCAGTCCGTGTGACTCCCTAGTCGTCGACGTGGTACTGCGGCTGCCCGAGCGGCAAACGGGGAAAGCCCTGGGAGGGGTCGACCTGGAAGCAGTTGAGCTGCCCGGTATTCGTTATCAAGCATCGCTGCCAGGTGCCGTTCGGGCGGATCGGCTTATCGCAGTAGGTGTTCCAGGGGCTGGTGGATTCACACCCAGCCGAGGCGGGTGGGGCGGTGGCGACACCACCCACAGTGATCAGGGCGGCCGTGACGGCGCTGGCCATTGCTGTCAGCTTTAGTCCCTTATTGCTATTGCGCTTCACGCTCGAACGATAACGGAACGGCGCAGGAGATATGTGGCAAAAGTAGCCGCCTATCTTGGCGGTATGTCAGAGGAATCGAAGAACCGCTGGGGCCGACTGGCCGTCGTCGGCACCCACTACGAGGTTCCGACCCAACCGGCTCCCCACCATCAGTAACGATCACGTGGACTTCTCGGAGCCAGCGCTGCAGTACGCATTGGGTTAGCGACGCACGCAACGGTTTTCCGCATCCACGAGTGCGCTCGCAGCGTCGTGCTGTGTCGCTCGGGTCGCGGCGCATCAAGTCGGCGGACGCTATATACCCGTGAACGGGTATCCGCGATGAAGGTGCCTTCAAACTCTCCGGTCGTCCACGAGCCGGCGGTGCAGAAGGCATGTTGCTGGGAAGACTCCCCAGCGGCTCCACACAGAAGCGCTGGTTATCTGCCCCCCTCGATAGCCGCGACTCTTGCGGCAGCGTCGGGTCCGCAAAAGAGCTGAAGATCCACCCCGCCGGCGGCAAGCAGATCGTCAATGCTGCGCTTGAGGTCGCCTGAGGTGAGATAGGCATAAAGGTTTGCGCCCGGGCAAGAAGTTTGGGCTAGGTCCCGATGGCCTGCCAATGTGTCGGTTGCGATGCCAAAGTTTTGGGCCGCCCATGCGAATGCGAGAGCGGCTCCGTAAAGCTGGGCCTCCGGCACAACCTCTTGATCGAAATCTCCTAGGCAGAGGACCAGGAAATGGCCTTTTGTGTCGTAGTCCGTCGCGGTGTCGCCGGCGATCTCGGTGCTCCGCAACTCGTAGATGTTGCCATCGCGGTCGACGCCGACGTGATACGCGATGTCGATCCATCCCTGTTGTTCTTGGTGGTACCGCTGGTCCTGTCGGAGATGGCGGGGAGCATTGCGGTTGTCGCCGAGGACCACGGCCTCGTGATGGAGGGTCATGCGGGTGATGGTGTGGTGCTGCCCTCCTGGGCGGGGAGGCCGCGCCCCCCAAGCATCTCGGCATAGCAACAGTGCCGGAGTCGCACGTGGAGCAGGTCGGCGCGAGGTTATGGCCCCGGGTGGTGAAGTTGGATTCGGGATGGCACCGCTGGCCGTCGTCGGAGCGGGATTCGGAGGCGAAGGTGGTCTCGAGGCGGTCCCAGACGCCGAACCAGGGCCCATTCGTGCCCTATTTGAGCACGCGCTGACCATTGAGCCCAAACTGATGCTGGCAGCCAGCCCGAGCAACTGCCGACGGCTAACGGAATCTGGGCGTTCATCGGGCCCGTGGCGGCCGGGCACATCCATGGCCTCACGATACGGACGTAACAGTCGCTCGCGCGGCGTCTGTGTGTTTCTTCCGGTATTAGCGCTTGCAAGCGGAGCACTACCAGGCGCAGGTCTTCCATGTCGCGGCTCGGTAATATCCGAGCATGCCCATCGCCAATGGTGCAGTGTTCGCTGGGTACACCATCGTGCACTTGCTGGGCACCGGGGGGATGGGTGAGGTTTATCTGGTCCAGCACCCACGGCTGCCCCGCCAAGAGGCGCTGAAGATTCTCCCCGCGCGTGTGAGCGCCGACCCGAATTATCGCCAACGTTTCGCGCGTGAAGCCGACATCGCCGCATCCCTGTGGCATCCCTACATAGTCCAGATCCATGACCGGGGAGAACACGACGGTCAGCTTTGGATCACGATGGACTACGTCGAAGGCACCGATGCCGCCCAAGAAATGCGAGACCGATACCCGCATGGGATGCCGACACAGAATGCGCTCGAGATCGTGTCAGCTATCGCTGACGCACTCGACTATGCCCACGAACGAGACTTGCTGCACCGAGACGTCAAACCGGCAAATATCTTGCTCACCAACCCGCGCATGGGCGACCGCCGAATCCTACTGGCCGATTTCGGGATCGCACGCGCCGCCAACGACATCAACGGTATAACGGCAACCAATGTGAGAGTCGGATCAGTCGGCTACTCTGCGCCGGAACAGCTCACAGGTAAGGCGCTTGATGGCCGCGCAGATCAGTATGCCCTTGCTTCCACAGCTTTTCACTTTCTAACGGGTGCACCACCATTCATCAATTCGAATTCTGTCGTATCGCCGCCACCGCGATTACGAAGTATGCGCGCCGACCTCAGTTCGCTTGACGAGGTGCTGGCCAAGGCGATGGCGAAAGAGCCATTTCATCGGTTCGATACGTGCCGTGACTTTGCAGCAGCCCTCAGTCACGCCGCTGCCGGCGATGAGACGCAATTCGCAACAAACATCCCTCCACCGCTCTCGCAGGTCACAAGCCGCGAGCAACCGAACCGCAATGAATCAGACGCAGCCTCGACATGGCGTCGCGCGGCGCTGATCGCCGGCGGTATCGCCGTTTTGTTATCCGTGGGAGTGGTCGCCTTCATCGGTGCGCGCTTGGCGCAGCCGCCACAAGCGCCACCGACCGCATCGCCGCCTCAGCCGAGCTCAACATGGCAAGAGTCGCCGAATTGGCTCCCGCCACAGTCGGAGTCGCCCGCACCAGCACCCGCTCCAACCGCGCTTCCGCCTAGCCCATCGTCGCCCACTACGCCGCCCCCGCCGCGCTTGCCGACAAGGCTGACAGGTGATCTCGGGTTACCTACGCCGATAAGCAATCCGTCCTGCAACGGTCAAGGGGTCGTGATCTTGGGAAATGTCACCACCCCTGGCTTATACGCCGCGGGCGTTCAACGTCTACTGGACATCCACCCGGGTGCTTACTACCTGCGTACCGATCAATCTTGTCCATCTCTGCGCCGGGCAAGTGAAGCCGGCAATCCGATCTATGCCGTCTTCCAACCCGGCGGTAAAACTCAACCCGAGGTATGTGATGCCGTCCGCGCCGCAGGCGGTGGCGCATATGGGAAGTGGTTGGATTACACACACGATCCTGGGTACATCATCCCCTGCGGTTGAGGTCGGCAATCTGTTGCTTTTAGTCCCGCGGATCTTCGGCGAGGTGTGCATGAAGGGCGATCCAGAGCGACATTGGCGTATCGCCCGAGCCATAACGGCAACTGATGCCAGCGGTCAGACGGTAGCTTCGGTCTACCTATGGAGAAGGCGTTGTTTGTGTTGGGTGAATTCCTTGTCGTTGAGGGTGCCGGCGTCGTGGAGTAGGTCGGTGAGTTCGCTTAGCTTGGCGAATAGTTGTGTCGCCGAGGTATCCGCGGGTTTTGTCCGGGAAGGCGGAGGGTTATCAGGTGAGGATCGGGATGAGTCCGGCGGCGAAGACCAGGTAGAGCACTGCGGCCGCGGCCAGCCGGGTGGGGGTGAGTTTGTCTGTGCGCAGTGTGTACAGCAGGTAGCCGATCGCGGCCATGGTGATCGCACCGGACCAGAGCAGAGCGTGGTTGAAGCGCCAGTCGGTGAACAACAGACCCAGGCCGCTGGGCACAGTCGCCTGGATCATCATCGCCCCGGAGATATTGGCTAGGGCCAGTTGGGTTTTGCCCTGCCGGACCCAAATGACTGCGTTCATAATCTCGGGCAGCTCGGTGGCGATCGGCGACAGCAGCAAGGCAGTGACGGCCTCGGACAATCCGAGCATCGGGCCGATGGCATCGAGCTGGTGCACGAACACTTGCGAGGAGACAAAGATGACCGCCAACGCGCCTACCGTTTGCGCGATTACCACCGGGCTAGCCGGTCGCGCGGCACGGGGTTGCAGCTTCAGCGGTGCCAACTGCTCCTCGTCATGGGGGTCCAGAGTGTGGCCGCCACGCAGCTCGCGCCAAAAGTAGACGGCGTAGACGGCAAAAAACAGCAGCCCCAGCCATGGCTTGATCGCGAACGCCACCAAGCCCAACGCGACTTTGACCACGAACACCGTCATAAACCAGCGCTGATCGTTGGCCAGGCGTGCCGCTTGGACGGAATCAGCTAACACGCTGCCGCAGCTCGCCTCGCGTTCTGACCCAGGGTGCTCGAGGTCTGCGCCGCCGACGCCGGCGGCGACGAGTTCGCGGCTGCGGGTGTGGCGTCGCGCCAGCAGCATCGCACCGGTCACCCCATAGGCGACGGTCGCCAGCACCAGCGGGCCGCCCATCGCAGCGCCGACCCCGATGTCGCGGATCTGGGCGGTCGTGCCGGTGGTGACCGCAACCAACGTGACCACCGATTCTGGCAGGGCTGTGCCGAAGGCGGCCAGGATGGTCCCCACCGCCATCTTCTTGATATTGAGCCGCTGGCCCAGCCATTCCACGGCATTGACGAACCACTCGCACGACAGATAAATCGCCACGGCGCAGCCAATCAGCAACGCGACATGCAGCACGAAGAAGCCCTGCCTTCCTCACCCATACGCAGATCGGGCGTAGACCTCGGTTCGGATCTTGCCCATCCTGCCACTCATTTCGTTATATTCGCAAATATCAAAATGGTTTGATTGGGCGAATCTGTTCGTCGGGGGTGCGCCAGAATGGAGGCCGCCATGGCAAAACGAAAACAACGGCCACCCGAAACCCTTGACCTGGCCCTTGCCCCCACCGAGCCCACCGGCCCGCAGCTGACGTCAGCTGCAGCCACTTTCGCGCTGCTCGGCAACCCGGCACGACTGCACGTGCTGTGGCTGGCCGCCCAAGACGTGCACGACGTGACAGCCCTGGCCGACCGGGCCGGCGTCGGGGTAGCCACCATGAGCCAGCACCTGACCAAACTGCGCCTAGCCGGCCTGATCAGCGCACGCAAAGAAGGCCGCCACCACATCTACACCGTCGAGGACCCGCACGTCCTCACGCTGGTCCAGCAGATCTTCGCCCACATCGCCCCTGACGGCAGCCTTGCACCCGATCCTCCATCCACCCCTTGAGCCGGGGACGGCTGTGCATCTGCTTCTTTCGAATGGCCCCAAACTGAAGGAGCATCAGTGACTTTCGTCAAATCCGTTTTGTTGTTCATGGTCGCCGCGGTGTTCGAAATCGGCGGTGCGTGGCTGGTCTGGCAAGGCGTACGCGAACACCGCGGGTTGGTCTGGATCGGCCTGGGAATCCTGGCCCTGGGTGGCTACGGATTCGTCGCGACCCTGCAACCTGACGCCCACTTCGGTCGCATCCTCGCCGCGTACGGTGGCGTCTTTGTGGCCGGCTCCATTGCCTGGGGCATGGCACTGGACGGCTTTCGCCCCGACCGCTGGGACGTCATCGGTGCCGTCATCTGCCTTGCTGGAGTGGCGGTCATCATGTACGCACCCCGAGTCAATCCCGGTTAAAAATCCTCCGGATCTCCATAAATCTGTGAAACCTGGTGCGGCTCACAAATTTTAGTGCCGCTCAGCGTGAGGTGAGCCGATCTCAGCGATGCCGGCACCGGCGAATACGCCGGCCAGTGCATGCAGTGCCGGGGGCACTAACCGGTAATAAGCCCATTTGCCGCGCTGTGTTCGTTCAAGCAGACCCGCCTCGACCAGGATCTTGAGATGGTGCGACACCGTCGGCTGGGACAACCCGACTGGAGCGGTCAGGTCGCACACACAGGCCTCGGCGCCCTCATGGCCCGCGATCAGCGACACCAGCCGCAACCGGGTGGGCTCGGCCACCGCCTTGAGAACGGCGGCCAGTCGCTCGGCGGCCGCCTCATCCAGGACGGTGCCAGTAATTGGGCTGCAACACGTTTCGAGATCAGCCGCCAGCAGCGATCCATAGGGCTGCGTTGCGGGCGCGATGGTGGTGGGCATGACCACAGCATGACAAACGCATTGACAGCTGTCGATGCATCGTGCATCCTTGGTCGCATAGACGTCTGTCGATGGGAAGGAGCCTGGCATGGCCGAGAAGGCAGGTGCCGCATTGCGTAATCAGGTTCGCGCCCGCTATGGGGAGGCCGCCACGACGATCGCGAGCGGCGCCACCAACAGCGACGTGCTTACCGCAGCGAGCTGTTGTGGATCCAGCGATTCGGTTGACGTCGGTACCGTCTTCGGCGCCGGTCTGTATGGCGCTGACGACCACTCCGGGCTACCTGCGGAAGCCGTTGCGGCCAGCCTGGGATGCGGTAATCCGACTGCGGTTGCTGACCTGCGCGCAGGTGAACGCGTTTTGGACTTGGGCTCCGGCGGCGGGATCGATGTGCTGCTGTCAGCTCGTCGGGTTGGACCGGACGGGTTCGCCTACGGCGTCGACATGACCGACGAGATGCTCGCCCTAGCCGAGGCTAATAAGGCCAAAGCTGGTGTCACCAACGTCGAGTTCCGCAAGGGCACCATCGAGGACATTCCCCTCGCCGATGCGACCGTCGACGTGGTGATCTCCAATTGCGTGATCAACCTGTCGGTTGACAAACCGGCCGTGCTCGCCGAGATGTTCCGTGTCCTGGTTTCCGGCGGGCGGCTCGGGATCTCCGACGTCGTCGCCGAAGACCATCTCAGTAGTGCCGACCGCGCCGAACGCGGATCCCACGTTGGCTGTATCGCGGGGGCGCTGTCCAAACAGGAGTATCTCGACGGTCTCAGCCAAGCCGGATTCGTTGATGCCTCAGTGGCTTTCACCCACGAAGTTACCGACGGAATGCATGGCGCCATCATCCGCGCCACTAAACCCACCGCAGCCGCCAGCGACTAAACCGCAGGGCATGGGCAGGCGCGCCGCCGCGGCCCATCGCAGTGCTGCTGGCCGTCACGAAGAGTCGGCCCAAGCGCATGAACGGGCGGCACAAGTGCACGAGGAGGCAAACGACGCCGGCATAGGCGATGCCGGCGAGCACCGTGATGCCGCCGCCTCGCACGGCGAACGGGCCGCCGCGGACCGATCTGCGGCTGAGTCGTCTCGGCGCGCGGCCGACGAAGAGTAGTGAGGCGGCGCATTCATCGTGGGCCGGTTCCCACCACGACGCCCGCGGCTGCTTCGATCGGCTTGACGATCGACGTGAAGTCGGATTCGGGTCCCTCTGCGGTCAGGGTCGCCTCCCACAACTGAGCCACGGCATCGGCCAGCTGAGTCGGCATTCCCAGCGCGTGCGCCTCATCGAGATAGAGGCGCACATCTTTGACCATCAGACCCGTGGCGAACCCGTAGTCGAAGGTGCGCGGAAGCACCGCGCGTGGGAATTTCTCGCGACTTGCATGGGTGGCTCCCGATCCGGCGTTGAGGACATCGATCATGACCTGGGCATCCAGGCCTGCCTTCACACCCATCACCATGACTTCGGCGGTTGCGGCCAACGACGCGGCGGCCATCAAGTTGTTGACCAGCTTCATCGTTTGCGCGGCGCCGGGTTTTTCGCTGACGAAGATGGCGCGGCCGATGGCATCGAAAACAGCGGCGGCGGCGTCGAACTCGGCTCGCGGACCGGACACCATCACGGCAAGCGTTCCCGCTTGAGCGCTGTGCACCCCTCCGCTCACCGGGCTGTCCAGCATGGCCACATCATGTTCGGCAAGCAGCTCGTGATTACGTTGCGCTGCTTGGCTTCCCGCGGTGGACAGATCGACGAAGCGCTGGACGCGGTCGCCGCCGGCGACCGCATCAGCCACCTGCATCGATGTCTGTGGTGTCGGCAGGCTGGCCATGACGGTCGCCGCGCGATCAGCCACCTCCCGGGCCGACGCTGCCCGGTCGGCGCCTTCAGCCACGAGGGATTCGATCGCGGCACTGCGGGTATCGAAGACGACGACATGGTGCCCCGCGTCGACCAGTCGGCGCGCAATTGCAGACCCCATGTTGCCCAACCCGATGAATCCGATGTCCACGTCTTGGCCCCTATCCGCTCGATGTCGCTGTGCGTCGACGTTAGTGTGACCGCCCCCAGGGGCGCGTACACCAAAGCGGGGTGGCGCCCTTGACCTGAACTGCGGTTGAGGTTTTAGCGTCGACGTTGTGACACACGAACTGGCTTCCGTCGGCGCAATCCGCTTCGCGCGACGCTCAAGCAACTTCGAGCAGACCGTCGCGTTCTACCGCGATCTCGTCGGGCTGCCGTTGTGTGCCACGTTCGCCAATAGCTACGGCAGCACCGGAGCGATTTTCGGAATGCCCGGCACTGCCCTTACTTTCGAGATCGTCGAAGCAACTGAACCCGTCGCGGTCGACGCCCATGAGCAGCTGTGTCTATATTTCCCCGACGCGACAGCGCAACACGAAGCGACGGCTCGGCTGTGCACGGCCGGGATGGAGCCGGTGGAGTCCCATCCGTATTGGGATGCGGTCGGGGCACTCACCTACCGTGACCCCGATGGGCGTGAGATTGTGTTCGCGCCCTTCGTATTCGGAGCCAACGAACCGCCCGTGGGCAGCGCCTCGGGCGAACACTGGACAGTCACCAGGTCTGCTCGGCGGCGCGCACCAGCATGTGGTTGACCGCCACCCGCCGGTCGCGGGTCACCATGTAAAGCACCGCGTCGGCGATGTCCTCGGGTCGCAGTTGGACCATGCCCGCAGTCCGGCGGTCATACGCTTCGCGCGACTCCGCCGGCAGGTGGGTATTGATTTCGGTGTCGACGCTGCCGGGTGCAACGACGCCGACGCGAACCCTTTTGCCCAGCAACTCTTGTCGGATGCCTTCGCTGAACGCGTTGACACCGTATTTCGTCAGTGAGTAGACCGCGCTGCCCGGGCGGGCCACCCAACCGGCAGTGGAACTGATCGTGACCAGGTCGGCGACACCGCGCGGTGAGCTGGCGGCCGCGTCGACGAGATGCGGGATCGCGGCGTGGGCCACATACAGAACTCCATTCACGTTGACCGCCACCAGGTCATCCCAGTCCTGTAGCGGCGCTTGGGCGGCGGGTCCCGTCCGGACCAGCCCGGCGTTGTTCACCACGGTGTCGAGCCGACCCAACTCACGAACGGCGCAATCAATCGCCTCAGCCACTTGGTCCGCGTCAGTGACGTCGGCCGGCACCGCCAGCGCGGTGCCGCCCGTCGACTCGATCTCGGCTTGCAGTTGGTGCAACCGGTCAGCGCGGCGCGCGACCAGGGCAACCGCGGCGCCCTCGGCGGCCAGCGCCTTGGCGGTGGCCGCGCCGATGCCGCTGCTGGCGCCGGTCACCAATGCGACGCTATTGGCCAACTGCAGTGCCATGTCAGGGCTTGCTGCGTCCCGAACGGCTGAGCCGCCACTCGGGCGGGAAATTCATGTCGTTGTCCTTCACCACATTGTTCAAACCTTTACCAAAGGCGCCTTCGGTGAGGTCGACCTCGTTGTCCTGGTCGTTTTGAATCAGCGGCAGCATGCCTTCCACCATGCCGGTCAACAGGCTGCCGAAGTACTCGCCTTTGTGCTGCTTGTACAGCTCCAGGAAGGTTTTCTGCACCGCGACCGTGTCGGTGGGGCGAGACCGCGAGCACGCCATCGCATACTTCAGCGTTTCCTCTTCAAGCTTGTCGCGGGGCACCACACTGTTGACGAACCCGCACTCATACATTTCCTTCGCGCTGAAAGGCCTTCCGGTGAACAACATTTCGGAGAACTTCCGCAGACCCATGGTTTCCGCCCACCACCACAGCCGCGGCCCCCAGCCCACATAACGAAAAGCCGGGTGGCCGAACAGCGCGTCGTCTGAAGAGATGACCAGGTCGGCGTCGCCGGCCTGATAGAAGTGCCAGCCATAGCAGTACCCTTTGGCCTCGATGATGCTGATCTTGCGGAGTTCCTGCAGCGGGCGGTTGCCGGCCGGAGCCTTGGCGTAGAAGTCGGTCACGGTGGACAGATAGCGGTAGGAGCCCCCCGGCGGGTACTTGACGCGGTCGTCGTTGATCGCGAGCTCATGAAGCAGTGGCATACCGGGGTTTTCCAGCATGTCCCGCTGCTCGGGCAGATCGCCGCCGCTGCCGAAATCCTCTCCCTCGCCGCGGATCACGACGACCTTGACGTCGTCGTCGACATTGCATTTGTGGATCAGGTCGGCATAGTTCTGCCGCATGCCGAGCGTCGTCGAATTCTGCGCATCGGGACGATCGAAGGTGATGTAGGCAATCCGGTTTTTGACGTCTTTCTCGAACTTGATGAACGGCTCGGCCTCTTTTTTCATTCGTTCGTAGTCGTACTCAGGCATAAGGGTCTCCCATCCGTGCGCGGTGTCGCCGCCAGTGTGTCAGCGTCGGAGTGCGTTCGGGCAGTTTGTACTTTCCGCTTAAAACAACGGCGATGCGGTATGCGACATTGGCACGATGAAGGTCGCGATCCTCGACGATTACCAGAACGTCGCGCTGAGCATGGCCGACTGGTCGCAGGTGGCCGCCCGCGCCGACATCACCGTGTTCACCGATCACCAGGCCGATCACGACGCCGTGGTCGAGCGGCTTGCCCCGTTCGACGTGGTGTTCGTGATGCGCGAGCGCACCCCGTTGCCGCGCAGCATCATCGAGCGGCTGCCCAACTTGAAGATGATCGCCTCGACCGGTCCGTTCAACGCCGCCATCGACGTCGCGGCCGCCAAGGAGCGGGGGATCCATGTCAGCACGACCGGCGGATACCTGGAATCCACCGTCGAGCTGACCTGGGCGCTGATTCTGGCCGCCGCGCGCCGCATCGTCGACGAGTCCGTGTCGGTACGCGGCGGCGGGTGGCAGACCTCAGTCGGTCGCCAGCTGGGCGGAACTGTGCTGGGCGTGCTGGGGCTGGGCCGGATCGGCAGCCGGGTTGCGCGGGTCGGCGCGGCATTCGGCATGGACGTCATCGCGTGGAGCACCAACCTGACGCCGGACGCCGCCGAACACGCCGGGGCGACCTACGTCGGCAAAGAGGAGTTGTTCCGTCGCGCCGACGTGCTGACCATCCACTTGGTGCTCAGCGAGCGCAGCCGCGGGCTGGTGGGCGCCGGCGAACTGGCGTTGATGAAACCGACCGCGCTGCTAGTCAACACCTCGCGCGGACCCATCGTCGACGAGTCGGCGCTGGTCGAGGCGTTGCGCTCCCACCGGCTCGCCGGGGCCGGACTCGACGTCTTCGACACCGAGCCCCTGCCGGTCCGGCACCCGCTGCGCTCGCTGGACACCGTCGTCGCCACACCTCATATCGGCTACGCGGCCGACCGGGTCTATCGGACCTTCTACGGCGACGCGGCCGCCAAGATCGGCGGCTGGCTCGACGGCATCACGAGCTGAGCGTCGGCGCCGCCACCAGGACTCGAGACGACCGATCACCAGCAGCACTATCGCGGCGAACGCCCAGCCCAGCAGGATGTCGATCACATAGTGCTCGGCCGAGTACACCAGCGTGAACGCCATCGTCAGCACGTATGCCACCAGCAGCGGGCGCCACCACGACCGGACGCGGCGCCACAGAAACACCGCGATCATCGCCGACAGTGCGGCGTGCAGCGACGGGATGGCCGCTACCAGGTTCACGCTGGCCTGTCCGGAGTCCAGCAAGGCCCGCGCTGAGTGCAAATGCAGCGTGCCCCAGCCCCGGCCGGAGATCCGTTCCACAAACGGGTGGGCACCGGGGTGGTTGGGGTGCATGGGACCCAGCAAGCCGCCGTCGGGCACCCCCGCGGGGCTTCGGAACATGCACCGTGGGTTGGATGGGCCGTTGGCGATCTGGTCGGCGGTGCAGCGCGCGGCCGCCCACGGCGGCGCCGACGGCACCAGCACGTAGACGATCAGAGCGGCAAACGACAGCCCGACAAATCGCCGGGCGAACGCTGCCCAGTCGTCTCGGTTGCGCAGCCACAGCACCCCGGCGATCACGTACGGCAGGATGAAAAACGACATGTAGACGGCGCTGATGACCACCTCCCACCACGGCGGTTGGGCCAACTTGAGCTGTTCCTGCAGCCACACTGTCGGCACCACCCCGAAGAACATCCAGCGGTCCGCATCGACCTGGGGCCGCCACAGCGTGGGTGTTCCAACGAACGTGGCCGCATGGCGGCTGAGGTCATACAGCAGCAGATAAAGCGCGAACGGCAGCCAGTCGCGCAGGACGGCAAAAGCCCGGCGGGGACGTCCGATGCTGGCGGCGATCAGCCCGGTGGCGATGTAGAGCAGCAGCAGTTCACGGTTGAACGCGAGCCCTTCCGTCACCGTCCGGTACACCACAACGGCGGCCCATACCGCGATTGCCGCGCGTCGGATGAAGGTGAGCCGCCGCTCGCGCGGTGTAGCGGCAGCACCGCGCGCGGCGGCCGGTTGCCTCTCGCCTGTGAGCACCTGGACCTTTCGATCGGTCGTTACTGACACCGGGCGAAGACTTCCGGTGTTTCGCCGTCCTACATAGTCGCATTCTGCTGGGGATCTGGTAACCGGCGCGTCGATTGCTCTAAACGCGCTGTTTCCCGGCGCCTCCGGTCCAGTGATCGGAGTCAGTGCTGCTGCTCATGGAGGGCGCGCACGGTGTCGATGGTGTCGGCGTCAGCCGGGCCCTTGTCGTGGCGGTAGCGCAGCACCCGGGCGAACCGCAGCGCCAAGCCGCCGGGGTAGCGCGACGAGCGCTGCAGCCCGTCGAAAGCGATCTCGACCACCTGCTCGGGGTGCAACTGCACCAGATAGCCGTCGGTGCCGCCGACGGCCAGTTCGGTAAACCGCGCGGTCTGCCAGTCCAGCATGGCGTCGGTCATGCCTTTGAACGTCTTGCCCAGCATCACGTAGCCGCCGGCCGGATCCCGCGCGCCGAGATGGATGTTGGACAGCTTGCCGCGGCGGCGTCCCGATCCCCATTCGACGGCCAGCACCACCAGGTCGAGGGTGTGCACCGGCTTGACCTTCAGCCAGCCCGCGCCGCGGCGGCCCGCGGCATAGGGTGCCGTCAACGATTTGGCCAGCACCCCTTCGTGGCCGGCGGCCAGCGTCGCCGTCAGGAAGTCGGCGGCCGCCGCGGGCTCGGCGGTGACCAGCCGATCGACCCGGTGGTGCGCAGGCGTGATCTCGTCGAGGACGGCCAGCCGGTCGGTGGTCGGCGCGTCGAGCAGGTCGACGCCGTCGCGGTGCAAGACGTCGAAGAAAAACACCGACAGCGGCGCGGCGGCGCGGGCCGCCGCGACATCGACCGATCGGCCGAAGCGCGACCCGGTGACCTGGAACGGCTGCGGCCGGTTGTCCGGCCGCAGCGCGATCGCCTCGCCGTCGACGATCAGGTCGGTGACCGGTAGCGCCAGCGTCGCCTCGACCACCTCGGGTAGCCGGGCGGTGACGTCGTCGAGACTGCGGGTGTAGACCGTGGCCTGATCGCCGGCGCGGTGGATTTGCACGCGCGCGCCGTCCAGCTTTGCTTCGAAAATAGCTGTGCCGCCAAGTTTTTCGAGTGCTTGGCCGACGCCGGTGGCGGTTTGGGCCAGCATCGGCCCGACCGGCCGCCCCACTTGCAGGGTGAACGCGTCCAGTGCGGCCGCGCCACCGGCCAGGCCCGCCGCCGCCACCGCGGGCAGATCCCCGCCCAGCATCGCGGCTCGGCGCACCACCGCGGCCGGGATCAGCCCGGCCGCTGCCACCGCGTCGACCATGATTCCGGCCAGTGCGCCTTGGCGCAGCTCACCGGTCAGCAGTCGGCGCAGAAACGACTGCTCGGTGTCGGTGGCGGCGGCGAACAGTGCGGCGACGTGTTGGGCGCGTCGGGTCTGCGAGCCGGTGCCGGACAGTGCGCCGATCGCCGAGAACGCCGCGTCGACGTCGTGCACGGTCAAACTCGGGTGTGTCGCGGCCGGTGGCAGCGAGCGCAGGCTGGCCCAGCCCACTCCGATCTGGCGCTGCGGTAATTCGCCGGAAAGCCAGGAGACCACGATCGCGACGAGTTGCGGGTCGGATTTTGTTCCGATGAGCAGGTCGGCGATCCGCGCGATCTTGGCCCGTCGCGCGGAAGCGCCGCCTACGTCGACCCAGGCGGCCGCCACGTCGATCAGCAGCACAGCCCAGCTTTACACGCCTGGCCGACAACGTCACGTACGGCCGCGCTAACGTGCTGGACACAAGAGCTGTCAAACACGGAGGTTTGCATGGAGATCAACGGCAAGAAGGTGGTCGTCATCGGCGGCGCCTCGGGCATGGGACGGGCCACCGCCGAACTGCTGGCCGCACGTGGGGCCAGCGTCGCGGTATTCGACCGCGAGGGCTCCGACGGCAAGGACGTCGCGACCGCCATCAACGGCACGTTCTACCCGGTGGACGTGACCGACTTTGCCGGCACCGAGGAGACGCTGCAGACCGCAGTCGATGCGCTGGGCGGTTTGCACGTGATCGTGACGACGGCCGGCGGCGGTATCGCCAAGCGGACGATGTCGAAGTCCGGCCCGCATGATCTCGAATCCTTCCAGTCGGTGATCGATCTCAACCTCATCGCCACCTTCAACATCAGCCGGTTGGCGGCGAGCCACATGAGCACAAACGAACCGGAGGACGAGGAGCGCGGCGTCATCGTCAACACCGCGTCGATCGCAGCGTTCGAGGGTCAGATCGGGCAGGTGGCCTACACCGCGGCCAAGGCCGGCATCGCCGGCATGTGCCTGACCATGGCCCGCGACCTCGGATCGCTGGGCATCCGGGTGCTGGCGATCGCGCCGAGCCTGTTCGCGACCGGGCTGACCAAGGGCATTCCGGACGAGTACGCCACCGCGCTGACCAAGGACGCGGCATTCCCGAAGCGTTTAGGCCGGCCCGAGGAATACGCCAAGCTGGTCGCGGCCATCGTCGACAACCCGATGCTCAACGGCCAATGCCTGCGGCTGGACGCCGGGCAGCGCTTCGCCCCGAAGTGATGCCGTAACCCGCGGTCAAACCGCCTGTGAGTACGCTTTCTTGCACCGCCTGCAACGACGAGGAGGGCCCTCGAATGGGTATCGCACTGACCGACGACCATCGCGAACTCGCCGAGGTGGCCCGCGCGTTTTTGACCTCACAGAAGGCCCGCTGGGCGGCGCGGTCGCTGCTCGACGCGGCTGACGAGGCCCGCCCGCCGTTCTGGCAGGACCTCGTCGAGCTCGGCTGGCTGGGCCTGCACATCGACGAGGAGCACGGCGGCTCGGGCTACGGGCTGCCCGAATTAGTGGTGGTGGTCGAGGAACTCGGCCGGGCGGTGGCGCCCGGGCCGTTCGTGCCGACGGTCATCGCCTCGGCGGTCGTCGCCAATGAAGGCAGCACCGAGCAGAAGGGCCGGCTGTTGCCGGGCCTGATCGACGGCACGGTCACCGCCGGCATCGGACTGGGCGGTGAGGTCGTCGTCGACGGCGGAGTCGCCAACGGTGACGCCGGCATCGTGCTGGGCGCGGGCCTGGCCGAGT
This sequence comes from Mycobacterium sp. NGS51, assembly GCF_059812525.1. NCBI lineage: Bacteria > Bacillati > Actinomycetota > Actinomycetes > Mycobacteriales > Mycobacteriaceae > Mycobacterium > Mycobacterium sp. NGS51. The sequence continues at coordinate 52,614 of NZ_JCALCV010000004.1, forward strand.
TGTTGGTGATCGCCGCCGGCGACGACGTGCTGGTGCTGGACCGCGGCCGCGACGGCGTCTCGGTCGAGGTGCCCGACAACCTCGATCCCACTCGGCGCTCGGGCCGGGTCAAGCTGCAGAATGTCAGCGTCACCGACGACGACATCTTGGCGGCGGGTCGGGAATCGTTGCTGGCGCGGGCGCGGACACTGCTGGCGACCGAGGCGGCCGGCGGGGCGTCGGATTGCCTGGACGCCGCGGTCGACTACGCCAAGGTCCGCCAGCAGTTCGGCCGCACCATCGCCACCTTCCAAGCGGTCAAGCACCACTGCGCGAACATGCTGGTGGCTTCCGAATCGGCGACGGCCGCGGTGTGGGATGCCTCCCGCGCGGCCGGCGAAGATGAGGAGCAGTTCCGGTTGATCGCCGCGGTCGCGGCAGCGCTGGCGTTCCCGGCGTATGCGCGCAACGCCGAACTGAATATTCAGGTGCACGGCGGAATCGGCTTCACCTGGGAGCACGACGCACACCTGCATATGCGGCGGGCGATGACGACCCGCGCGCTGTTCGGCGGCGACACACCTGCACAGGATGTCTTCGACCGCACCGCGGCCGGTGTCACCCGGGCCAACAGCCTTGACCTGCCGGAGGAAGCCGAAGAACTTCGCGACCGGGTTCGCGCCGACGCCGCCGAGATCGCCGCGCTGGCCAAGGAGGCACAGCGCGACAAGCTGATCGCCACCGGCTACGTGATGCCGCACTGGCCCAAACCGTGGGGTCGTGCCGCTGATGCGGTGGAGCAACTGGTGATTGAGGAGGAGTTCGTCGCGGCTGATATCAAGCGGCCCGACTATCAGATCACCGGCTGGGTGATCCTCACGTTGGTCCAGCACGGAACTGAATCGCAGATCGAAAGATTCGTCGAGAAGGCGTTGCGCCAGGACGAGGTGTGGTGCCAGCTGTTCTCCGAACCGGACGCGGGTTCCGATGCCGCCGCGGTCAAGACCCGCGCCACCCGCGTCGACGGCGGGTGGAAGATCAACGGGCAAAAGGTGTGGACCAGCGGCGCGCACTACTGCCGCCGCGGCCTGGCCACGGTGCGCACCGATCCCGACGCGTCCAAACACGCCGGCATCACCACGGTGATCATCGACATGAAGGCTCCCGGGGTGGAGGTGCGCCCGCTGCGCCAGATCACCGGCGGTTCGGATTTCAACGAGGTGTTCTTCAACGACGTGTTCGTCGCCGACGAGGACGTGGTCGGGGAGCCCAACACCGGCTGGACGGTGGCCCGCGCGACGTTGGGCAATGAGCGGGTCAGCATCGGTGGTGGCGGTTCGTACTATGCGGGCCTGGCCGGACAACTGGTGCAGCTGGCGGGGCAGTACGCAGATCGCTTGGCCGGGGCCAGCGTTCGGGTCGGCGCCTTCCTGGCCGAAGAACACGCGCTGCGGCTGCTGAACTTGCGCCGCGCCGCTCGCAGTATCGAAGGCGCGGGCCCTGGTCCCGAGGGCAACATCACCAAGCTCACGCTGGCCGAGCACATGGGCGAGGGCGGCGCCATCGCCGCGGCTCTGCTGGGGCCGGAGATCGCCTTGGGCGACGGGCCCGGCGCCCTGGTCAGCCGGCTGGTGATGGGTGCCCGCGGCATGGCCATCGCCGGCGGCACTTCGGAAGTCACGCGCAATCAGATCGCCGAGCGGATTCTCGGCATGCCCCGCGATCCGCTGATCAAGTAACCGGGGCGAACACCGGCGTCGCTCCCTCGAACCGGGCTTCGACCGGCATGCCACATACAACTGAATCCGGCTCGCAGTCAACGATATTGGCGGCCAGCCGAAGTCCCTGCTGTTCAGCCAGTTCGACGATCGCGATCACATAAGGAGTCGGGATGTCTGGGTTATACGGATGGAAGTTGACGGTGAAGGTGAACACCGTGCCGCGTCCCGACACCGGACGGGCCACCAGCGAGCTGTCACAGCCCGGGCAGGACTTGGCCGGCGGATGAACCCAACGGACACATGTGTCGCAATACTCGATGAGCAACTGCGACTTCGGTTCTGCGGTCACCGGCAATACAGTACGCCCTGTTGGACTGGCGGCGCGGACGGACGGTTCTGATGCGGCACTTCGAGAAGGACGCGATCTTTTCCGGTGCCGGGATCTCGCGAATCGGGCGCCGTACCGGCATCCCTTCGCTCGAGCTCACCCTCGAGGCGGTGCATGCGGCCATCGCTGACGCCGGGCTGAGCGCCACCGACATTGACGGCATCGCGACCCTCGGTGATACACCGGTGCCTGACGTCGCCGCGGCGCTGGGGATCGAACCCGTTGACTACAGTTCCGGTTTCGGCGCTGCCGGGCTGCTGACTCCGGTCACGTCGGCGTGTCGTGCGGTTGCCGAGAAGCAGAGCAGGCACGTCCTGGTCTATCGCACGGTCCAAATGATCGGTGGCTCGGTGCCGGCTGCGCCGACGTCGGACTCTTCGCCGTCGGCACAGCAGTCCCAGAACGAACAACCCAGTATCGGCGGGATGGACGATATCGTCGAACTCATTGCCGCCCATGCTTACTCGGCTGCGAACTGGCTGGCGTTGAATTGCCGGCGGCACATGCAACTGTACGGAACCACCAAGGAGCAGCTCGGCTGGTTGGCGATCAACAGCCGACGCTACGCGGCGTTGAATCCTCGTGCGGTGTACCGCGAGCCGCTGACTATGGCCGACTACCTTGCGGCGCGCCCGGTTTCGGCACCGTTCGGGTTATTGGATTGCGACGTCCCGGTCGACGGGTCGATCGCGGTGGTCGTCTCGGCTGCCGATTATGCTCGCGACTGCCCGCATCCGGCAGTGGCGGTGGAAGCCGTCGGCGGGTCCGACGGTGCCGGCGGCTGGTTTCACCGCCCGGACTACCCGAAGATGGCGTCCAGCGACGCGGCGGCGCAGATGTGGTCGCGCACCGATCTGACTCCGTCGGATCTCGACCTCGCCGAGTTGTACGACGGCTTTACCTTTCTCACACTGGCGTGGCTGGAGGCGTTGGGTATCTGCGGTGACGGCGAGGCCGGTCCGTTCGTCGAGGGTGCCGAGCGGATCGCACGCGACGGCATGCTGCCGCTGAACACCTACGGTGGGCAACTCTCGGCAGGCCGCATGCACGGCTACTGGGTGCTGCATGAAGCGTGTTTACAACTGCGCGGTCAGGCCGGCGACCGGCAGCTGCCTCGCCGGCCGGAAGTCGCGGTCGTCGCCGCGGGCGGTGGTCCGATCGCCGGGTGCATGTTGCTGACATGTTGACTTGGGACCGCCCGCGTAGTATCAGAGCGGATTGGGCTGCTGACGTCGCGATCAAGGGGCGATTATGCGTGAGAAGCGTGTCGAGCCGACTGGCTTGGCGCACACGGCGCTCTTCTACCGATCCGAGCAGGAATACCTCGACGCAGTAGTGCCCTTTGTACTCGAGGGATTACACAAGGAAGAACCGGTGCTAGTCGCGGTGCCTGCCGACAATCTGGCGCTGTTGGACGACGCACTGGGCGGGGCGTCGACAGAGGTGACCCTGGCAGATATCGCCGAGGTTGGACGCAATCCGGCGCAGATCCTCGGGTTGGAAGGTGCCTTCCTCGAGAAGCATCCCGGGCGGCCAGTGCGAATGGTCGGCGAAGTGGTGTGGCCCAGCCGCACCGACGACGAATACCCCGGCTGTGTCCAGCATGAGGCATTGGTCAACACCGCGTTTGAAGGACGCGACATGACAGGGCTATGCCCCTATGACGCCAGCAATCTGGACGACGATGTGCTGGCCGACGCCCGCACAACGCACCCGCTGTTATGGCAAAACGGGACAACGGACCGCAGCGCCGATTACCGGCCGGACGACGCGTTTGCCCGTTACAACCAGCCGCTACCGACGGATGCCGACGCGGCCGTTTATACGGTTCGGGAACTGGCGGATCTCACCGCTGCACGAAGCTTCGCCGGACGCTATGCGAGCTGGCTGGGCCTGTCCGTAGACGGCATCGCCAACCTGCTGTTGACGGTCACCGAGTTGGCAACGAACAGTCTGCAACATGCCAAAAGCGACTGCCGGCTGGCGTTTTGGCAGCACGATGGCCATCTCATTTGTCAGGCGCGCGATCGCGGACGGCTTGACGACCCGCTGGCCGGGCGCCGGTTGCCGGCCGCCAACGCCGTCACCGGTCGGGGATTGTTTCTGGTGAACACCATGGCGGATCTCGTTCGCACTCATGCTGCTGAGGCAAGCACCACTATTCAGGCGTACTTTCGGCTGACGCCGTCGCCGGCAACGATGAACTGAGGTCGTCGGGCTCGGTGCGTCCGCGCCCCATCAACTCCAGACCGGCCATCGCCGCATCGGCGCCGGCCTGGTCGGTTCTCTCCACCACGAAGCCCATGTGGATGATGACCCAGTCGCCCGGTGAGAACGTCTCCTCGGGCAGCATGCCGACATTGACCCGGCGATGCTCGCCGGCGACGTCGACCAGCGCGAGTTGCCCACTGTAGCCGTCGAGCATCTGTACGACTTGGCCCGGAATCCCCAGACACATCTGTCAAACCTCCCGTAGCTCGGCCTCGGCCCGCAACATCGCCACGGCGGACTCGACCGCCGTCACCGCTTCGGGGACGGCTTCCAGAACGGCGTCGGAAAGCCCGATTCCCTCATCGGCGTCGGCGACTTCGCATCCGACGACGACGGTCCGTGGCGGAGCGCCGCCCAGGGCCCGCAGACTGGCGAACACCGTCGCGGGGTCCATGCTGTGGGCGTCGAGACCGGCTGGGGCGTCCGGCGATTCGTGGTCGGCTTCGAAGACGTGCACCGCCCCGGGTGCGCCCCGGTCGGGCAGTGCGTCGACGAGCACCAGCGCGTCCCAGTCCTCCAGCAGGTCGTAGGCCAGGTGCATTCCGCCGATGCCGTAATCAGTGGCGCGCACCGCATCCGATCCCGGAATCCGTTCGCACACATGGCGCAACACCTCGGGACCGAAGCCGTCGTCGCCGAGGAAGATGTTGCCGATGCCGGCGATCAGGATCCGGGACGCCATAAAACTGTCGACACCCGCGCTACATGTGCCGGATCTTGAGGTAGCGCCGAGCATCCGGCAGCGACACGAGTCCCATCACGACTGCCGAGAACGCGATCAGCGCCAGGATGCCGATGAACACCCACCCTACGATTTCCATGTCGGACTCCCTTCTGCGGTGTGTTGAGCTTCGAGCGGTTCGACTTCGTCGGGCGCGAAATACAGGGAACGGCCATACCAGTCGTGCAGGTCGGCGGCCGGGTCATCCTCGATGACGACCCCGACGTGTTGGTTGCCATCGACGTCCTCATGCACCGAGGTGACGCGTGCGGTCCTGTCGGAGAAGAACAGGTCTTGCGCGTCGGCGCGACGCGATGGATGCAGGCGAACCCGGCAGCCCCGGGCGACTCGTACGCCGTTGACCAACACCGCATCGGTGTCGGGCTGTACCGCCTTGTCCGCCAGCGGTTCCCACCACCCCACACCGTCTGGCACCTCAGGCACCAGACTGGCGACCTGGTATGGATCGCGCAGCACGCCGTGCAACCGCTGCATCGCTTCGGGGGACATCGCATCGCACCGGTCGATGAGTTGGGCCGCCAACGGATCGGTAGCGCGAGCCTGTGCTTTCTCCTCGTCGGTCATGGTCATCACCCGCAGGGTCAGGATCTCGTCGATCTCGGTGGAATCGTAGAGTGCGCCCTCACTCTGCTCGGCGACCTCAGGGTGGTCGTACAGAATGATCGGTGACACCAGCAGCAGATCGAATTCGCCCGGCGGCCCGGCCAGCACCGGAAAGCAGCGGTGCTGTCGGCAGCGGGCCGCCGGGGCCGCCGCGCGTTCGGGTGGCTCCAGCAGCGAAACAAACTCGCCACCAACGGCTTCGATGATGAGATGGGTGCCGACCAGGGACCGCGCAATCGCATCGTCCTTGTCGCTTGCGGCCGGGCCGGTGTTGCGCACGGTGACCGTGACACGGTCAAGGCCACCGTCACGCTCGACGCCGATGGTCAACTCGGCGGACACCGCCCGCCGGGTGCGCACCAAACGCCCCCCGTCGACAGCTTCGATGTCGGTCGGCGCGGGCGCGCTCAACGGCAATGTCCAACACTCCGGCGTATCAGTCAAGCGCAACGGGCCGAACGGCAATTCGACTTCCACGGCTTCGTCCCAGGACAGCCACGAACCCGACGATGTGGTCAGCTCGTCGGTGAGTTCGAATCGCCCACTGTCGACCTCGCGTTCCACTCCGCGGTGCTGGAGGTGCAAGAACCGCGCCACCAGCGTGATCGCATCCGCACCGTCGAGCAGAAACTGCGCCGAAATGCGATCTTCCTCCCCGATTCCGGCGTCGGCTGCGCCGGGTGGTCCGAGAACACCCCACTGCCAACGTGATTGGTTCTTGCTCGACGACGCGCGGTACGGGTAGAGCAGGTAACCCTCGTAGAGCACGGCATCGGCGACAGCGCGGGCGCGGTTCCAGTTCGCGCTCATCGGACTTCCTCGTGCGTCGCGGCCAGCAGAGCGGTGACTGCGTCGTCGAGATTCAGCAGCCCGCGCCTGGACTTGTACTCGGTCAGCGCTGCCACCGTGTCGTGGTCGAGGCGTATCCATCCACTGTTGGGGAAGTGCTGACGCATCAGATCCCACCACACCGAGACCGGCATGGAATAACGGTCCTCGCATTCGTCGGGCACCGGACGCACCGAAAACCCACGCCCGCCTGCTGTGAAAACCATGCCGCTGAACAAGAATTGGAGTTGAATGCTGCCCTCGCGCAACGCGTGCAGGTATTTGTCAGCCGCGACCTGAAAGTCATACGTGCACGCCAGGGGGAGTGGCACCTCGGTGGTGCCGACAAATTGGGGCACCATCGTCGCGCAGTGCTGCCATAGGAAGGTGTGCTGCGTGGTCGCCCACCGTTCCCGCGGTCCGAACAAGTCGGCCAGGCCGGCGGCCTCTTCGTCGGAATAGCGCCGGCGCAACGGGTCGATGCGGACCTGGCAGCGCAGCGCGAGCGCGTGCACCGGTTCGTCGCCGGGCACCGAAACAGCGACTCGGGCGATCAGCACCGGGGAGACCGCATAGGGCTCCGGGGTGATGTCGACAACGCTGAACGACAGGCCCGTGGCAGTCATCAGCGCTGCTCCGTACTGCGGGCCGCCAGCGTCGCGAAGAAATCATCGATGAACTCGCGGGCTTCTTGCCCACCGTCGAAGCCGCGCCACAGTGTCCGTAGCCCGCCGACGAACTCGTAGCAGGTGTCGATCGGCACCAGGTAGCACTCGGGTGGACCGGTTTCACGGACCCGCATCAGCAGCGCCTCGACATCGTCGGCGAGCAGACCCACCCGGGGCTCGGCTGCGGCGATCGCCTGCCAGGCCTCCAGGTCGAGTTCTGACTCCGTGGCGCCGGCCGGCCCGGGGTAGAACGCGAGGGTGCGTTCCAGCGCGGAGTTGCGGAAGAAGAACGCCAGCCCCACCGGGATCTCCAGGGCTTCCCAACCGCGGCGGTCCAGCGCGAAGTCGGGGAACGCCAAATAGCGGTCCGGCACCGCGCGGTACCGCAGTTCGGCCTGGGGGTCGGTGAACAGTAGATAGCACGCGCGACAGACGCACATCAGTTGCCGTACCGCCACGTTCGCGACGTGCTGGTGCGTGTCTGAGATGGGCTCGGAGCACATTTCGCACTGTTGTCCGGCGGGCTCGGGTGCGCGCCGGTCGGCGGTGATACGGGCCAGAACCTGGTAGGGGCTGGTCATGCCGGTGCGCCCATCGCTTCGGCAGGCAGCGCCAGCGACAGCACACCGTCGCGGGTCAGCAGCGGCAACGGATCCAGGTGAACCCCCGCGTCGTCCAGACCGGCGCCGGCGTGCACGGCATCGAAATGGCTGCGACATCGCGGACAACGCAGGACCGAAGCGGTGCTGACCCCTCGGTGTAGCACCGCGCCGGCCAGGGTCTCATCGCACACCGGGCAGCGGTCACGGTAGGCATACAGCTGATCGCCGACCCGGCACGCCAGTACCGACACGTCGGCGACCACGAAACCGCCGACCTCCCCGGCGGATAGCTCAGCGAGTTCGGGCGCCCGATGCCACGTGGTCGAAGCGCCGGTGCTGCCGTCATGGGTATGGATTTTCGCGAACAGCGACTCAGCGGGAATCGCCGCCGAACTCGATTCCGGTTGTGCTGCCACGACTTCGACCGTCGAAATCTCCGGTGCGGCGGCGCGGATGGCATCCTCGACCGTTAGTTCCAACGTCACCGCAGACGACGGACAACCCTTGCAGCTGCCGGCGAACTCGAGTCGAACCGTGTCACCAGCGATCTCGAGTAGGTGGACATCGCCGCCGTGTGAACCAAGGTAGGGCCGGACCTGCTCGAGTGCGTCGAACACCCGGCGCCGGATGTCGTGCGGGTGCAGGTCGTGAACCAGCAGCAAACTGGCCACCAAGTCGTCGGCAGCCAACCGATCCAACACGTCGGCACCCTGCGGATCGCCAACCAGATCCACGATCCGGGTCAGACACGCGCCGTAGAGCTCGACGACCTCGCCGACCAACTGCTCGGCACGCTTACGTGCGGCCGTGCCGTCTACCGAGGAGGCGTCCAGCAGTGTCTGGATCCGGTCGCCCGCGGTTCGCCATTGCCCGTCCCCCTGAGATTCCTCCGCACGATCCGGCATGGCGCGCCCCGGCTCACTCCGCGGCGGCCGACTGGGTAGGTGAGTGCAACCGCTCCAGCGTCTTGCCCTTGCCGAGGTACATGTGCACGCCGCACGGCAGGCACGGGTCAAAGCTGCGCACCGTACGCATGATGTCGATGCCCTTGAAGTTCTCCCGGTTGTTCTCCTCGAAGATCGGTTGGCCCTGCACGGCGTCCTCGTAGGGCCCCGGGGTGCCGTAGGAATCGCGCGGGCTGGCGTTCCACGGGGTGGGCGGATACGGGTGGTAGTTGGCGATCTTGCCGTCACGGATCACCAGGTGGTGGCTGAGCACCCCACGCACCGCTTCGGTGAACCCGCAGCCGATGCCGTCCTTGGGCACCTCGAACTTCTCCCATGTCTTCGTACGCCCAGCGCGGATTTCCGCTAACGCCTTCTCGCAGAAATGCAGCGCAGACGCCGCGGCGTACGCCTGGAAGTAACTGCGCGCCCGGTCGCGTTCGATGGTGTTGGACCCGTACTGGGGGATCTTCCACTCCAGGTCGACCGGGCCCTTCAGCGCGGTCTTGGGCAGGTGGATCTGCACGCTGTGACCGGTGGACTTGACGTAGTCGTGGTCCACCAGGCCGGCCAGCGCCGTCGGCCACAGCCGTGCCAGTGGTCCGCCGCCGGTGTCCAGCGCCAGGTGGTCTTTGCCGTCGAACCAACGCGGTGACATCACCCAGGTGTACTTGCCGCCGTCCATGTCGCGTTTCTGCGGGTGCGGGTTGGTGTGCTGGTTCCACGGGTGCCGCCGATCCACCGTGTTGCCCAACGGGTCGGTTTTGACGAACATCTCCTGGTCGGTCCAGTCGTCGTAATACGAACTGCCCAAAAGGATCCGGATGCCCAGGTTGATGTCGACCAGCGAGTGGGTGACCAGCTTGCCGTCGACCACGACGCCGGGGGTGACGAACATGGCGTTGCCCCACCGCTCCATGTCCTTGTAGTCGAAGTTGCACACCTCGGGGTCCTGGAAGCTGCCCCAGCAGCCCAGCAGGGTGCGGCGCAGGCCGACCTTCTCATAGCCGGGGATCGCCTCGTAGAAGAAGTCGAACAGGTCATCGTGCATGGGCACGACCCTCTTCATGAACTCGACATAACGCATCAGCCGGCTCATGTAGTCGGTCATCAGTTGCACGGTCGCGGTCACGCCGATACCGCCGGGGTACAGCGTGGACGGATGCACGTGCCTGCCCTCCATCAGGCAGAACATCTCTCGGGTATACCGGCTGACCTGCAGTGCCTCCCGGTAATACTCGCCGGAGAATGGGTTCAGCGAGCGCATGATGTCGGCGATGGTCTTGTACCCGTGCATATCGGCATGCGGGGCCGGCGTGTTCTCTGCTCTGCTCAGCACCGCCGAATTGGTCTCGGAGACCATCTTCTCGCAGAAGTCCACCCCCACCAGGTTCTCCTGGAAGATGCAGTGGTCGAACATGTACTCCGCGGCCTCGCCGAGATTGATCAGCCACTCGCCGAGGTGCGGCGGCTGGACGCCGTATGCCATGTTTTGCGCATAGCACGAACAGGTGGCGTGGTTGTCGCCGCAGATTCCGCAGATGCGGCTGGTGATGAAGTGCGCGTCGCGAGGGTCCTTGCCCTTCATGAAGATCGAGTAACCGCGGAAGATCGACGACGTGCTGTAGCACTCGGCCACTTGGTTGTTGTCGAAGTCGATCTTGGTGTAGATGCCAAGGCTGCCCACGATCCGGGTGATCGGGTCCCACGACATCTCGACCAGTTGGCCGGGTTCCCTCTTCTCCTGCGTTGGCTGGGGGGTGATGGTTGTCATCGGATTTCACTCTCTTCCGAGTTGTGGCTGTCGGCGCTTACCAGGTACGGCGCGCGCCGGTGGTGAGTTCTGGGCGGCTGTGTCGCCATTTTGGCTCCTGGTCAAGGGTGTGCTCGGTGACTCCGCGCAGAGGGCGGATCAGCGAGCCGTACAGCTTCGACCCGGTAGTCGAGACGTGGCCGCCGGGCGGCTCGTCCATGAACGGCATGAACTTGTCCGGAAAGCCCGGCATGGTGCAGCCGATGCAGATGCCGCCGACATTAGGGCAACCACCAACGCCGTCCATCCAGCCGCGTTTGGTCACATTGCATTTGACGACAGGCCCCCAGCAGCCCAGCTTGACGATGCATTGGGGTGAGCCGTATTCGGTGGCGAACTGCCCCTGCTCGTAGTAGCCGCCGCGGTCGCAGCCCTCGTGCACTGTGGCGCTGAACAGCCAGGTGGGTCGTAGCGCTTCGTCGAGCGGAATCATCGGCGCTTGACCGGTGGCCATGTACAACAAGTAGGTCAGCGTCTCGGACAGGTTGTCCGGCTTGATCGGGCAGCCCGGAACGCAGACGATCGGGATCCCCGCCTTGCTCTTCCAGTCCCAGCCCAGATAGTCCGGCACTCCCATCGCCCCGGTCGGATTGCCGGCCATCGCGTGGATACCGCCGTAGGTGGCACAGGTGCCCGCGCAGACGATCGCGGTGGCCATGGGCGCCAACCGATCCAGCCACTCGCTGGTGGTGATCGGCTGGTCGGTCATCGGGTCATTGCCGAACCCGCACCAATAGCCTTCTTGCTTGATCTGCTCGTTGGGAATCGAGCCCTCGACGACGAGGACGAACGGATCGAGTTCCCCGCGCTCGCCCTTGAAGAACCACGACAGGAAATCGTCTGCGCCTCCATTGGGTCCGCATTCGAAATCGATCAGCGGCCAGTGCACGGCAACCTTGGGCAGCCCGGGCAGCGCCCCGAGCGCGATCTCTTCGATGGTGGGCTGGGTGGCGGCAGTCAACGCCACCGAGTCGCCGTCGCAACTTAAGCCCGCGTTGATCCACAACACATGGATCAAAGTTTCTTCCGCCTTGACTGCTGCTTCCGTTGGCATGCCGCAGCTTTCCGGGACCGGACTGAGGGTCCCTAACACCGCCGGAGTCGACCGTCGGCCCGCCTACGCGGCGCTAGTCTCCGCTCTACTCCCGCTTAGTTGCGTTGTCAACGGTCTCTCAGCAAATTTGGAACTGCGTCCAACTTTCCGGATGCCCAACGGCCTTGGAGCCTGCCATCGAGCTGTTGGCACTTGACGTGCAACAAGGGCTGAAGTTCCTGCGAATAACTTGCATGTGTTGTCATGCAAGCGATTTGCAGTGGTGTGGACGGCGTTGGCGGGCCGCGTCGTCAGGGCGGGCCGTCTGCCACGAACCTACGCAGCCAGCCGAACCAAGCCGACATCCCGTCCCCGGTGCGGGCGCTGACTGGCAAAACCGTCGCGGTCGGATTGACCTCGCGGACATGGGCGATATAGGAGTCGACGTCGACGTCCAAATAGGGCACCAGATCGATCTTGTTGAGCAGAACAACGTCCACGGCGCGGAACATCACCGGGTACTTCTGCGGCTTGTCGTCACCTTCGGTGACGGAATAGACCATCGCCTTGGCGTGCTCGCCCACGTCGAACTCGGCCGGGCAGACCAGGTTTCCGACGTTTTCGATGATGACCAGATCCAGCGTACTGAGCTCGAGGCCCTGCAGGGCGCGGTTGACCATCGGGGCGTCGAGGTGGCACTCGCCGCCGAACCCGTTGCCGGTGTTGAGAAGAGAGATCTGCGCGCCTCGTCCGCCGAGCTTGGCGGCGTCGAGATCGGTGGCGATGTCACCTTCGATGACTCCGACAGCAAACTCGCCGGCGAGTTCGTCGAGGGTGGCTCCCAGCACCGTCGTCTTCCCCGAACCGGGCGAGCTCATCAGATTTAATGCGCGAACACCGTTGGCTTCGAACGCATTTCGGTTGTAATCGGCACGGACGTCGTTTTCGGCGAAAATCGCCTCCAAGACGTCGATCCGCTGCGATCCGGTGTCGTAGCCGCTGTGGTCTCCGTGGTCGTGGTCGTGGTCGTGGTCGTGGTCGTGGTCGTGCGTGTGCACGGTGCCGTCGTCGTGTCGATGAAACCTGCCCATCGTCAGCCCCTATGAAACGTCCAGCGAGGTCACCAGAAACTCTTCGCCACGCAGCACCTCGACGTCTGCGCTCTCACACTGCGGACACAGCAGGCACCACTGCGAGGTGATCGTCGAGGGTTGGCCGCAGGAACGGCAACGCACCTCCGCGCTGACCAATTCGAGCTCCAGTTCGGCGTCGGGCATGTCCTCGTAATCTCGGACAAGCGTCCAGCAGAACGACAGCGATTCAGGGACCACCTGGCGAAGCGCGCCGATCCGGACGCGGACGACGTCGACGTGGCGGCCATCGGCATACGGCTTGACCGCCCCGGCGATCGCCTGGCACAGCGACAGCTCATGCATGGGCGGCCACCGCCGCGGCGAGCTGACGGCACGGGTGGTCCATGGGCACCGTTTTACACCTCGCAGCCCGCCAAGGTGGCCGAGTGGGCGCAACCCGTCGCCCTGGTTATCGGCGGCCGACGCACAATGGAAGACGAGAGAGGAGCCGACTATGGCCATTTCGTTATCGACCACCCTGCAGACCTCATTCGACGACGCGGTTGCTCGGACTCGGGAAGCGCTCGCTGCGAAGGGTTTTGGCGTGCTGACCGAGATCGATATGAAAGCGACGCTGAAAGCCAAACTCGGCGAGGACATGGAGGACTACCTGATCCTGGGCGCATGCAACCCGCAGTTCGCTCACCGGGCGGTCAACGTCTACCGGCAGATCGGGGTGTTGCTGCCCTGCAATGTCGTGGTGCGCCGAGATCCCGAGGCGCCCGACTGTGTGATCGTCGACGCGATGGACCCGCGACTGATGGTCGAGGTGACCAAGGAGTCCGGACTGGACGACATCGCCAATTCGGTGACCGGGCTGCTGCAAGAGGCCCTCGACGACCTCGCCGCGCGCCCGGCCTAACCACTTGCACGTGCCCGGCGCCGGCGACTAACCTCAATAACCGTGCAACATCTTGCCGTAGTAGCCAGCACCCGCAGCGGGGTCTGATCCAGACCGACCCCTCGCTGTGGGTCGGAAGCTACTACCCGTCGGTCATTCCTGCAGATCAGAGAAGACCGGCTCATGACAATCGATCTCGGCGCCGATACCGCGCCCGCCCCGCCCGAACCGCTACAGACCCGCTTTCGTGGCGTTCCACTGCCGCGTGAGCTCCGGGAGGACGCCAACACCATGTCGTGGAGCACATTCACCGCCGAATATGCGCCCACCGGCGGGCCGCTGCGGCTGGGCAACTGGGAATGTGCCGACACCGGCCGGCCCGCCACCCGGATGGGCCCCCAGGCCCGCACCTTTCAGGCCACCCTCGGTATCGGTGACCGCATTGAGACGTTGACTGCCACCGCGACGGGCCCGGTCGCCGCGCTGACCGAGATGCTCTACACGTGCGGCATCGCGGTCGAGACGCTGCACTTTCATCAACTGCGCTCAGACGATGCCATTGCGACGTTTATCCAGGGCAGCGACGGTGCCCACGCGGAGTGGGCGATGGGCTGGTCAGACGACGCGACGGACTCCGCGTTACGTGCGGTGATCGCCTGCGCCAACCGACTGTTGACCTGACCTACTACAGCGGGCGCAGCACGATCGGCATGCCGTCCATCGGGATCGGCATGCCGCCGTAGTCCCAGCGCGGCTGGTAACCCGGCCGGGCCAGCTCCAGGCGGTAGCGGCGCAGCAGCCGGTGGATGACGGTTTTGACCTCCAACCGGCCGAACACCATCCCGATACACTTGTGCGCCCCGCCGCCGAACGGCGCGAACGCGTAACGGTGCTTCTTGTGCTCAACGCGCGGCTCGGCGAACCGTTCGGGATCGAACTTCCTGGGCTCGGTCCACAGCTCGGGCAGCCAGTGATTCATTCCCGGCCAGGTGACCACATTGGTGCCGGCCGGTACGTAGTAGCCCAGCAGGTCGGTATCGCGCACGGTCCTGCGCATGTTGAACGGCAGCGGGGTCACCAGCCGCAGTGACTCGTCCATCACCAAGTCCAGTGTCTCGAGCTTCTCCAGCGACTCGATGTCCAGCGGGCCGTCGCCCAGCCGAGCCGACTCGTCGCGGCAGCGTTCCTGCCACTCCGGGTTGGCCGCCAGGTTGTAGGCCATCGTCGTGGTGGTTGACGTGGAGGTGTCGTGGGCGGCCATCATCAAAAAGATCATGTGGTTGACGATGTCCTCGTCGCTGAAGCTGTTGCCGTCGTCGTCGGCGGTGTGACACAGCACGGTGAGCATGTCGGTGCCCTCGGCGTTGCGACGCTCGGCGACCCGCTCGGTGAAGTAGTCCTCGAGCACCTTGCGCGCCCGCAGCCCCTGCCACCATTTGAAGGGTGGGACGGGCGTGCGGATGATGGCCCCGCCGGCGCGGGTGGTGGTGGTGAAGGCCTGATTCACCTTGGTGACGAGGTCATGGTCGGTACCCCGCTCGTGGCCCATGAAGACCACCGACGCGATGTCGAGGGTGAGTTCCTTCATCGCCGGATGGAACAGGAAGCGCGCGTCGTTGGTCGGCCAGTCGTGCACGATGGCCGTCGCGACCCGGTCGATGTGCTCGACATAGCCGGTCAGCCGGGTTCGGGTGAACGCCTCCTGCATGATGCGCCGGTGGTACATGTGCTCGTCGAAGTCGAGCATCATCAGACCCCGGTTGAAGAACGGGCCGATGACGGGATGCCAACCCTCCTGGGAGAAGTCCTTGTTGCGGTTGGAGAAGATGGCCTGGGTGGCGTCGGGGCCGACGGCGACGATCGACGGCAGGATTGGTGAATCGGCGAAGAAAACCGGGCCGCGCGTCTGATACAGGTGCAGCGGGAAGTCGGGGCCTTCCCGAAACATCTCGATGATGTGGCCCAGCAGCGGCAGCCCGGAATCTCCCATCACCGGCTTCAGCCCACTGCCGGGCGGCGGCTCGGCCAACTTGTGCTGCTTCCAGTCGACGGTCAGCAGCCGCTTCTCGATCACCCCCATCCCCGGGATGGTGTTTACCGTCGGAACCAGCCGGCGCTTGGCCTGGTCGAGCAGGTAGCGCGGGGTGCTGATGGTCGCCATCGAGGCTCCTTACGGGTTGTGGCAGCCGTCACTGAACCCCATCTTGACGCGCAAACTTGACACCTGTCAAGTTTGCCATTCTCGCTGGCGCGGCGCCGTCCTACAGGGGACGCAGCATGATCGGCATGCCGTCCACCGGCACGGGCATCCCGGCGTAATCCCACTTGCCCTGGTATCCCGGGTGAGCCAGCTCCAGCCGGTACCGCCGCAGCAGCCGGTGCAGGATCGTC
This sequence comes from Mycobacterium sp. NGS51, assembly GCF_059812525.1. NCBI lineage: Bacteria > Bacillati > Actinomycetota > Actinomycetes > Mycobacteriales > Mycobacteriaceae > Mycobacterium > Mycobacterium sp. NGS51. Next base: position 68,571 of record NZ_JCALCV010000004.1, read on the forward strand.
TTGATCTCCAGTCGGCCGAACGCCATCCCGATGCACTTGTGCGCGCCGCCGCCGAACGGCGTGAATGCATAGTGGTGCCGCTTGTGCTCATTGCGCGGTTCGGTGAACCGGTCCGGGTCGAACGTGAGCGGATCCGTCCAGAGCTCCGGCAGCCGATGGTTCATGCCGGGATACGCGATGACGTTGGTGCCCTTCGGTAGGTAATAGCCCAGCAGGTCGGTGTCGCGCACGGTCTGGCGCATCGCCCACTGCACCGGCGTCACCAGCCGGATCGACTCGTTCATCACCAGGTCCAGTGTTTCGAGCTTCTCCAGCGCTTCGATGTCCAGCGGGCCGTCGCCCAGCCGGTCCGACTCGTCGCGGCAGCGGTCCTGCCATTCGGGATGCGCGGCCAGGTGGTAGGCCATCGTGGTGGCCGTCGAGGTGGAGGTGTCGTGGGCGGCCATCATCAAAAAGATCATGTGGTTGACGATGTCCTGGTCGGAGAAGCTGTTGCCGTCCTCGTCCTCGGTCTCACACAGCACCGTCAGCAGGTCGTTGCCTTGCTTGCCGCGCCGCTCCTTGACCCGGGCGGCGAAGTAGTTCTCCAGCAGTTGGCGCGCTTTGAGGCCACGCCACCACGTGAACGGGGGGACGCTGGAGCGGATGATGGCGTTGCCGGCGCGGGTGGTGATCGTGAAGGCTTTGTTCACCTTGGTGACCAGCTCGTGGTCGGTGCCCGGTTCGTGGCCCATGAACACCATCGAGGCGATGTCGAGCGTGAGCTCCTTCATCGCCGGGTAGAGCAGGAACCGCGCGTCGTTGACCACCCAATCGTTGGCGACCACTTGGGACACGACCTTGTCCATCTGCTCGACATAGCCGACCAGGCGGGAACGGACGAAGGCTTCCTGCATGATTCGGCGGTGAAACATGTGCTCTTCGAAGTCGAGCAACATCAGACCGCGATGAAAGAACGGCCCGATCACCGGAACCCAGCCCTGCTGCGAGTAATCCTTGTTGCGGTTGGAGTAGATGACTTGGGCGGCGTCGGGACCCAGCGCCGCGACCCCGGGCAGCACCGGCGAGTCGCCAAAGACGAGCGGGCCTTTGGTGCGGTAGATGAACATCAGATAGTCGGGTCCGCCCCGCAACATCTCGATGATGTGGCCGAGGATCGGCAGCCCGGCGTCGCCCACGACGGGTTTGAGCCCGCTGCCCGGCGGTGGATCCGCAAGCTTTCTCGGCGGAAACTCGGTGTTCAGCAGTCTCCGCTCGACGGCACCCATCCCGGGGAAATTGTTGAACGATGGAGTGAACCGGCGTTTGGCCTGGTCGAGCAGGTAGTTCGGGGTGCTGATGGTCGCCATTGACGCTCCTCACCGATTGTGGCCGCCGTCACTCAAAATCCATCCTCAAGACCGACTTGACGACTGTCAAGTTTCGTTTTTTCCTGGTGTAGTGCAAGGTCGAAGTGTGAGCACACAGCAGGAAGCTCGGCGGACCGCCGATCAGTCTGCAGCTGCGTCGGCCCCGACAAGGCGGGGCGACAGGCAGCGGCAGGCGATCGTGCAGGCGGTGCGTGAGCTGCTGGAGGAGAAGCCGTTCGCCGAGCTGTCGGTCAGCACGATCAGCGACCGTGCAGGCGTGGCCCGATCGGGTTTCTACTTCTACTTCGACTCGAAATACTCGGTGCTGGCCCAAATCCTGGCCGAGGCGACCCAGGAGCTCGAAGAGCTCACCCAGTACTTCGCGCCGCGCGGGCCCGACGAGTCACCGGCGGCATTCGCCAAGCGGATGGTCGGCAGCGCCGCGATTGTCTACGCGCACAACGATCCAGTGATGTCGGCCTGCAATGTCGCCCGCAACACCGACGCCGAGATCCGCGAAATCCTTGACCAGCAGGTCGACGGTGTGATCACGCAGATCATTGGGATCGTCGAGGACGAGTTGACGGCCGGCACCGCGCATCCGATCAGCGACGACATCCCGGCGCTGGTTCGCACGCTCGCGGTCACCACCGCGCAGATGCTTTCCGGAGACACCACCTACCTGGGCGCCGATCGCGACGTCCAGCGTGGGATCCGGGTGCTCGAGCAGTTGTGGCTGGCCGCGTTGTGGGGTGGCCGGAGCTAGCGCGCCGGTATTGTCTACCGCCATGGCTCAGACGACCTACGCGGGTAAGAGGTGTTTTCTCACCGGTGCGGCCAGCGGCATCGGCCGCGCGACCGCGTTGCGGCTCGCCGCCCAGGGCGCCGAGCTCTACCTGACCGACCGCAATGCCGACGGGTTGGCGGAGACGGTTGCCGACGCCCGCGCATTAGGTGCCCAGGTCCCCGAGCACCGGGTGCTGGATATTGCCAGCTACGACGACGTGGCCGCTTTTGCCGCAGACATTCACGCCAACCACTCGAGCATGGACATCTTGATGAACATCGCCGGAGTCTCGGCGTGGGGGACCGTCGACCAGCTCAGCCACGAGCAGTGGAGCAAGATGGTCGCGATCAACCTGATGGGCCCGATCCACGTCATCGAGACGTTCATTCCGCCGATGATGGCCGCCGGCCGGGGCGGACACCTGGTCAATGTGTCGTCGGCGGCGGGACTGGTCGCGCTGCCGTGGCACGCTGCTTACAGCGCCAGCAAGTACGGCCTGCGCGGGGTGTCGGAAGTGCTGCGCTTCGACTTGGCGCGGCACCGGATCGGGGTGTCGGTGGTGGTGCCCGGGGCGGTGCGAACGCCGCTGGTCAACACCGTCGAGATCGCCGGCGTCGACCGCGAAGACCCTCATGTGAGCCGTTGGGTGGATCGCTTCAGCGGGCATGCCGTCTCACCGGAGAAGGCGGCCGAGAAGATCCTGGCCGGAGTCGCCAAGAACCGCTTCCTGATCTACACCTCGGCGGATATCTGGGCGTTGTATACGTTCAAGCGGGCGGCGTGGTTGCCCTATAGCGTGGCGATGCGCCAAGTCAACAGGTTCTTCACGCGGGCGATGCGGCCCAACGCGGTGCCGCGCTAACGGGCTTTGCCGTCGAGATTGCGCTCAGGGCTGTTGATTTGGCGTCACCCACAACCCTGTGTGCAATCTCAACGCATGGTCGGGCTAAGCGGTCGGCATCTGCAGTTCCAGGCGCACTCCGAGCAGGCGAACCGGGCGATCGAGCTCGAAGAGGTCCAGCACCCGCAGGGCGGCAGCCACGACGACGTCGGGGTCGGTGCTGAGTTGGTCGAGCTTGCGGATCTTGGTGCGGGTGAAGAACGTTGCGGTGCGCACGGTAACGGCCACGCGGGTAACGGTCCGCTCTTGGGCGACGACTTCGCTGAGTGCGCGCTGCGCCAATTCGGTTACCGCTTCCTCCATTTCGTGTCGATCGGTGAGATCACGCGGGAAAGTGATGACGTGGCTGCGCGACCGCGGAACCCATGGCTCGGCGCTGACGGTGTCGTCGCCACCGCCGTTGGCTACCAGCAGCAGCCACAACCCTGTTCGTGATCCGAAGGCCGTCGTGAGCAATTCGGTATCGGCGTGAGCCAGTTGCCAGACGGTGGTGATGTTCAGGGCGGCAAGCTTTTTCGTGGTCTTGGGTCCGACACCCCAGAGCGCGTCGACCGGCCGGTCACCCATCACCGACATCCAGTTGGCATCGGTGAGCTGATAGATGCCGGCCGGTTTGGCGAAGCCGGTGGCGACTTTGGCGCGCTGCTTGTTGTCGCTGATGCCGACCGAACAGGACAACCCGGTTTCCGTCGAGACGACGGTACGGATTTGTTCGGCGAGCCCTGAAGGTTCGTCGACGTCGGCGCCTACGAATGCTTCGTCCCAGCCCCACACCTCCACTGGGTGTCCCAGATCCCGTAGCGCGCCCATGACCTCGTCAGAGGCGGCGTCATAGGCGGCGGAATCCGACGGCAGAAAGGTGGCCTCCGGGCAGCGGCGGGCGGCGGTGCGCAGTGGCATACCCGCGCGCACCCCTGACTGCCGGGCTTCATACGACGCGCAGGTGACCACCTTGCGCGGTTCGGTCGGATCACCGCTGCCGCCGACGATGACCGGCAGCCCCACCAACTCCGGATGGCGGCGCAGTTCAACCGACGCCAGGAATTGGTCGAGGTCGACGTGCAGAATCCAGCGGGCGGTCATTTCCCACAGAGCTTGCGCGCCAGGCTTTCCCAGCCGGCACCCAGCGTCTCGAGCGTCTGGCCGCGGGCAGCGAGCTGATGCTCGACGTAATCGACGTCGAGCAGAGCCAGCAAAGCATCGGTTTGCGCGTCCAGGTCGCCGGTGGTGCCGGCTGAGGCCAGCAGCATCCGGACATGGGTGCGTTGCACCATCGCAGCGGCGCTGTAGCGGGTCTGCGGATCGCGGTTGGCTGCCGACAGCAGTGCGTGGTGGCAATGGACAAAGCACAGCCGTTCACGCCCGAACGCCACCAGCCGATCCAGCGGCGGCGCATCGGGGCCCAATGGTGGCGGGCCGAACAAAAACGCTTGCTGACTGGACCGCTCGTCCTCGTCGAGCAACACCATCATCAATCCGGCCCGGCTGCCGAAGCGGCGGAACACCGTGCCCTTGCCGACCCCCGCGGCGGCGGCGATGTCGTCCATCGTGACCGCGTCGGCACCGCGCTCGGCGATGAGCCGGCGGGCGGCGTCCAGCAGCAGTGCGCGGTTACGGGCAGCGTCGCCACGCTCGTTGGGAGTGGAAACGGGCAGCCCACCTCGCCGGTCGACGACGCTCACCATTGCACTGTAACGCGACCGGAATAAACCGGACTGTGGTCCGGTTTGGCCATGCGAGGATGTAACACGGACAAGCGAAGGGGAATTCGAAGATGTCGGACATCAAGGTATTGGCGCTGGTCGGAAGTCTGCGGGCGGCCTCGGTCAACCGTCAGATCGCGGAGTTGGCCGCCGACGTCGCCCCCGACGGCGTCACTGTGACCGTCTTCGACGGGCTCGGCGCACTGCCGTTCTACAACGAGGACATCGACTCGGCCGATAACACCGACGTCGTGCCCGCTGCGGTAACCGCCTTGCGCACCGCGGCTGCCGAGGCCGACGCCGCGTTAGTGGTCACACCGGAATACAACGGCAGCGTGCCGGGCGTGCTCAAGAACGCGATCGACTGGCTGTCCCGGCCGTTCGGCAACAGCGCGTTGAAGGGCAAGCCGCTGGCCGTCATCGGCGGGTCGCTGGGCCGCTACGGCGGCGTCTGGGCACACGACGAAACCCGCAAGTCGTTCGGCATCGCCGGTCCGCGCGTCGTCGAGGCGATCAAGCTCTCGGTGTCGCTGGCGTCGCTGAACGGCGCGCACCCACGCGAACACGTTGACTTGGTTTCCAACGTGCGTGACGTGGTGGGCAAGCTGGCCGCCGAGGTGAGCTAGCGCTCAGCCGAGAGTTTGCTGTGGCGAGCCGGAGAAATTTCCTGTCGGTGGTCGGTGATAGACCTGGGTGCATAGTTCGCACCCGGCCCGAAGCAGCCGGATTGTGATCTACGACACGCCGACGGCAAGGGTCGCGGTGGGCTTACGACCAGGGAATTTCATGAATGTTGTTCAGAATATCTTGTATCCCTTCTTATTGACGGCCACTAGGTGTAGTGTTCCGGACACCGACAGACCCCAGGTTCACCAGGTCGGCCGGGCCCCGCCGGAGACTCGATATGTTCGACGAAGAGGCGCCGACGCGGCTGGCGAAGACGGGAATTTCGGGTCGTGGCGGGCTGCTGAACTAGCAGTGCAGATGCAGTACCACAGTAGTTGCCAGTCCGTGTCAAGTTCGTCATCTTCCACAGAGGAGTGGTATCGCCGATGAGCATCACCGTGTACACCAAGCCGGCGTGTGTGCAGTGCAACGCCACCTATAAGGCGCTGGACAAACAGGGCATCGCTTACGAGAAGGTCGACATCTCGATCGACAGTGAAGCGCGCGACTACGTGATGGCACTGGGTTATCTGCAGGCCCCGGTCGTGGTGGCCGGCACCGAGCACTGGTCGGGCTTTCGTCCGGACCGGATCAAGGCGCTCGCCAGCGCTGCGCTGAGCGCATAGCAGGTCAGGAGATCGCGGTGCAGTCGTGCAGCTTGGTGTATTTCTCCAGCGTGTCGGAGAACACCCATCGCTTCGTGCAGAAGCTGGGCATTCCGGCCACGCGGATACCGCTGCACGGCCGCATCGAGGTGGACCGGCCTTACGTTCTGGTGCTGCCCACCTATGGCGGCGGCCGGGCCACTCCGGATATCAATGACGGCGGATATGTGCCCAAGCAGGTCATCGCCTTCTTGAACAACGAACACAACCGCTCGTTGATCCGCGGCGTCATCGCTGCGGGCAACAACAACTTCGGTGCCGAATTCGCCTATGCGGGCAACGTGGTCTCCCGCAAGTGCGGCGTTCCGTACCTGTACCGCTTCGAACTGATGGGAACCCCGGACGACGTAGAGGCCGTCCGCGCCGGTTTGGCTGACTTTTGGAAGGACGACACGTGCCACCAACCGCCGCAACTGCAGAACGTGTAACGCCGGCCGGGCACAACACGTTGCCGGGCGAGACGGATTATCACGCCCTCAACGCGATGCTCAATCTGTACGACGCCGACGGCAAGATCCAGTTCGACAAGGACCGGGAAGCCGCGCATCAGTTCTTCCTGCAGCACGTCAACCAGAACACAGTGTTCTTCCACAATCAGGACGAGAAGCTCGACTACCTGATCCGCGAGAACTACTACGAGCGTGAGGTTCTGGACCAGTATTCGCGTAACTTCGTCAAGACGCTGCTGGATCGGGCCTACGCCAAGAAGTTCCGGTTCCCCACGTTTCTGGGCGCGTTCAAGTACTACACCTCCTACACGCTGAAGACCTTCGACGGGAAGCGGTATCTGGAGCGCTTCGAAGACCGGGTGGTCATGGTGGCGCTGACGTTGGCCGCCGGCGACACCAAACTGGCCGAGCAGGTCGTCGACGAGGTCATCGAGGGCCGGTTCCAGCCGGCCACCCCGACATTCCTCAACTCCGGCAAGAAGCAGCGCGGCGAGCCAGTGAGCTGTTTCCTAATTCGCGTCGAAGATAATATGGAGTCGATCGGCCGCTCGATCAACTCCGCGCTGCAGCTGTCCAAACGCGGCGGGGGAGTTGCCTTGCTGCTGAGCAACATTCGCGAGCACGGCGCGCCGATCAAGAACATCGAAAACCAGAGCTCGGGCGTCATCCCGATCATGAAGTTGCTGGAGGACTCGTTCTCCTACGCCAACCAGCTCGGTGCGCGCCAGGGTGCCGGCGCCGTGTACCTGCACGCTCATCACCCCGACATCTACCGCTTTCTGGACACCAAGCGGGAAAACGCCGACGAGAAGATCCGGATCAAGACGCTCTCGCTGGGCGTGGTGATCCCCGACATCACCTTCGAGCTGGCCAAGAAAAACGAAGACATGTACCTGTTCTCGCCCTATGACGTCGAACGCATCTACGGTGTGGCGTTCGCCGACGTCTCGATCACCGAGAAGTACTACGAGATGGTCGATGATGCACGCATCCGCAAGACGAAGATCAAGGCCCGCGAATTCTTCCAGACGCTCGCCGAGCTGCAGTTCGAGTCCGGTTATCCCTACATCATGTTCGAGGACACGGTGAACCGGGCCAACCCGATCGACGGCAAGATCACCCACTCCAACCTGTGCTCGGAGATCCTGCAGGTGTCCACACCGTCGCTCTTCAACGATGACTTGTCGTATGCCAAAGTGGGCAAAGACATCTCGTGCAACCTGGGGTCGCTGAACATCGCCAAGACGATGGACTCGCCGGATTTCGCGCAGACTATCGAGGTGGCGATCCGGGCCTTGACGGCGGTCTCCGATCAGACGCACATCACCTCGGTGCCCTCGATCGAGCAGGGCAACAACGACTCGCATGCCATCGGGTTGGGTCAGATGAACCTGCACGGCTACCTGGCCCGCGAACACATTTTCTATGGCTCCGACGAAGGCATCGACTTCACCAACATCTACTTCTACTGCGTGCTGTATCACGCGCTGCGGGCATCGAACCGCATTGCGCTCGAACGCGGTACGCACTTCAAGGGCTTCGAGAACTCCAAGTACGCGTCGGGGGAATTCTTCGATCGCTACACCGAACAGGTATGGGAACCGGCGACGCCCAAGGTGCGTGAGCTCTTCGCCGAGGCCGGCATTCGCATCCCGACGCAGGATGATTGGCAGCGGTTGAAGGAGTCGGTGCAGGCCCACGGCATCTACAACCAGAACCTGCAGGCGGTGCCGCCGACCGGGTCGATCTCCTACATCAACCACTCGACGAGTTCGATCCACCCGATCGTGTCCAGGGTCGAGATCCGCAAGGAAGGCAAGATCGGCAGGGCCTACTACCCGGCGCCGTACATGACCAACGACAACCTGGAGTACTACCAGGACGCCTACGAGATCGGCTACGAGAAGATCATCGACACCTACGCGGCAGCCACTCAGCATGTGGACCAAGGGCTTTCGCTGACATTGTTCTTCAAGGACACCGCCACCACCCGCGATGTGAACAAGGCTCAGATCTACGCCTGGCGCAAGGGCATCAAAACGCTGTACTACATCCGGCTGCGCCAGATGGCATTGGAGGGCACCGAGGTGGAGGGCTGCGTCTCCTGCATGCTGTAGGCGCCTTCAGTCGAGTGGCCACTTGATGCACGCGATTCGGCATTTCGTGTGACATACGTGGCCGCTCGACAGCAAAGGTAAAGTTGCTTGGCGTGGTGAGAATCCCCCGGCCCCATCCCGGCGCAAAGCCGGGCGGCAAGGTCGACGCGCGCAGCGAGCGCTGGCGCGAGCACCGCAAAAAGGTTCGGGGTGAAATCGTCGAGGCGGCCTTCCGCGCCATCGACCGCTTAGGACCGGATCTCAGCGTCCGCGAGATCGCCGAAGAGGCCGGCACCGCCAAACCCAAGATCTACCGACACTTCCACGACAAGTCTGATCTGTTCCAGGCAATCGGGGAACGTCTGCGCGACATGTTGTGGGCGGCGGTCTTCCCATCGGTCGACTTCGCCACCAACTCGGCCCGGGACATCATCCGGCGCAGCGTCGAGGAGTACGTCAACCTCGTCGACCAGCATCCCAACGTGCTGCGGTTCTTCATCCAGGGCCGCTTCCCGGAGCGGTCCGAGTCCACGATGCGCGCTCTGAACGAGGGCCGCGGCATCACCTTGGCCATGGCCGAGATGTTCAACAACGAGATGCGGGAAATGGACCTCGACGCCGCCGCGATCGAACTCGCCGCATTCGCCGCGTTCGGTTCGGCGCAATCGGCCACCGACTGGTGGCTGGGCCCCAAGCCCGACAGCCCGCGGCGCATGCCCCACGACGAATTCGTAGCGCATCTGACGACGATCATGATGGGCGTCATCAGCGGCACCGCCGAGCTGCTCGGCATCGACCTGGACCCCGATTTGCCGATCCACAAGGCGGCGCCGCGCGACACCGCCGCGAGCTAGTTGGCCCCGCGGCGGACGAACAGAGCGAGCAGCGCGCCGATGCCGGCCGCTACCGCGGCGACAACCATCGACGCGTGCAGCCCGACCATGAACGCGCCGTGGCTGCCCTGCGACACCGCGTGCGCCAGCGGGGCCGGCATGCCGGGTGTCACAGGCGAAACACCTTGGGCCACTAGCTCTTTGGCAGCTAACAACTTTGCGGCCACTGGTGCAGGTGTACCGGCGCTGGTGAGCTGGTCGACGAGGACCGAACCGACCCGGCTGGAGAGCACCGAGCCGAGAATCGTCGTGCCCAGCACCCCGCCCAGCTGCACAGCGGTGCTTTGCAGGCCGCCGGCCACCCCGGCGTCGTCGACGCTGGCGTTGGCGATGATGGCGTCCGCGCTGGCGGTCAGCACCAGCCCGATGCCCGCGCCCAGCAGTACAAATGCCGGCCACAACGCCGAATAGCCGGAATCGGCTCGCAGGAACGCCAACGAGAACAACCCGGCCGCAACGGCAACCAGCCCGACCACCATTGCCGGGCGCGGACCGAATTTCTCGGTGAGCCATCCGGACAGCGGTGCGGTGACCATCAGCGCCACGCTCAGCGGCAGTGTGCGCACACCGGTTTCGACAGGGGAGAAGCCCTGCACGTTCTGCAGGTACAGCGACAGGAAGAACACCGCACCGAACAGCGCGAAGAAGTCGATGACGACGACCGCGGTGCCGATCGACAGCGACCGGTTGGCGAACAGCCGCATCGGCAGCAGCGGTTCAGCCGTCCGCAACTCGATCAGTACAAACACGGCCATCGCGGCCAAGCCGGCGAGCAGTACCAGTAGCGTGCGGCCCGCCAGCCAGCCCCAGTTCTGTGCCTTGATCAGGCCGAAGACGATCAGGAACAGCCCACCGGACAACGTGGTGATGCCGGGAACGTCCAGGCGGTGTTCACCACCGCTGCGGCTCTCGACGATGGCCCGCCCGCCGATCAACAACGCGGCGGCGGCGATCGGCGCATTGATGTAGAAGACCGATTGCCAGCTGACGTGTTCGACCAGTAGCCCACCGACGATGGGGCCGGCGGCAATCGACACACCCGATGCGGCGCCCCAGATTCCGACGGCGGTGTTGAGCTTTTCGGGCGGGAAAGTGGCACGCACGATGGCCAGCGTGCTCGGCATCAAGAGTGCACCGAAGACGCCCTGCAGCGTGCGCAGCGCGATGACGCCGGCGACGCTGCCGACTAGACCAATCGCGACGGACGTTGCGGCGAAACCGAGCACGCCGATGAAGAACACCTGCCGGCGCCCGAAGCGGTCGCCGAGTTTTCCGCCGAAGATCAGCAGCGAGGCCAGCGCGAGCATGTAGGCGTCGGTGATCCACTGCAAGTCCGACAGCGACGCCCGCAGGTCGGTGGCGATGCGCGGGTTGGCGATGGCCACCACGGATGCGTCGAGGCCCACCATGATGACGCCGATCGACACGGCGATCAACGTCCACCACGGATTACCCCGTATCCCGCGGTGGCCGGGCGCCCGATGCCGGGCTCCGCGGGTCAGGTCGGGGGCGGTCAGGGTGACGGCCATGTATGAGCTCCATTCATATGTGGAGGGCGATTACCACTTACGTCCAGCTCGACGATACGCATAAGTGGATGCCGCCCTCCAGTTCAGCGGGTATGGTTGGCCTGTGATTTCAGGCGCACCCGGGCGCGCGAAGGGAGCCAGGCCACTTCGGGCCGACGCGAAACTCAACCGGGACCGGATTTTGGCCGCGGCCGCCGAGTTGTTCGCCGAGCGCGGCCTGTCGGTGCCGCTGGAAGAGATCGCCAACCGCGCCGGGGTGGGTGTGGCCACGCTGTACCGGCGCTTCCCGACCCGCGCCGATCTGGCGGCCGCCGCGTTCGAGCGCAACATGTCCCGCTACACCGAGGCGGTAGACGGGGCGCTCGCCAATCCCCGTGCCTGGGACGGCTTTCGGACGTTGGTCTTCGAGTTGTGCGCGCTACAGGCGAGCGACGCCGGTCTGCGTGATTTGTTGACGACGGCGTTTCCGGCCAGCAGCGCCGTTGAGCAACGCACCAACGAGACCGTCGAGAAGGTCAGGGTGCTGATCGGCCGGGCGCAGGCCGAGGGGAGGCTGCGGCCCGATGTGGCCGTCGCCGACATCGTCGTCATGCTGATGGCCAACGCCGGCGTGTTGAGGACCACTGGTAGCGCGGCCCCGGACACTTGGCGCCGGTTCGCGGCGTTGATAGTCGACGCGTTTCGCACCCGGCCCGACGTGCCGCTACCGCCCGCTCCGCCTGAGCAGCAGCTGCGTCAGTCGATCGCCTTGCTCACCGACGGACGCTGAAGTACCCGGTACCGGCGTTCCCAGGTAGGATCGACATTTATGACGATCGCCGAGTCGGCGCCGCAAACTCAGGCGCAGCAGAGCCCCGTGCATACCCGTGCAGTCATCATCGGAACCGGCTTTTCCGGCCTGGGGATGGCTATCGCGCTGCAGCGCCAGGGGGTCGACTTCGTCATCCTGGAGAAGGCCGACGACATCGGCGGCACCTGGCGGGACAACAGCTACCCCGGCTGCGCATGTGACATCCCGTCGCACCTGTATTCGTTTTCATTTGAACCGAAGCCGGACTGGAAGAACCCGTTCTCCTACCAGCCTGAGATCTGGGACTACCTGAAGGGTGTCACCGATAAATACGGCTTGCGCCGCCACATTCAGTTCGGTTCGCTGGTCGATCGTGGCCACTGGGACGATGACGAGCTCCGCTGGCATGTGTTCACCGCCAACGGACGTGAATACGTCGCCCAGTTCCTCATCTCGGGGGCCGGGGCATTGCATGTCCCATCTTTCCCCCAGATCGAGGGGCGCGACCAATTCGCCGGCCCCGCTTTCCATTCCGCGGAGTGGGACCACAGCGTCGACCTCACCGGCAAGCGGGTGGCGATCATCGGGACCGGTGCCAGCGCCATCCAGATCGTCCCTGAAATTGTCGGGCAAGTCTCCGAACTTCAGCTCTACCAGCGCACCCCACCGTGGGTAGTGCCCCGCTCGAATCCCGAAATCCCTTCGGCGCTGCGGACGGCCATGGAAAACGTTCCTGGGCTGCGTCCGCTGGTGCGCCTGGCGATCTATTGGGCGCAGGAGGCGTTGGCGTTCGGCATGACGAAGCGTCCTAATGCGCTGAAATTCATTGAGGCGTATTGCAAGTGGAACATCTGGCGCTCGGTGCGAGACCGAGAGCTGCGCCGCAAGCTGACCCCCAAATACCGCATTGGTTGCAAGCGAATCCTGAACTCCTCGACGTATTACGCGGCGGTGGCCGCCCCTAATACCGAAGTGATCACCGAGGGCATCACGCGCATCACGCGCGACGGGATCGTCACCGCGGACGGCACCGAACACCCGGCCGACGTGATCGTCTACGCCACTGGCTTCCACGTCACTGACTCCTACACCTACGTCCAGATCAAGGGGCAGCACGGCGAGGATCTGATCGATCGGTGGAACCGCGAGGGCCTCGGCGCCCATCGCGGTATCACCGTCGCTGACGTACCCAACCTGTTCTTCCTGCTGGGCCCGAATACCGGCCTGGGCCACAACTCGGTGGTGTTCATGATCGAATCGCAGATCCGCTACGTCGCTGATGCGATTAAGACGTGTGACAAGCGGGGAGCGCAGGCGCTGGCGCCGACGCGTGCCGCGCAGGACCAATTCAACGCGGAGTTGCAGCGCATGCTAGGTCCCTCCGTATGGAACACCGGCGGCTGCAGCAGTTGGTATCTCGACGAGCACGGCAAGAACACGGTGCTCTGGGGCGGCTACACCTGGCAGTACTGGCGGGCGACCCGCTCGGTCAAGCCGGAGGAGTACCAGTTCTTCGGGATCGGCGAGGGCTCACGCGCCGCCCGCAAGGCCGTCATCCAGTAGGCGCGCAAAAGCCGCCGCGGCCGCGTCGACGCCGGCTTCGTCGTCGGTGGCCACGAGGTCCAGCAAGAGCCCACGAATTACGGCCAGCCCGAGCCTTGCCATGGCGGGGTCGACCGGGCCGTCGGCGACTTGCTTGGCCTCGGCCAGCCAGCCGTCGACGGCGCCGGGAACCATTCGGACGAAAGGCTTTTCGCCCTGGACGGCGCGGGCGTAGCACTCAAAGAAGAGGCGCTCGAATTGCCGCAGTTCGGGCCGCCGCAAATCGTTCCACATAGCGGCAAAGCCCTCGGCCGGGTTGGTGGGCAGCTCGCGCAAGAGCGCCATCTGGCGGCGCTCGACGTCCTCGACGATCGCCACCAGCAGGTCCTCCCGAGAACCAAAGTGGTGCAGCAACATCCGATGGCTGGTGCCGACGGCGGCGGCCACGTCGCGCAGCGAACGGTCGCCCACGCCGCCCGCGGCGAACTCCGCGACCAGCGCGTCGAGCAGCTGCCGGCGCCGTTCCGCGTCAGGGGTGCGTGCCATTGGCCCGGCTGAGTTGCTCAGACCGGGCCTTGAGTCCCTGGGCCTCGAGCTTGAGATAACGCTTGGTCATCGATCCCATCAGCCGCGCGACCAGAGCGCCGAGCGGGCCGCGCTGGTCGAGCCGCTGGCGCACCAGCGTGCGGCCGCCGGGTTGGGGGATCACCTCGTGGCGGGCGCTGGTCGACGCGCCGGGGGCGCGCTGCACCCACGTCCACGATGAGCCCGGCTCGACCTCGGTGACCTGCCAGACCAGCTTCGACATGCGTGGCTGCTTGATCGCGAACCGCTTGCCGACCGCGAGCCCGGCGCCGTCCACCGCGGCCAACGACGTCACCGACGCCGTCCACTCGGGCCAGCGCTCGACGTCGCTGAATACCTGCCAAACCAGTTGCGGCGACGCATCGATCTCGACAGTGTCCTCGGTAATCATGTACCAAATGGTACATGTTGTGTCGTCCGTTGAACAGTGGCCTAGCGTGCGTCAGCCTGGGCGGCTGCCAATTTCCAAACCCGCCAACTGCGTTGTGCCATCGAAAATGATGCGGCCCCATTCGCGGACCGTGCAGCGCAGAGTCCCGGCCAGATATTGGTAGTCGGCGCCGATGTTGCGGCGTTCTGCGGGCAGCGGTACCGGAAGCACGTGGGGCCCCGCCTCATCGCCACGCCCATCTAGCTCAACGCGGTAGCGTGCGCTGTGGGCGTCAACCCGCCACCGCCGTCCATCGCAATTGGACGACACCCACGCGGGGGGAGTGATGCGCAGGACCCGATCCTGTAGTCGCACAACAACTCCGGTCACCTCCCGTCGCAGCGGCCCGAGCTCCAACAGGCCCCCTGAGAACACCACCGACACGTCGGCTTCACCGAAGTCGTGAGCCTGACCCCACCACCAGCGACGTGGGAAACCCGCTCCCCAATTGCGTTCGCAATACAACGTGGCGTCGGTAAACCGCCAACGTTGGTCTCCACACGTCACTGTTCCCGAAGCCTTAGCGTCCAGTCGGTACGGATGCCAGTATTGATTCAAGAAAGGCACCGACGAGACGGCTCCGCCGCCGGCAAATGCCTTCGGCCATCCGAATTCTCGGGTAACGGTGAGGTCCACTGCGCTGTCGTCGATGGCCATCGCCAACCGTTTGCCGTTGGCCTCGACGAAGTCGGCGCCCGCGCGGGCGATGACCGAAAATTTTGAGCGGTCAGCACTGACGCCGTCGATCGCGGCAGAACGCACCACACCGCCCGGATGTAGGGCGATCGCGGCAGTCAACCAGTCGCCATCGGGGTGTCGGTTTGCGCTGCACAGGGCGACTACCACCCGTCCGTCGGAGGGGTCGGAAAGTCGCCAGAACCAGCCTTCCATTTCGGTGCCATGCGAGGGCAGCGGATCGCCGAACGGCACATCCGCTCCCGTTCGGCGATAGACGGAAACAAGTCGCTGCGCCGCAGGTGTAATCGAGCCGAGGATGTTCACGGTTCTTGCGATACCCCCGCGCGCGGCGCTCGAACCTGGGCGGTTCGCACGACACGGCAACACAACTTCTTGTGTTGCGGCCACTTGTCGCACCCCAGGGGTAGTGTTTGAGGTCCGAACACGGCTGGCAATCCGTCCTGGTGAAGTGGGGTTCTGGTGACCGAAAAAGTGAAGCTGATCGATCGAGTCTCGGCGATCAACTGGAACCGGGTGCAAGACGAGAAGGACGCCGAGGTCTGGGACCGGTTGACCGGCAACTTCTGGTTGCCCGAGAAGGTGCCGGTGTCCAACGACATCCCGTCCTGGGGGACGCTCACCGCACACGAGAAGCAGCTGACCATGCGGGTGTTCACCGGGCTGACGCTGCTGGACACCATCCAGGGCACGGTCGGGGCGGTCAGCCTGATTCCCGACGCGCTGACGCCTCATGAGGAAGCCGTCTACACGAACATCGCGTTCATGGAGTCGGTGCACGCCAAGAGCTACAGCCAGATCTTCTCCACGCTGTGCTCGACCGCCGAGATCGACGACGCCTTCCGCTGGTCGGAAGAGAACACCAACTTGCAGCGCAAGGCCGAGATCGTGATGCAGTACTACCGCGGCGACGAGCCGCTCAAGCGCAAGGTGGCCTCCACGCTGCTGGAGAGTTTTCTGTTCTATTCCGGGTTCTATCTGCCGATGTACTGGAGCAGTCGGGCCAAGCTGACCAACACCGCCGACGTGATCCGGCTGATCATCCGCGACGAGGCGGTGCACGGCTACTACATCGGCTACAAGTACCAGCGCGGATTGGCGCTCGAAGACCCCGCCACCCAAGCCGAATTGAAGGACTACACCTACGAATTGCTCTTCGAGCTCTATGACAACGAGGTGGAGTACACCCAAGACCTCTATGACGAAGTCGGGCTGACCGAAGACGTCAAAAAGTTCTTGCGCTACAACGCCAACAAGGCGCTGATGAACCTCGGATACGAGGCGCTGTTCCCGCGTGACGAGACCGACGTCAACCCGGCGATCCTGTCGGCGCTCTCGCCCAACGCCGACGAGAACCACGACTTCTTCTCCGGCTCGGGCTCGTCGTATGTGATCGGCAAGGCGGTCGTCACCGAGGACGAGGACTGGGACTTCTGAACATCGCCCGCCATTGAGCTAGTCACGAAACTTGATGCGACTGCGGCTGGTAGCCCGCCGAGCAGTGAGATCAGCAGTACGCTCAACCCGTGCCGGAAACGTCATACGCATCGTGTGGCGATCTCAGCCTGGCGTATCAGGTATTTGGCGACGCGCCTGTCGAGCTCGTCGTCGTCAACCCGTTCGTCAGCCACATCGAGCTGGCCTGGACCCTGCCCCAATTCAAAGCGTTCATGGAGCAGCTCGCCACGTTCTGTCGCGTCCTTTTGTTCGACAAGGCCGGAGTCGGGCTTTCCGATCCGGTGCCGAAAGTTCGCACGCTGGATGATCGGGTGGCCGAGATTGAGGCCGTCATGGACGCCGTCGGTTTCGGACAGGCAGTCGTTTCCGGTCTGAGCGACGGTGGACCGGCCGCCATGATGTTCGCGGCAACACGACCGGAGCGAGTGCGCGCGCTGATCCTCTGCGCCACATACGCGTTCAATCCGGGCGAGTGGGACGACATGGAGCGGGGGCCGGCCGAGTTGCGGGCGCGCTACGTCGCCGAGGTGGGCGAGGACTACACGCCGTCGATTGAACAGCTCGCCCGCTGGTTGGAAGCTTGCCGCGCTGTGCGCTACGGGTGGGGCACCGGTGCGGCAGCCAGCATCAGCGCGCCGTCGGTCCGGTCGATACGCCAGCTCGCAATGCTGGAGCGCATGGCCGCCAGCCCGGGGATGGCGCGGGCGTCATTCGAAGCGGCCTTCTCGACCGACGTGCGGCCGATCCTGCCAACGATCACCGTGCCAACTCTCATCATCCATTCCCGCCAGGACCCCGCGGTCCCGGTGCAGGGCGGTCAGTATCTCGCCAGTCACATCCCCGGCGCGCGATACCTGGAGGTCGAGGGTGTGGACCATGCACCCTTCTTGACCGAGCCCGACAAGATCCTGACTGGGATCGAGGAGTTCCTCACCGGCAGCCATGCCGCGCCTGCGCAGTCGCATCGCGCCCTGCGCACCGTGTTGTTCACCGACATGGTCGCCTCGACCCAACATGCCGCGGCAGCGGGCGATGAGCAGTGGCGCGCGGTGCTGCACCGCTTTGGTGAGATCACCGCCGAACTCACGCAACGGTTCGATGGCACGGTGGTCAAGAGCACCGGCGACGGCCACCTCACCACGTTCGACGGCCCGACGCAGGCCATCCGCTGCGCCGAGGCGTTGCGCGCTGACGCCGAGACCCTGGGCATCCAGATTCGCGTCGGCATCCACACCGGCGAATGCGAACTACTCGACAATGACATCGGGGGAATCGCGGTACACATCGCGGCGCGGATCCTCGGGCATGCAGGGCCGGGCGACATTGTCGTGTCCCGCACCGTGCGTGACCTTGTCGTGGGCTCGGGCACTGGCTTCGAGGACCGTGGCAACGTCGAACTGCGTGGCGTGCCGGGCATTTGGCAACTGCTGGCGGTGGATCGCCGCGGCCCGCGGGCCGGATCGCCCGAGGCGGAACTGGCGTCAATGCCCACTCCTGGCCGTCGGACCGCGATGCACCGCTCGGACCGTGCCGTGGAGCTGATCGCGACGCGCGCACCGTGGCTTCTCCGCGGGGTGGCGCGCCTCGCCCCGGCCACCGGCCGCAGATGAATAGCCGGATCCGCGAAAGCCTGTGAACGACATATGAATTTCGCGAGCGGCCCTGCGTGTCAGGATGCGCGGGTGACCTCGGCGGCGGCAGACTAGATTCCATGGCCACCACGTCGTTTCTCAGCTCGGTGCTGCGTTGGCTGCAGGTCGGTTATCCCGACGGCGTGCCCGGGCCCGACCGGGTGCCGTTGCTGGCGCTGCTGCGCAGCACACCACTGACCGAAGAACAGGTCGCCGAGGTGGTGCATAACATCACCGCCGGCGGATCAAAGGCGTTGGACGGCGGCAAGATCCACCACGACGAGATTGCGGAGTTCATCTCGGACATGACGCACTATGACGCCGGTCCGGAAAACATCCAGCGAGTCGCCGGGATACTGGCCGCGGCCGGCTGGCCGCTAGTCGGCGTCGAGGTCGACGCTGAAAGCGCTTAGAGCGTCGAGGTGTCGATCACGAAGCGGTAGCGCACGTCGCTGGCCAGCACCCGCTCATAGGCCACGTTGACGTAGTCGGGTTCGATGACCTCGATTTCAGGTGTCACGTTGTGCTCGGCGCAGAAGTCCAACATCTCCTGCGTCTCGGCGATACCACCGATCAGCGAGCCGGAGAGGCTGCGCCGCCAGGCTGCCAGCGGGAACGCCGGTACTTCCATCGGGTGTTCGGGCATCCCGAGCTCGACCATCGTCCCGTCGACATCGAGGAGTTTGAGGTACTCGCTGAGATCCAAGTTGGCCGAGACGGTGTTGATGATCAGGTCGAAGCCGTCCCGCAACGCTTTGAAGGTCTCGGGATCCGAGGTGGCGTAGTAATGCTTGGCGCCCAGGCGCAGGCCGTCTTCCATCTTCTTCAGGGACTGCGACAGCACCGTGACGTCGGCGCCCATCGCGGTAGCGAGCTTGACGCCCATGTGTCCGAGGCCGCCCAGGCCGATCACCGCGATCCGCTTGCCCGGTCCGGCATTCCAGTGCCGCAGTGGGGAATACAGCGTGATACCGGCGCACAGCAGCGGCGCCGCGGCGTCCAGCGGCAGCGAGTCGGGGATGCGCAGCACGTAGTTCTCGTCGACGACGATCGCGCCGCTGTAGCCGCCCTGGGTCGGCTGGCCGTCCCGGTCGACGCCGTTGTAGGTGCCCATCGGTCCGCGCTTGCAGTACTGCTCCAGGCCGGCCAAACAGCTGTTGCACTCGCGGCAGGAATCCACGAAACAGCCGACCCCGACGCGGTCGCCGACGTTGTGCTTGGTGACCTCCGAGCCCACCGCCGTCACTACGCCGGCGATCTCGTGGCCGGGCACCACCGGGTAGTTCGGTTGACCCCATTCGGCTTTGACGGTGTGGATATCGGAGTGACAGATTCCGGCGAACTTGATGTCGATGGCCACATCATGGGGCCCCGGGTCGCGGCGGGTAATCGTCGTTTTGGTCAACGGTTCAGTCGCCGAGGTGGCGGCATAGGCGGAAACAGTGCTCATCACAAACCTCTTGAGTACGTCTTTTGTCAGCAGCAGATTGAGGGGGACCTGGCCAGAATAGCCTAGGTAAGCTATGTATTTCTTCCCCATGAGGGCAATCTCACAGGCGTGACGCTCGCGGACGACGTCACCGGCCGTCAGTTGATTGGCGCGTTGACCCACCGCAGGTCGTCGACAACACCGCGGGCCGCGACCAGACCCTGCCCGGTCTGCCACACCTCGTTGTTGACGATGAACACCCGGTTGTCGCGGTAGGCGGATAACTTGCGCCACGCATCGCTCTCCAGCACGGTTGGCGCGCGGTCTTTGGCGGCCGATGACGCGAAGGACACGTAGACAATGTCGGCGTCGGCCGCGCTGAGATCCGGCGTGCCGGCCAGGTTGGCGTCGGTGGTGCCGATCTCGATATAGGGCTTGTCAGTGAAGCGTTGCGCCGGCGGCCGGTCGACGCCGACGGCCTTCAGCACACTGGCCGGGAAGTTGTCGGCGCCATACACCCGCACGCTGTTCTCGGTGAACTGCACGACCGATGCCTGGAAGTGGGCGGCGTCGTGCGCGGCGCCGGTTTCGCCGGCTTTGGAGGTGAAATCGTGGATCAACGCAGCCGCGGCATCGGCACGCCCCGTGGCCGCACCGATACTGCGCAGGCTGTCCTGCCAGGCAGCCCCGGGTGCCGCGGTGAACACGGTCGGGGCAATGGCCGCCAGCTGCGGGTAGAGCTGCGGTGTTGCGGCTTGCGAGCCGAGGATCAGATCCGGCTTGGCCGCGGTGATGCCGGCCAGATCCGGAGCGCCGCGGGTACCCACCCCGGGCAGTTGGTGCACGACCCTGCCCAGATAGGACGGCTGGCTCGACGACCCGTCGGGCAAGGCGGCGGAAATGATGCGGGACTGCAGGCCCAGCGCACACAACGCGTCGAGCGCATCTCCGGACAGCGCGACGATGCGCTGCGGATCGGCGTGCACGTCGACCACGTCAGGATTTACGCCCGCAGCGTTGTGTGCCTGCCGCATCGGTGGGCCCGAGTCGGCCTGTGCCGGTTGGTTTGCACACGATTCGTCGGGTCTGCGCTGGTTGCCCAGCACGCCGGCGCCGGCGATTTGGGTGGTGCTGGTGATCACCGATCGCGACGACTCGGGCGACGGTTGTCCCCCGGAGCTGCAACTGGTGCACAGCGTGGCCGAAATTGCTGTCGCGCCAGCGGCTGCGGCAAGCAGAACACCTGGTCGCACACCGCTGAACAGCACGCGTCCGACGGTAACATCCGCGCAGCTCGCGACCAGCGCGACGAGGCTGCCCCGCCAATTACGACAGTTTGTAGGACCCGGGCCGTCACGTGGCCGATCAGAGGTTAGGATTCAGTGAGAATCCCGGTGCCTTGTTCGACGTTTGGAGGAGCTCTTGACAACCGAAGCGCCCCCGCTGGGAGAACTTGAGGCCAGTCGCCCCTACCCGGCCCGGACGGGACCTAAAGGCAACCTGATCTACAAGCTGGTGACCACCACCGATCACAAGCTGATCGGCATCATGTACGTCGTCACCTGCTTCGCCTTCTTCTTCATCGGCGGACTGATGGCGCTGCTGATGCGCACCGAGCTCGCCGCGCCGGGTCTGCAGTTCCTGTCGAATGAGCAGTTCAACCAGCTGTTCACCATGCACGGCACGATCATGCTGCTGTTCTATGCCACCCCGATCGTGTTCGGGTTCGCCAACCTGGTGCTGCCGCTGCAAATCGGCGCCCCCGACGTCGCGTTCCCGCGGCTGAACGCGTTCTCCTACTGGCTGTTCCTGTTCGGCGCGTTGATCGGAATGGCGGGCTTCATCACGCCGGGCGGCGCCGCGGACTTCGGCTGGACGGCCTACACCCCGTTGACCGACGCCATCCACTCACCCGGCGCCGGGCCCGACCTGTGGATCGTGGGCCTGATCGTCGCCGGTCTGGGCACCATCCTGGGTGGAGTCAACATGATCACCACGGTGGTCTGCATGCGCGCCCCCGGGATGACGATGTTCCGGATGCCGATCTTCACCTGGAACATCCTGATCACCTCGATCCTGGTGCTGATGGTCTTCCCGCTGCTGACCGCCGCGCTGTTCGGGCTGGCCGCCGACCGGCACCTGGGTGCGCACATCTACGACGCCTCCAACGGCGGGGTTCTGTTGTGGCAGCACTTGTTCTGGTTCTTCGGGCACCCCGAGGTGTACATCGTCGCGCTGCCGTTCTTCGGCATCGTCACCGAGATCTTCCCGGTGTTCTCTCGCAAGCCGGTGTTCGGCTACACCACGCTGGTGTATGCGACGATGTCGATCGCCGCGCTGTCGGTCGCGGTGTGGGCGCACCACATGTTCGCCACCGGAGCCGTTCTGCTGCCGTTCTTTTCGTTCATGACGTACCTGATCGCGGTGCCGACCGGAATCAAGTTCTTCAACTGGATCGGCACCATGTGGAAGGGCCAGATGACGTTCGAGACGCCGATGCTGTTCTCGATCGGCTTCGCGGTCACCTTCCTGGCCGGCGGTCTGACCGGGGTGCTGCTGGCCAGCCCGCCGCTGGACTTCCACGTGACCGACAGCTATTTCGTGGTCGCGCACTTCCACTACGTGCTGTTCGGCACCATCGTGTTCTCGACCTTCGCCGGCGTGTACTTCTGGTTCCCGAAGATGACCGGCCGGCTGCTCGACGAGCGACTGGGCAAGCTGCATTTCTGGTTGACGTTCATTGGTTTTCACACCACGTTCTTGATCCAGCACTGGGTCGGGGACGCCGGTATGCCGCGCCGCTACGCCGACTACCTGCCCACCGACGGCTTCCAGATGTTCAACATCGTTTCGACGATCGGGGCGTTCATCCTCGGCGCATCGATGCTGCCGTTCGTGTGGAACGTCTTCAAGAGTTGGCGGTACGGGGAAGTCGTCACCGTCGACGACCCGTGGGGATACGGCAACTCGCTGGAGTGGGCCACCAGTTGCCCGCCGCCGCGGCACAACTTCCACGAGCTGCCGCGCATCCGCTCCGAGCGTCCGGCCTTCGAGCTGCACTACCCGCACATGGTGGAACGGCTGCGCGCCGAAGCGCACATCGGCCGGGGACCACACCCCTCGGGCGGCGACGTCACCGAAGCCGACGACGTGAGCGTTCGCACCTGATGAGCGATAGCGGCTACAGCCGCGGGTGAGTACGCCCGCCAAGGTGCCGGTGCTGATCACCGTCACCGGTGTCGACCAGCCAGGTGTGACGTCAGCGCTGTTCGAGGTCCTCTCCGAGCACAAGGTTGAGCTGCTCAATGTCGAGCAGGTGGTCATCCGTGGCCGACTGACGCTGGGCGTGCTGGTGTCGGCCCCGGTGGAGGTGGCCGAGGGCCAGGCGCTGCGGGATGACGTCGAGGCGGCCATCCGCCGGGTGGGCCTGGACGTCACGATCGAGCGCACCGACGACCTGCCGGTCATCCGGGAGCCCTCGACCCACACCATCGTCGTGCTGGGGCGGCCGATCACCGCCGGGGCCTTCGGTGCGGTGGCTCAGGAGGTCGCCGCGCTGGGCGTCAACATCGACGTCATCCGCGGCGTGTCCGACTACCCGGTCACCGGTCTGCAACTGCAAGTGTCGGCGCCGCCCGGTATCGGCGGCAAGCTGCAGGCTGCGCTGACGCGGGTGGCCGCCGACGCGGGCGTCGATGTGGCGGTGGAGGACTACAGCCTGTCGCGACGCGCCAAACGGCTCATCGTGTTTGACGTCGACTCGACCCTGATCCAGGGCGAGGTCATCGAGATGCTGGCCGCCCGAAGCGGAGCCCAGGACGTGGTGGCGGCCATCACCGATGCGGCGATGCGCGGCGAACTGGACTTCGCCGAGTCGCTGCAACAGCGGGTCGCCACGCTGGCGGGTCTGCCCGCCGAGGTGCTCGACGACGTTGCCGCTCAGCTGGAGCTCACCCCGGGCGCTCGCACCACACTGCGCACGCTGCGGCGGTTGGGATTTCACATCGGCGTGGTGTCCGGCGGTTTTCGCCAGGTGATCGAACCACTCGCGCACGAGCTGATGCTGGACTTTGTCGCCTCCAACGAGCTGGAGATCATCGACGGCATGCTCACCGGCCGGGTCGCCGGCCCGATCATCGACCGGGCCGGAAAAGCCAAGGCGCTGCGTGACTTCGCGCACCAGGCCGGGATTCCGCTGGAGCAGACCGTCGCCGTCGGTGACGGCGCCAACGACATCGACATGCTGGCCACCGCCGGGATGGGGATTGCTTTCAACGCCAAGCCGGCGCTGCGGGAGGTGGCCGACGCGTCGCTCAGCTACCCCTACCTCGACACCGTGTTGTTCATTCTCGGGGTCACCCGCGGCGAGATCGAGGCCGCCGACGCGGTCGACGGCGTGTTGCGGCGCGTCGATATCCCGCCCGAGTAGCGCGGCGACTCGCGAAAGTGCAACTACCGACGCATTTTTCGAGTGGCGACGTCGATAACTGCACTCTCGCGGCATTAGATTACCGCCGGGTCGGGCGACTCGGCCCCCACTCGGTACGGCACGATGGTCGGGTGCCCGACCCCGACCTGCTGATCGACTTCCGAGAGGTTTCGTTGCACCGCAGCGGCCAGACACTGGTCGGGCCGGTGAGTTGGTCGGTGGAACTTGACGAACGCTGGGTGATCATCGGCCCCAATGGCGCCGGCAAGACATCGCTGCTGCGCATCGCCGCCGCCACCGAACACCCGTCGTCGGGTGTGGCCTACGTGCTGGGTGAGCGGCTGGGCCGAGTCGACATGTCGGAATTACGCGCCCGGGTGGGGTTGAGCTCGTCGGCGCTGGCGCAACGGGTGCCCGGTGCCGAAGTGGTGCGCGACCTGGTGGTCTCGGCGGGTTACGCGGTGCTGGGCCGCTGGCGGGAGCGCTACGAGGAGGTCGACTACCACCGCGCGATCGACATGTTGGAAAGCCTCGGTGCCGAACACCTGGCCGACCGCAGCTACGAGACCCTGTCGGAGGGGGAGCGCAAGCGGGTGCTGATCGCCCGAGCGCTGATGACCGATCCGGAGCTGCTGTTGCTCGACGAGCCCGCGGCCGGTCTGGACCTGGGCGGCCGCGAGGAGCTGGTCACCCGCCTGACCGATCTGGCCGCCGACCCGGATGCGCCGGCACTGGTGCTGGTGACCCACCACGTCGAGGAGATCCCGCCGGGCTTCAGCCACTGCATGCTGCTTTCCGAGGGGCAGGTCGTCGCGTCGGGTCTACTGGCAGATGTGCTGACCGCCGAAAATCTGTCCGCGGCATTCGGCCAGTCGATCGCCGTGGACGTCATCGATGGGCGCTACTTCGCCCGGCGCACCCGCACTCGCGCGGCCCACCGGAGGAATTTATGAGCACCCCGTTGCCCGTGCGGCCCGCGGCCACCGTGATGCTGATCCGCGACAACACCCAAGGACTCGATGTCTTCCTGATGCGGCGGCACGCGGCGATGCACTTCGCTGCCGGAGTGATGGTGTTTCCCGGCGGCGGCGTCGACGAGCGCGACCGCAACGCCGAAATCGTCTGGGCCGGGCCAGGACCGAGATGGTGGGCGCAGCGGTTCGGTATTGAAACCGACCTGGCCGAGGCCCTGGTGTGCGCAGCCGCCCGCGAGACCTTCGAGGAATCTGGCGTGTTGTTCGCCGGGCCGGCCGACGACCCGGCCAGCGTCGTCGGCGATGCTTCGGTCTACCGGGAATCCCGGCTCGCGCTGGCCGCGGGCACCCTGTCCTTCGCGGACTTTTTGCGCACCGAAAACCTGGTGCTGCATGCGGACCTGCTGCGGCCGTGGGCGAACTGGGTCACCCCCGAGGCCGAACGGACCCGCCGCTACGACACCTACTTCTTCGTCGGCGCACTGCCGGCGGGTCAGCGCGCCGACGGGGAGAACACCGAATCCGACCGGGCCGGGTGGACCACCCCGGAGGCGGCCATCGAGGACTTCGCGGCCGGCCGGACCTTCCTGTTGCCGCCGACCTGGACGCAGCTGGACTCACTGGCCGGCCACACCGTCGCCGACGTGCTCGCGGTGGAACGCCAGATCGTCGCGGTGCAGCCCGACCTGGCGGCCAACGGCGACAACTTCGAAATCGAGTTCTTCGACTCCGACCGCTATAACCAGGCGCGCGGCAAACGGTGGCCATGAGAGAGTTCGTCAGCGTCCACTCCGATGCCGCTCGCCCCGGCATCGCCACCCTGGTGCTCTCGCGGCCGCCCACCAACGCGATGACCCGCCAGATCTACCGTGAGCTCGCCGAAGCCGCCGGTGAGGTGGGGCCGCGCAACGACGTCACCGCGGTGGTCTTGTTCGGTGGCCATGAGATTTTTTCCGCCGGTGACGACATGGCGGCATTGCGGGCGCTGAGCCCGGCGGAAGTCGACAGCTGGATCCGGGCGCGGCGCGATGCCCTCGACGCGATCGCCGCGATTCCCAAGCCCACGGTTGCCGCGGTCACCGGCTACGCGCTCGGTGCCGGGCTGACGCTGGCGTTGGCCGCCGATTGGCGGGTCAGCGGCGACAACGTGCGGCTCGGCGCGACGGAGATCCTGGCGGGGCTGATCCCCGACGGCAGCGGCATGGCCTGGCTGACCCGCACCGTCGGAGTCAGCCGGGCCAAGGAGCTGGTGTACAGCGGGCGATTCTTCGACGCTGAGGAAGCGCTGGCCTTGGGCCTGGTCGACGACATGGTGGCCCCCGACGACGTCTACGACGCCGCCGCAGCATGGGCCAACCGCTTCATTGACCGCCCGCAGCCGGCGCTGGCCGCGGCCAAAGCCGGGATCGACGACATCTACGACCTGAGCCGCGAAGAGCGGTTGGCTGCCGAGCGCAGCCGCTACGTCGACGTATTCAGAGCCAGCCTCGGCGGCCTCGCCGAGCAGCCCGGCCGATAAGCCGCGACGCGTATCAGTCGAAGCTGTTTGGCCGGCCGGCTCGCACATAATCTGTGGTCGACGCTATATGTTCTCTGCTGTGGACCGCCTTGCCCTTTGCGAGGTGCCCGAACATCTGAATGCCGAATCCTCCGTCCAGGTCGTCGACGATTCTCTTTTTCCATGGCCGCCGGATGATCTGCGTTGTTAGTCGGCGGACTACGCGTGGTTGCGACATGATGTGGTCGGCTAGCACAAACGCCCGGTCGATCAACTGATCCCGGGGGAGGACTTCGTTGACCATCCCGTACTCCAGTGCGGTTTGTGCATCGATTGACTGCCCGGTGAGCAGCGCGTAGGCGGCGCGCTTTACGCCGAGCAGTTCCTGAAAGCAACTGTGGATACCGTCTCCGGGCACTGAACTGATTGCGTAGTGCAAGTCGAATATCTTTGCGTCGGTGCTGCAGAGGGTTAGGTCACACATGAGCAGGATCTCGGAATGGAATCCGGAACCGTTAATGATGCCGATCGTCGGTATTTGGAGATCATTGATCAGCGAACTGACGTTTATCCGTCCGTCTTTGTACGCGTATTCGTAGGCCCAGTACTCGAGGTCCTCCTCCTCGAGGGCGAACCCGTCTGGGTCGGAATCCATCATGAACTCCTCACCGCTACCCGTCAGGATCAAGACCTCATTCTCGGGGTCGGCGCCGACAACCTTCAGAAACTCTCCCAACGCTCGGTGGTTTTGCACGCTCAGTTGTACCGGGCCGCCGGCGGTGTGCGCTTTCGCCAGGAGAACGCCGTCCGCGCGCCGTTCCAGGGTGAAGAAATCCTTGAACCGCTCTCGGTACTCGTCAAATGTGGCTGTCCGGGGAAATTCTTGAATAGACATGGAGTAGCGGCCTTTCGGATCCAGATTGATGGGACAGCGGGTCGCTGCGTCGGTGCACCGCTGTTATCAGTTCGTTGAAGTGGCTGACTCCGGGTTTTGTTCCCTGGTGGTTGCGACGGCTGGCTTGGCGGATTGTGAGAGACCGATTAGGCGGCTACGTTCGAACCCACGCGGCGACGAAAAGGACGTAGGCACGATGCACCCACCTGCCCTCGCCATCAATCACATCGGCGTGACCGTGCCCGACGTCTTCGCTGCCATCGACTGGTACGGCGAGGTTTTCGGCTTTACCTGCATTATGGGTCCTCGCCTTCTCGAGCCGGCACAGCACGGTGAGGCTGCGTCGGTGTTTGGTCCACGCTTTCGCACGGCGTGGCAGGCGCATCTGCTGTGCGGCAACAGTGTCGGCATCGAACTCTTCCAATTCATCGAACCGCCTGTCGACGGCAACGACGATTCAGAGCGTGTCCCATTCACTCGCCGTGGGCCGTGGCATGTCTGCATCACACATCCCGACGTAGCCACGATAGCTGCGCGCGTTGCCGATAACGGTGGCGCGGTATTGTCGCAACCCGCGCGGTTCGTCGCGGGACGGCCGTGGGTGCTGGCGTACGTGTCCGATCCGTGGGGAACGGTGCTCGAAGTTATGAGTCACACCTACGCCGAAGTGTTCTCGAATTGGCCGCAACCGGGTCAACAAGATGCACCCACATTCATTCGTCGACCGCAGGACGTCGAATAGACGGTGTGGCGAGCTGAACCAATGCTTGGGACCCGGATCGTCAATACGTCCGCGGCGGTGGCTGCCCAGCGCGAGCAGCCCGGCCGATAGGCTGGGGCACCATGACGAGTATCGATCCGTCTCCCCAGCCGCACGCCACGGCCGAGCAAGTGGAGGCCGCCCGGTATGACAGCAAGCTCGCTCAGGTGCTCTACCACGACTGGGAAGCCGAAAACTACGACGAGAAGTGGTCGATCTCCTACGACCAGCGCTGCGTCGATTATGCCCGCGGCCGGTTCGACGCCATCGTCCCCGACGACGAGATCCGTCGGCTGCCCTATGACCGTGCTCTGGAATTAGGTTGTGGCACTGGGTTTTTCCTGCTCAACCTGATCCAGTCCGGGGTCGCGCGCCGCGGATCGGTGACCGACCTGTCGCCGGGCATGGTCAAAGTCGCCACCCGCAACGGCCAGTCGCTGGGTCTGGACATCGACGGGCGGGTTGCCGACGCCGAGGGCATCCCCTACGACGACGACACGTTCGACCTGGTGGTCGGCCACGCGGTGCTGCACCACATTCCCGACGTCGAGTTGTCGCTGCGTGAGGTGCTGCGGGTGCTGCGCCCGGGCGGACGGTTCGTGTTCGCCGGTGAGCCCACCACCGTCGGCAACGGCTACGCGCGTGCGCTGGCCGACCTGACCTGGAACGTCACCATCCGGGCGATGAAGCTGCCCGGGTTGGGCAGTTGGCGTCGCCCGCAAGCCGAGCTCGACGAGAACTCCCGGGCGGCGGCCCTGGAGTGGGTGGTCGACCTGCACACCTTCGATCCGCGCGATTTGGAGCGGATGGCGACCAACGCCGGTGCGGTGCAGGTGGCCACCGCCAGCGAGGAGTTCACCGCCGCGATGCTGGGCTGGCCGGTGCGCACCTTCGAGTCGACGGTGCCGCCGGGGAAACTCGGGTGGAACTGGGCGAAGTTCGCGTTCGGTAGCTGGAAGGCGCTGAGCTGGCTCGACGAGAACCTCTGGCGACAAGTCGTGCCCAAGGGCTGGTTCTACAACGTGATGATCACCGGGACGAAGCCGTCCTGAACTTCGGGCTCGACGACGTCGGCTATCTGACGTCGGACGCCGGTTCGGCGGGGCTGGGCGTGGTGGCTGCGCTGCCGCTGACCGATCGGGTGGCCGACATCGCCGCGGTCCGCGCGCGGTTCGGAGACCGCACATCGGCGCTGGTGGAAACGGTGCTGCTGCGCCGGCGTGCGGCGGCCAAACTGCCGGGTACCGGTGACTGGCTGTTCACCGACGAAGCACTGCAGCAAGCCAGTGCTGCGCCCGTGGCGGCACACCGGGCGCAGCGGCTGGCCGGCCTCCTGGTACACGACGTGACCTGCTCGATCGGTACCGAACTGGCTGCCCTGCGCCTGTCGGTGGCCCGGGTGGTGGGCAGTGACATCGACCCGGTACGGCTGGCGATGGCGCGGCACAATTTGGCCGGCGCTGCCGATCTGTGCCGCGCCGACGCGCTGCACCCGGTGACGCGCGGCACCACCGTCGTCGTCGACCCGGCCCGGCGCTCTGGAGGGCGCCGGCGC
This sequence comes from Mycobacterium sp. NGS51, assembly GCF_059812525.1. Lineage (NCBI taxonomy): Bacteria > Bacillati > Actinomycetota > Actinomycetes > Mycobacteriales > Mycobacteriaceae > Mycobacterium > Mycobacterium sp. NGS51. Next base: position 98,281 of record NZ_JCALCV010000004.1, read on the forward strand.
TTCAAACCACGCGACTACCAACCGGCGCTGGACCAGTTGTTCGATGTCTACCGCGGCCGAAACATTGTCGTAAAATGCGCTCCCGGAATCGATTTCGACGCGGTCCGGCGGCTCGGCTTCGACGGCGAGATCGAGGTGAGCTCGTTTGGCGGGTCGGTTCGGGAGACGTGTTTGTGGTCGGCCGGTTTGGCCGAAGCGGGCGTGCGGCGACGAGCCAGCGTCCTCGACCGCAGTGAACAAATCACCGACGCCGAGCCGGACGACTGCGGCGTGCGGCCGGTCGGCAGGTGGATCGTCGACCCGGACGGCGCGGTGGTGCGAGCGGGTCTGGTGCGTCATTACGGTGCGCGGCACGGGTTGTGGCAACTCGACCCCGACATTGCTTACCTGTCCGGCGACCGACTGCCGCCGGCCGTGCGCGGTTTCGAGGTCCTGCACCAGTTGCCCTTCGATGAGCGACGCCTTCGGCAGGCATTGGCGGCGCTGGACTGCGGCGCACTGGAGATCCTGGTCCGCGGTGTGGATGTCGATCCGGACGCCTTGCGCAAACGGCTCCGGCTGCGCGGTGAACAACCGTTGGCGGCGGTCATCACCCGTATCGGCTCAGGCAGGACCAGCAGTGTGACGGTGTTCGTTTGTCGTTCGTCGCGATGAGGGCCCAGGTAGGCTCACGTGGACGGCGGTTGCGCCGTCTTTCCGTTTGTGAGGGTGAATGCGCAATGTGATGGTGGCCGCGGTGCTGGCGGTCGCAGCCCTGGTGGGCTGGCCGGATGGGCCGGTGGCGGCGGCAGATCCGTCGTGCGCCAGCCTGGGCGGCAGCGTGGAGAGCGGACAGATGTGTCACGTGCACACGTCGAATGCCACCTACACCCTCGACATGAGGTTTCCGGTCGACTACCCCGACCAGCAGGCGCTGATCGATTACCTGACCCAGAATCGGGACGGGTTCGTCAGTGTGGTGCAGACGTCCGGACCGCGCGATCAGCCCTATCAAATGGACGTGACCTCTGAGCAGTACCGCTCCGGGCAACCGCCGAAGGGCACCCGCAGCGTGGTGCTCAAGATTTTCCAGGATGTCGGTGGCCCACGCCCGTCGACCTTCTATAAGGGGTTCAATTACGACCTCGAGCGACACCAGCCGATCACGTTCGACACGCTGTTCGCACCGGGCAGCAAGCCGCTGGATGCCATCTATCCGATCGTGCAGCGCGACCTGGGACGCCAGACCGGACTGGGCGCGGCAATCCAACCCGGTTCCGGCCTCGACTCGTCGCACTACCAGAACTTCGGTATCACCGACGACCAGTTGATCTTTTACTTCGCGCCGGGAGAACTGCTGCCGCCCTTCGCCGGTGCCGCCCAGGCCCAAGTGCCGCGTAATGCCATCCCGCCGCTGACGGTTTAGGTCGGCTGTACCGGGTCGGCCCCTCGCGGCCCGGCCGTCGAAACTGCGTGTACTGCACGAATTCGCCGCCAAGGGCGCTCTGTGCGCAGGTTGGACGCAGTGAGCGCAGACTCGGCGCGAGTGGCGGGCCTCAGCCCGGGGCGTAGCTGTACACCTGCCCGGCGCTGGTGGTGGCAACCACGCGGCGATCGTTGCCGACCACCACACCGACCGGGTAACCAGTGGCCTCCGGCAGCGGATAGCTGTTGAGGGTGTGGCCGTCCTTCGGGTCGAAAACCAGCAGCGACATGCCGTCCCCGTTGCGGGCCACGGTGTAGCCGGCGCCGGGACCGGCCAGGCTCGACGACGACAGTGGCGTGACGTCGTCGCGGCGCCACACGTGCTCGGCGTGGTCGCCGGCGTCCTTGAACGCGACCAGCTGTGTGTCGGGGCCGCCGCCGGACACGATCAGCCCGCCCGGTGTGACAGCGGGCGGTGTCTGCGCCAGGAATTTCAGCGGCGCCGACCATTTCGGCTTTCCGTCGGAGGCGTGCAGCGCCCATAGCTGTTGGTCGCGGCCGTTGACGTAGACGGTCGAACCGTCGGCGGACAGCACCGGGCTGGCCAGCACGCCGGCGGTGACGGCGTCGCTGGTCCAATCCCGGGTCAGCAGCGGGTCTTGACCCCGGTGGTATTTCAGCCCGACCAGCACCGGCGCCGCCGCGCCCGGCTCCCACAGGCTCACCACCACCGTTTTGCTGGCCGCCGAAAACGCCGGCGCCGCGGCGACCGGGCAACCGGAACGCGCCGGCGCGCAATCGGACAGGCCGCGGGTGAAGTCGGTCGGGTCAACCCCGTCGACCAAGTCCAACGGGCTGCCGGCCGTGATGCCGCGGCGGGCGTCGAATACCAGTACCTGGCCCAGATGGGTGATCACCAGCAGCTGGCCATCGTCGAGAAACCTTGGGGTGGAGGGCATTCCGATCACCGGTGCTCGCCAACGGATCCATTGCGTGGGTGGGAAGGACAGCATCGCGCCGGGCTGGCCAATGTAGACGTTGTCAAAGCCGTCGAAGAGCGGACCGAAAAATCCACCGCCCTGAAACAGCCGGGTGCACCAGCGCTGTCGGCCGTTGTCGTCGTTCTCCCATTCCATCAGCGAGCAGCCGCCCGGAGTCTGGGCGTTCAGCACCAACCAGCCGCGCCCGCTGAGTGCCGGGGCGGCCGCCAAGCTGCCTTTGACCGAGCGGGTCCAGCGCAGGCTCAGCGTGGTCGCCCCGGCTGTCGGGGTGTAGCTGCTGTTGGCGGCATCGCCGTATTGGGCCGGCCAGGCCGGGGCCGGTGCGGCGTCGACCCACGAGTCGGTGTTCTGGCATCCGGCCAGCATGACCGCCAAGAGCATCATCACCGTCGCCGCGAGGTGTCGGGTGCGGGGGAGATGACGAAGCATGGCGCGTCTTGAGGCCGCAATCCGCGCACTCGGCGAGACGGACGTCGGCCAGAACACGGTGCCGAGAGTAACCGAGGAGGGCCGGCGAATGCCTGATTGCCCGGGTTGCCTGTGGGACTTGTGCGGTCTGCATCGGCGCCGGACTAGGATTTCCGGCCATGACGACCATGTGGGGAGCACCCCTGCATATCCGGTGGCGGGGTTCGCGGCTGCGTGACCCGCGCCAGGCCAAGTTCTTGACGCTGGCATCGCTGAAGTGGGTGCTGGCCAATCGCGCCTATGGCCCGTGGTATTTGGTCCGCTACTGGCGGCTGCTGAAGTTCAAGTTGGCCAACCCGCACATCATCACCCGCGGCATGGTGTTCCTCGGCAAGGGTGTGGAGATTCACGCGACCCCGGAGCTGGCGCAGCTGGAGATCGGGCGCTGGGTGCACATCGGCGACAAGAACACCATCCGCGCCCACGAAGGCTCGCTGCGGTTCGGGGACAAGGTGGTGCTCGGCCGGGACAACGTCGTCAACACCTATCTCGACATCGAGATCGGCGATTCGGTGCTGATGGCCGACTGGTGCTACATCTGCGATTTCGACCACCGGATGGACGACATCACGCTGCCGATCAAAGACCAAGGCATCGTCAAAAGCCCGGTGCGGATCGGGCCGGACACCTGGGTCGGGGTGAAAGTGAGTGTGCTGCGGGGCACCACGATCGGCCGCGGCTGCGTGCTGGGATCGCACGCCGTGGTCAGGGGCGACATTCCGGACTACTCGATTGCGGTCGGCGCGCCGGCCAAGGTGGTCAAAAACCGGCAGCTGGCCTGGGAGACCTCGGCCGCCCAGCGCGCCGAACTGGCGGCGGCGCTGGCCGACATCGAACGGAAAAAGGCGGCCCGCTGAGCCGCGCATGACCGCTCAGCGGTGCCAACACACCGGTCCGGCCCAGAGTGGCACCTGCTCATCGGGGGTGTCGGTGCGGGTAACCGTCATCGTGATGGGGTGGGCGTCGGCCTTGGTCACGCTCGCGATGTGGTCGTAGTGGGCGCGACGGGTCTGGTCGCGCAACAACGCATAGGCGGCAAGAATCTGCCGCAGCCGTTCGTCGGCAGCCGAACTCGACGTGCCCGGGCGCACATCTGGATGATAGGTGCGCAGTTGGTGACGATAGGCATGCGTAATTTCTGCTTGCGTCGCCGTCGGCGACACACCCAGCACCGCATAGGGATTGGTTATCATATTTTCACCGCGTTGCAGTCGCGCCATCAGTGATATATGCGGGAGGGACGCGCATAGTGGTCGTGCTGTGCGCGCCCCTCCCGGTCGATGACCTCCGATGCGGTTCGCCGACCATGCCACGACAAGTGGCGGTGCGCGGGGTAAGCGAGATGGCTTCGGGCGCCTTGCGATTCGCTTCAGGATGGCGGAGGGCACGAGGTCATCGGGTGTTTCGCACTCGTCGCGCTATGGTCACCTCCCGTCGTCGGTTATCTGATGGGCAGCCGCCCGCAGGCAGTCGCGTTGATGTTCCACCCCAACAGGTATGCCGTGCCGCGCTTTAGGCGTTGATCGATTGGCGTTCGGCGTCGTGGCTGATTTCGATCCGTCGTGGCTTGGCCCTTTCGGCCACCGGGATTGTGAGCCGCAAGACGCCATCGCGATAGCTGGCCTCGATCTTGTCAGTGTCCAAGGTTTCGCCGAGGAACAGCTGCCTGCTGAACACCCCGCGTGACCGCTCCGCCGAGACCATGTCCCGATTTTGGTCGAGGGCAGGACGTTCGGCGCGGACCGTAAGCACGTTGCGCTCGACGTCGAGGTCGAGTGAATCCGCATTCACACCAGGCAGGTCGAACTCGACAATGAACTGCCCATCCTCGCGCCACGCGTCCATCGGCATTACCGCCGGACGGGCCGCAGTCCCCAGCACCTGCTGCGTCAGTCGATCGAGATCGCGAAATGGATCTGTTCGCATCAACATCATGTTTCACCTCCGCAGTGAGACGATTACCTATGTCTGACGACATAGATAATAGATAACATAGGCCGGAGTCCTGCGCAAGTCGTGCGGTGAGTTTGGTGGCATGCTCGCGAGATCAGACGGCGCGTGCATTACCGCAGGGTGAGCAGAGCATGGTCGACATGAGTCAGCGTGTCCGGCGTCATCCTGCCGCTGCAGGCAGCCAGAAATCGAGCGGCCAGATCCCGAACCTTGATGTTGGTTTCCTGCGAACGCCACACCAGGATGTCGAACGCTCGTTCCGCAGTGATGCCGTATGCGGCCATGAGCACGCCCTTGGCCTGCTCGATGACGGCGCGCGACGTCGTGACGTCGGAGACCAACGCGCTGATATCGGACTGCACGGCATCGGTGACGTCGATGTAGAAGCCGGAACTGCCCGTTACGCTGCCGGCCTCGTCGACCGTACGATCGCCCACCACGATCACCCAGTGGATGTGACCAGCAGTGTCGATGATGCGGTGGCGGCTGCTGAACGGTTCTCCGTTGCGCACCCGATCCAGGGCCAGCGCCACTTGCTGGCGGTCGTCGGGGTGCTTGTGTTCGAGTAGAAGCTCAGTGGTGGGGGTTACCGCACCTGGCCGGTAGCCGTGCATCCGCGCTACCGCATCCGACCACTGCCAGCGTTGATCCTCGAGAAAGAACTGGAACCTGCCTACCCGCTGCGGTTCGCCGTGATTGAGAACCGGGTCGATCTCGTTGGCGTCATGTCTATCCGCTTCGAGCAATGCCTCGCCGGATTGTTGCCCATTGAGGGGTTCTGTGTGTCGGAACATCACAATTACCTCTCGAACTCACAGATGATAACCTATCTTTGCGCCTACAGATTTCTCATACCAGTTATAGTATCCTTGCGCAAGTCCCAGTAACAGGTTCCCTCGTCGAACGGAGCAACGATTGACGAAAGATCCGGCATCTCGGTCGACCCGGGGCGTCTACGGCATCTCGGTTGCATCGGAGTTGTCCGGGATCGGGCCGCAGACACTGCGGCTCTATGAACGCTGGGGGCTGCTGACACCGTCACGCACCGCCGGAGGCACTCGTCGTTACAGCGACGACGACCTCAAGCGACTCAAGCAGATCGCCGAACTCGTGGACCAGGGCGTCAACCTCGCCGGAGTTGTCCGAATACTTGACCTGTCGAGCAGAAACAGTCAACTCGAGGCCGACAACACGCAGTTACACGACGACAACGCCAAGCTGAAAGCCGACCAGGCGCCGGCATCTGGGTAACGCCGCACCCACGTCGGGGGAAAGCCCCGCCTATGCTGGACGACCGGGCAGTCGGAGCAATCGGCCCGACCGCCGGCGTAGTCAACGCGACGGAGCAGATTGATTCCCACATGTGGTCAGCGCGATCATGTCGTCGACCTCACTGAATGGCAGGAGAGTTCGCCAAAGCCGCCCGTCGGACGGTTCCTCGGTGGTTGAGGCAATCAGCAAGCGTCGGTCGTTGTGGCTCATCGGTCTGGCGTATTCCGTGGCGATCGTGGTTGCCGCTGTCTGGCTGTCGCGGGGACCCGCCACCGGGCGATTGTGGTTGGACACTCTTGTCGCCGACGTCGTGGCGACTGTCGTCGTGTTCGGCTTCAGCCGGTGCTTTGGCAATTCCAGCTTCTACGACGCCTACTGGAGCGTTGCCCCACCGCTGCTGATGCTTTACTGGTGGAGCCAGACCGGCAACGGCGTAAATGGGTTGCGCTGCTGGCTGATTGCTGTCGTTGTTGTCGTTTGGGCGGTGCGTCTCACCGCTAACTGGGCCTACGGGTTTCCCGGGCTGCATCATGAGGACTGGCGCTACGCGTTGCTGCGGGAGCGCGCGGGGGGATGGGAGTTCGTCGCTGACTTGCTCGGTATTCATCTGGTACCGACCCTTCAGGTGTTCGTCGCGATGGTCCCGGTCTACGTCGCCGTGACCCGGCCCGGTCCGGGTCTGCCGTGGCTCTGGGGTGTGGCGCTGGTGCTGGGTTTGGCCGCGGTGGTTGTGGAACTCGTCGCGGGTGTTCAGATGCACCGATTTGTCCGCCATAGGCGCCCCGGCGACGTGATGGATCGCGGGCTATGGAGTTGGTCGCGGCACCCGAACTATTTCGGCGAGTTGGGATTCTGGTTTTCGCTGGCGGTGGTAGGCGTCGCTGCCGCGCCCGCCGACGCCTGGTGGCTGTTTTCCGGTGTGCTGGCGATGCTGGCCATGTTCCTCGGTGCCAGCATTCCGATGATGGAGCAGCGCAACCTGCAACGCCGACCCGGCTATCAGGACGTTGTTGATCGCGTGCCCCGCTTGATACCGCGCCCGCCACGACGGCTCGCGGCGTGAACCGCAAACGCGTTGTGATCGCGGGTCTCGGCGACACCGGTGTCCTTACCGCGATCCGTCTTTCGAATCATGTTGATGTGGTCGGAGTCTCGCCCAAACCGGGCTTGGTCAGCGGCCAAGAACTGGGTGCGCGACTGGCCCGGCCGGAAGACTGGGCACGCGACTACTGGATACCGTTCGACCAATTTCGCCGACTGGATCGGGTGCGGATCATCCACGGCGCCGTGACGGGGGTGGACCTCGCGGCGCGTGCGATATTCGTCGACGGCGGCAACGGCGCATCGGGTGTCGAGACGTACGACGCGCTGGTCATCTCGACCGGGGTCACCAATGGTTTCTGGCGGGTCCCGACCGTCCAAACGCCTCTCGACGTCAGCGCCGATCTGCGTGCCGCCCACCACCGACTGGCCGCGGCCGCGTCGGTGATCGTGGTCGGTGGGGGTGCCGCCGCGGTCAGCAGTGCCGCCAATATCGCGACGCGATGGCCGGAGAAACGCGTCGACATCTATTTCCCGGGGACGCGCCCGCTGCGCGAACACCATCCGCGGGTTTGGACAACCATCCGGCAGCGGTTGGACGACCTTGGTGTGGTGCTACATCCGGAGCACCGCGCCGGGGTGCCCGACGGGTTCACTGACGATCAGATCACCCGGGGGCCGGTCCGATGGACCACCGGACAACCATCGGCATGCGCCGATGCGGTGGTTTGGGCGATCGGGCGGGTGCGCCCCAATACCGGCTGGCTGCCGGATGAGTTGCTCGACGACCATGGCTTCGTTCGGGTAAATCCTGATCTGGGGGTGCCCGGGCACCCCGGTGTCTTCGCGGTAGGGGACGTTGCGGCCAGCGATCCGCTTCGCAGCTCGGCCCGCAACAGAGCAGATGGCTTGCTGGCCCATAACATTCGCGCCTGGTTCGCAGGCCGATCGCTGCGCTACTACCGGGCGCCGAAACGGCGCTGGGGCTCGGTGCTCGGCGTTCAGCCCGATGGGCTTCAGGTGTTCGCTCCGACCGGACATGGCTTTCGCTTTCCCGCGTGGTCGATCGATGCGGTATTGCAGCCGTGGATCGTCCGCAGGGGCATATACCGGGGAGTGCGGAAAAACGACCCGTTTGCCCAACATCGGTGAAGGTTGAGCACCGGTAGGGGATCGCCGAGTCGCGCAACAACGGTCGACGTCGGGTGGTCGAGGCGAACGCTACCCTCGGACATGATGAGCGCCGACCACCTCGTTTTCCGGGGCCACATCGCGGGTTTTGGAACCCGGTTGGGGGCACGAATCGTCGTCGGATGCTGGACCGAGTCGCCGTTCGGCCGCTTCACCGACGCGATGGTGCAGACCGCCGACGACGAACGCATCCTGTTGGCGCCCTGCGATGACGTCGCCGACTTCGTGTCGTCGACTTATCACTTCGAGCGAGTCATGGTGGGACCGGTAGACGCACGGCTGACGGGCGAGACATTGACCTTATCGGCGAGTGAACTGGATGTCGTGGTGTCCATCGGGGGTCCTACGGGAATCAATCGGCTTCTTCGATTGATACCGGTGCGGTTAGCCGCCGCCCGATGGTGGTTATCGACCATCGATCCGATAGTGGCCCGGATCTTGCCCGGTGTCCGCACGGCGGGTACCGCGGGCCGCGGTCGCCGGGAGTATTACGGCGTCCATCGCTCCCGGCGAATCACGAGTGTCACCGGGCGGTTGCACGGCGCGGACCTTGCCGGGCTGGCCCCGCTTGAGCCACCCGTCCAGTTCGGGTTCGGGTCAGCCCCGGCGACGCCACAAATCGTCGCGGTGACGACGCGCATCGACCTCGGGCGGGAGTGATCGCTTCGTGCCTGGCGAAAGGTCGACTGTGCGGGACGAACTGGCGCGACTTGCGGCGGGCTCGAGCCCCGCAGCGGGTGCCGCCCGAGTTGCCCTTGGCGGTGGATCAGAGTCGGCGCGGCTGCGAGCGGCAATACTTGCCCTGGCGCAGCACCGCGCACCGGCCGGCTCCACATGTCCCTCCGATGCGGCCCGGGCCCTCGGAGGCGCTGGTTGGCGTGACCTGATGCAACAGACTCGCGACATCGCCGTCTCGTTGGCACGGAATGGCCAGGTAGTCCTCACTCAACGCGGCGCCGTGCTGGACCCAGATGCACCGTGGCGTGGACCTATCCGCATCAAAGCGGTGTAGGTAAGCGCGTTCTTCCATATCACGCATCAGCGCGGGTGCCATGATGACATCTCGAGCCCACGAAGTCCGGCGCAGCACGAACGTCGATGCGTCTACCGGAAACCGCCAGCATGCACCTACTTACGTTGACGGTGGCGTCGATGACGGCCGTCTGCAATGGGGCTACCGTCGGCGGCCGCGTTGTGAACCGGTCGCCGGGCAAGAGCAGCCGGCCACCAGATTCGGTCGCCGATCAGCGCGAAAAGTGCCGGAATGACCAGGGTGCGAACGACAAAGGTGTCTAAGAGGATGCCGAGTCCGACGATGATGCCCAGCTGGGTCAAGACGATCAACGGGAGCACACCGAGTACACAAAACACCGCTGCCAGAACGACTCCGGCGCTGGTGATCACCGCACCGGTGGCCGACACGGCTCGGATCATGCCCTCGCGCGTGCCGTGCTCGCGAGCCTCCTCGCGGGCGCGGGTAACCAGGAATATCGTGTAGTCGACCCCCAGCGCCACCAGAAACAAGAAGGCGAACAGTGGGGTGCTGTTGTCCAGGGCCGGAAAGCCGAACAGATGGATGCTGACAAACCCGCCCAGGCCCAGCGCGGCCAAAGCACTCAGCACAGTGGCTGCGACCAGAACCGGAGGCGCCAGCGCAGCGCGCAACAGCAGGTACAGCACCGCCAGCACGACAAGCAGGATGACAGGGATCAACACGACGCGGTCGCGTCCGGCGGCCTCGCGGATATCGAGTGCCTGCGCATCTGAACCACCCACCAGCGCACTCTGTTCCACCGAACCGACTGACTCGCGCAATGCACGAACGGCCGCGAAAGCCCGGTCTGTCGACGGGGCCGCATCGATGACCACCGACCACTGGGTCAGCCCGTCAGCTGATTGCCCCGCGGGGGTCGCCGAGACAACACCGGGGACTGTGGTGATGCGCTGCTGCAGCTGCGGGGCTCGCACGGTGGAACCAATCACTACGGTCGGGTCGGCAACCCCGCCGGGGAAATGCGCTGCAAGCGTGCTGAATCCGATCACTGAATCGGCTTGGATGCGGAACTGCTGGGTCTGCGACAATCCGACGTGGATCCCGAGCAGACCGCTAGCCAGCGCAGTCAACGTGAGGACCGCGCCGGGGCACACCGGCCCGGGCCGATGGCCGACCGCATCGGCTACTCGGTGCCATCCGCCGTTGGCCGTTGTCGGTGGGTCGCCGAGGCGAGGAATGAACGGCCAAAACATCTTCCTGCCGCCCAAAGCCAACAGCGGCGGCAGGATCAATAGAACGAACGCCGCTGCCACCAGCAGGCCACACCCAGCACACACCCCCAGGCTGCGGGTGCTCGGAGTCACCGCAAGCAGTAGCGTCAGCAGGGCCAGCACCACGGTGGCGTTGCTCGCCAGGATCGCCGGGCCAGACGCGGCCACCGCCCGGCGTAGCGCCTCGCGGTGGCCGGGCACGCTGCGCAGTTCCTCGCGGTAGCGCGAGATCAGCAACAGCGCGTAATTGGTGCCGGCCCCGAACACCAGCACGCTGGTGATCCCCGAGGTTGAGCCGTCGAACGTCACGTTGGCCACTGCTGCGACGTCACTGCCCAGCACGTTGGCCACCCGGTCGGCGAAGCCGATCACGCCCAGCGGTGCCAGCCACAACACCGGTGAGCGGTAGGTAGCGATCAACAACAGCGCAACGACCAGAGCGGTGACCACCAGAAGCGTGACGTTCGCGCCCGAAAATGCGTCGGCAATGTCGGCGCCGAAGGCCGGCCCACCGGTGAGATGGGCGGACAGCGTTGACGGCAGACCGTCGGCGCTGGCCGCCCGCAATGATTTCACCGCGGCATCGAGCTCAAACCCCGAAAGCCTGCGGCTCAACGAGACCGTGGCGATTGCCGCTTTGCCGTCGGCCGACACGATGACGGGCGGTTCAGTTCCGGAAAACGCCTGGGGAACCCGTTGCATCCGGTTTCGCGCCTGTTCGGTTGCCACCAGGTCGGCGGTTCCCAGCGGGAATCCGTCGTTTCGGGTGATTACCAGGATAGCCGCCACCCGGTCACCTTCGGGGAAGTGAGTCAGCAGCGCCGCCGCTTCGGCCGAAGCTGACGAGCTCGGAACAGACACCGGCGACTGGCCCGCGGCTTTATTGGGCCCCGACACTGTCATCAATGCACCCGCAACCAGCATGAGAGACAGCGCCAACAGCCAAGAAAGGCGCCCCGTCACGGCAGCGGACAGACGCTCCCACACCACGCCCAAGAGCATTTCATCCATTTAACGATTAATCAACTTAACAATCTCGGCCAATCGCGCTATGCTGCGATTCTGATGAACTCGGGCCTGGGAGCTGACCGAGCAGGTCTGGAAGAACTGATTTCGGCCGACGCGCGGGCCCTGACCGCGGAATCCGAGCAGATTGGCCGGTTGTTCGCCGATGTTCATGATGTGCATGCCACCGACTTTCGCGCGCTGCTACAGATTCTGGTGGCTGAGCGGGCCGGCACGCCGCTGACGTCGGGGGAGCTAGGCCAGAGGCTGGGCCTGTCCGGGTCTGCGATCACCTACCTGGTCGAGCGGATGATCGCATCGGGCCATGTCCGACGGGACTCCGACGTAGCCGACCGGCGCAAGGTCATACTGCGTTACTCCGATCACGGACGTGAGACTGCCGGTGCTTTTTTCATTCCGTTGGCAACGCATACCCGCGCCGCGATGGTTGACATATCCGATTCCGACCTGGTGGCTGCGCACTCGGTTTTCGCCGCTCTCATCGACGCGATGCGGACGTTCAAGCACGAACTCACCGCTTCAATGCGTGATCAGCCACCAGAGACGGGTACCACTTCGTCACATCCACACACGTCGAAAGGAGGCGGTAATGCTGGGATCGATCGTCTCGCTGGCCCGCCAACTGCTTGAAGCCGGTGGTGCGGTGGTAGGGCTGCGGCACGGCACCGAGGAACCCGACCACAAAGTCGAGCAGGTAATCGGCGGCGTCGAAATCCGCCGCTACGGCGAGCGAATCGCGGCCGAGACAACCGTGGTCGCCGGAGAAGAGGCAGCGCGCAACGCCGGTTTCCGCCGGCTGGCGGGCTACATCTTCGGTGGAAACCACACCAACGCCACAATCGCGATGACCGCACCGGTAGCACAGCAGACCGGCAGCGGTGAGAAGATCGCTATGACGGCACCGGTCGCGCAGCGGGCTGGTGATGACGGCAGCTGGGTGATCCGCTTCTTCATGCCCGCCGATAAGACGATGGAGTCATTGCCCCGACCTGACGATGCAGCCGTCAAGCTCGTGACCGTTCCAGCGGAAACCGTTGCGGTGCTGAGGTTTTCGGGCAGCCGCAGCCCCCGCGCGGTCGCATGCAAGACCGACGAGCTGATGGGAATACTGGGGGAGAATGGACGCGAGCCCGTCGGAAGACCCACCACGTGGTTCTACGATCCGCCGTGGACCATCCCGATGCTACGGCGCAGTGAGATCGCCGTTCCCGTCAAACCCGCCTTATAACTTGTAACTGGAAGGATCTGCATGCGAGTCTCTACCTTGATCGCCACCACCGTGTCGGTGGCCGCTGTTTCGTTGGTCGGTGGTCTGGCCAGCGGGCCGTCGGTCCAGTCAAAGTGGTACGCACGGCTTCGCAAGCCGCCGTATCAACCGCCCCGGCAGGTGTTTCCCGTGGTGTGGCCCGCGTTGTATGCCGACATCGCGGTGGTGTCGGCGTCCACCATCGACGACCTGAACCGCGCTCACAACGATACCGACGCCCGGGCCTACCAGCTGGCGCTTGGCCTGAACTTACTTCTCAACGGTAGTTGGTCCTGGTTGTTCTTCAATCGTCATCGCCTCGGGGCGTCGGCCGTCCTCGCCGCTGCGCTGACCGCCAGCAGCGCCGACCTGACCCGCCGGACGATCGCTGTGCGTGGCTTTCGCGGGGCGCCGTTGGCGCTCTACCCACTGTGGTGCGCATTCGCGACGGCGCTTTCCGCACACATCTGGCTGCTCAATCGCGGGCGCCACCGCACTTCGTCGTGACTGTCGACCCGGACGGAGTCACGCGGCGCAAACGCAGGCATATCGACGTCTGTCTGGACGGCGACGTGTCCCACCGGGGTGTGACGACTGGGCTCGAGCGCTACCGTTTGCCCTACAACGCGCTGACCCAGACCAGTCTCGGTGACATCGACTTGTCCACTCGATTCATGGGTGCCGCGCTGCGCGCCCCGGTGATCATTGGCGCGATGACCGGTGGCGCCGAATTGTCCGGCACCATCAACCGCAACCTCGCGGTGGCCGCCCAACGGCTCGGCATCGGGCTGATGCTGGGCTCGCAGCGGGTCATGCTCGACAGCGTGCGCGGCGAACATGCGGCGGCGAGCTTTACGGTGCGGGACGTGGCACCCGACGTACTACTGTTCGGAAACATCGGTTTGTCGCAACTGACCAAGGACGCGACGCCCGATATCGCGAAGGCCCTGGCCCACGTCGGTGCCGACGTGCTTGCTGTGCATACGAATCCATTACAGGAGGCAATGCAGTACGGGGGGGACACTAATTTCTCCGGATCACTTGATCGACTGTGTGATGTCGGTGGGGCAGTGGGCTATCCGCTACTGCTCAAGGAAGTTGGCCATGGTATCGGCGCCTCGGCCGTCGCGGAGTTGATGCAGCACGCCGCACAGCTGCCAGTCGATGCCATCGATGTGGCGGGGGCGGGCGGGACGTCTTGGTCGCGGGTGGAACAGCTCGTCCGTTACGGTGAGCTGCGCTACCCGGAACTCGCCGACTGGGGTGTTCCGACTGCACGCGCGGTCATCGAAGTCCGAGCGGCGCTGCCGGAGATCCCGCTGGTGGCCTCAGGGGGAATTCGTACCGGCATGGACGCGGCCAAAGCGATTGCGCTGGGTGCCGATGTCGTTGCGATCGCACTCCCGCTCTTGCTTCCAGCGACTGAATCCGCTGCGTCCGTGGAGGACTGGCTCCAACACTTCATCGAGGAGCTGCGGATCTGCTTGCACGGGTGCGGCGCGGCCAATATGGCGGCGCTGCGCAACGTGCGGCTCACGGCCGTCAGTTGACGATATGGCGGTCATTCTCGCCTACGGCTCCCCGGCGTTGGGGCACCAGCTGCCGCTCAGTGCGCTGTTGGGTGAGTTGGCCGAACGTGGGCATGAGGTCCACGTGCGCACCATGGCGGCGGGTGTCGACCAGGCACGAATGATGGGACTACACGCCGAGGCCGTCGACCCCCGGATCGAAGCCATCAGCGGTGAAGACTGGCTGGCGTCAGATGCACTGGGAGTACTGAAGATATCGATCGAGGTGCTTTGTCGACGCGCAGTATTCGAAGTCGACGACGTACGGCGAGCTGTCGCGACGGTACAGCCAGATGCGGTGGTCGTCGACGCGAATTGCTGGGGGGCTTTGTCCGCAGCCGAGGCCGGCGAAACGCCGTGGCTGGTGTTTTCACCCTTTACCCCATACCTGAGGTCACCCGGGGTGCCGCCATTCGGTCCCGGACTGCGGCCGCTGCGCGGTGCTGTCGGCACTCTTCGCGACGCGTCGGTACGCCCAATTGTGAGTCGACTGTTCGATCGTCGAATCCTGCCTGCGGTCAATGCCATTCGGGGGCAGCTGGGTATCACGGTCGTCGACTCGGTTGACGGATTGATGCGGCGCGCGCCGCTGCTGTTGGCTGTGGGTGGTGAGCCGTTCGAATACCCGCACCCGGGCTGGGGTGATGCTGTCCACCTGATCGGAGCGTGCGCCTCGGAACCTGAACCGGCAGCGATGCCGTCGTGGTTTGCGCGGATCGACCGCCCGATCGTGCTGGTCACCACGTCCTCACTCAAGCAGGCAGACACCACGTTGGGGCGAATGGCCCTGGAGGCCCTGGCTGATGAGCCGGTCCACGTGGTAGCGACGTTTCCGGCGGGCGTCCCTGCCGGTCTTCCCCGGCCCTCGAATGCCACCGTGTGCCGTTTCGCCTCGCATGGTGCGGTGCTCGAGCGTGCCTGCTGTGCAATCACCCACGGCGGCATGGGCACTACGGTCAAGGCGCTCGACCGCGGTGTGCCGGTGTGCGTCGTGCCGTTCGCCCGCGATCAGGCCGAAGTTGCCCGCCGGGTACAGGTTGCCCGCTGCGGCACTCGACTGCCCGCAAAGAAACTGTCTGTGCGCCGACTACGCGCAAGCGTGCGCGCGGCGATGACGATGACCGACGGCGCCCATCGCGTTGCTCACGGTTTCGCTGCGACCGGCGGCGTCGCGCGAGGGGCTGACCTGATCGAGCAGCGGGTGCTCGGGTCGGAAATCCAATAGACCGAAACCTCAGCGGACGCTTTTTCGTAGTCCTGCGGTGGTTTTCGTCGGACGCTTAGCGCTCGTTGACCGATGGGAGCGCGGTTTGGTGAGGTCCTCTTCGAACGTGGACATCGCCTCCGTCATCGCCGAGAAGACGCGATGCGCGGCAACTAGGTCTTTGTCGCTCAAGTGAGCGACCGCAGAACGCAGATGTGCACCGAGGGGATTGAAAAACGCCCGGGCCAACCCCATTCCTTGCTCTTCGTAGCGCAGCAGCGACTTGCGGCGGTCCTCGGGATCGGGCTCCCGTCGGATATGCCCGGCCTCGATCATCCGGTCGACGAGGTAGGTGATAGCTGCCGGCGACACGTCCATACGCTGCCGCAGCTCAGTCGAAGTCAACGGCTTTCCTGTGGTTTCAGCCACCATGATGTGCAGCAGTGCCTGGCAGTCGCTGCTGTTCACACCCTGTTGGCGGGCGAAGTACCGGGCTATGCGGTCAGATTGCGCGGTTATCGCTCGCATGTCCGCCGACATCAGCTTTTCCAGCTCCGCCCGACTCGGCGCCGGATTCTTAGCGCCCCGCTTGGTCACCTGGCCGCTTCCTTACTCAGCGATACGCCCCACAGCGGATGAGACATCTGCTGAGACGGTCGTGAAAGCTCGCACTGCTGCACTAGTCGTGTCGCGGTGGCATTACACCACAGCTTGCCACCGTGTTGGTATGTCGACAGCGTAGCGAGCTTCAGCTACCGCGACGTGAACCAAGCACAAGCTGTTCGATGCGGCGTAACGCGATAAAGCACACCGGTAGATAGGCCGTGGCCCACCAGGGCACCGCGAACATGGCGCGGGTTCCACCGTCGACGGCATCGACGTAGTGACGGGTTGCCGGCACGTCGGCGACCCGCCAGGCCCACGACCGGCCGGTATCGAACTCAGTGATCAGGAAGGGCACTGCAACTCCGAGTGGTCCCGAAATTGCACCGGTAGTCCCGAGTTGTAAACCGGCTTCCGGCTTGTCAAGCCGGGCATTGGTGATGGAAGGTCCCCATGTCGGCCATGCCTCGACATCAACCAGCACGTCCCAGACCTCGGCCGGTGGTGCCATGATCATCCGGTCCGCGGTCAGCATCGTCTGACGTCGCGGCAACCGGCGTAGTTCACGATTGCGCCCTATGAGGTTATCGATCGCGCGGACGACGTCCGCCTATCGGCGGACGCGAGTCTTTCGGATGCCACTGCCGGTGAACTGCGGGTGGGCAGCAATGTGTCGCAATCCAGCACGTGCAGTAGGTGACTTACAGCCTTACTGGGCACGAGAGCCCATGTCAGACCAGCCTTCTGGCATTGCTCGTCGATGGCGGTCAAGGCGCGGAAGCCCGATAGGTCGATGAACGCAACTCCGCTGAGGTCGAAGACAAAATTGCGGCGGGTTGACACGAGCTCGCCGACAAACGCTTGCACATCGGTGGAGTTGCTGGCATCGATCTCGCCACTGACTTCGTAGACGGCGATCGGATGTTCCCGCCGCGCGAGCAACGACAACGTCGGCGCAGCGAAAATTTGGGCGGGGAGACGTATGTCGGGGTGGGCCATTTGGAAGCTCCGGTAACCGATCAGGGGTGCGGACGGATTGGGCATCGACCTGATGGCCGTTGGCTTGTGGTCGACTGCAATCAAACCGTAAGTCTTGTCGCTGCCCGAGAGCTGGAAACTCAACCCTGCGACTCAGTGTAGCCGAGTAACGTGAATCGGGTATCCCAGCCGCTAAATCAGGTGCTATCCGATTCCGGCATGCTCTCGGTGTTTGCTCCAGTTGGCCTATCGCACCGTCCATCACCTGGGCTTATTAAATAACTTAACTTTTAAGCAATGGCATTCGAGGGTATGCACACGTCTTGGCGCTTGACGGCATTGATGTGCCTCCGGAAGGCAGGACCGACAATCATGGCAGTGGCGATGGCGTTGTTCACCAGAGATCTCCGGATCCGCGACAACCCCGTTCTGACGGCGGCACAGCGGGCCGGCGACGCCGTCGCACCGGTATTCGTCCTTGACGAGGCGATACTCGCCAGCAGCTACTTCACCCCCAACAAGGCTGCTTTCTTGAGCTCAGCGCTTGCCGAACTCGACGAGGAATTACGTCGGATCGGCGGACGGCTCGTCGTTCGACGCGGTGAATGGCTGCATGAAGTGCTGCGGTTGGTTGGTGAGCTCTCGATCGATGAAGTCCACATCGCCGCCGACGTGAGCGCCTACAGCCAGCGGCGCGAACGGCGGCTAAGCCATGCTCTGCAGAAAGAAGGGTGCCGCCTGGTTGTCCATGCCGCAAGCGTGACAGTCTGCGACCCCGGTGAGCTCGCTCCCGCAGGATCTGACCACTTCGCGGTCTTCACCCCGTACTACCGACGATGGAGTCGGGCTTCCGCCCGGAAGGTGCTGGCCGGACCGCGGTCGCTGACCGTACCGGACGTAACGAGCGAGCCGCTGCCCGACGCCGGGCAGCTGTGTAAGGGAGAGCCGTCGCCGCAGTTGGCCGTCGGCGGGGAGCGCACCGGCCGCCGGCTGCTGCAGAACTGGCTTAGCGGCCCGGTTGACCGCTACGACACCCGTAATGACGACCTCGCCGCCGACGCGACGTCGCGGTTGTCGCCGTATCTGCATTTCGGATGCCTTTCGTCGAGTGAGATCGTGCACCGGGCCGGGCGCTCGACAGCGGGCCGAGAAGCCTTTGTCCGCCAACTCGCCTGGCGAGACTTCCACCATCAGGTCCTGGCTGCCCGCCCCGACGCGGCGCGAGCGGACTACCGCGCCCACGCGGACCGCTGGCGCCGCGAACCGGAATTGCTGGACGCCTGGCGGGACGGGCGAACCGGCTACCCGATTGTCGACGCCGGGATGCGCCAATTGGCCGCTGAGGGATGGATGCACAACCGGGCACGGTTGATCACCGGCAGCTTTCTCACCAAGACCATGTACGTGGACTGGCGGCAGGGAGCCGAGCACTTCCTGAGCCTGCTGGTAGACGGAGACATCGCCAACAACCAGCTCAATTGGCAGTGGGTCGCCGGTACCGGCACTGACACCCGACCCAACCGGGTGCTCAACCCGCAACGTCAGGCCGAACGTTACGACCCCACCGGCGACTACGTACGCCGCTGGGTTCCCGAGCTGGCGCACATCACCGGCGCGCACGTGCACGCGCCATGGGAACTGGACTCCACGCAGATCGACTATCCCAAGCGGGTGGTCGATCATCTCGAGGGCGCACGCCGCTTCAAGGCAGCCCGCTCCGGCAGCAAGTAACATGTTTTCGGTCTCCCCGAAGCCGGCAGCAATTTACTTTCTCCGCTTCAGCGCATCCGGCTTGTGCACGGCGTCGGCACCGGTCTTGCTGCTCCGCACGCGGTACTGCGGCTGGTCGGGTGTCGCACGGACCGTTCGGCCGGCGGCTTCGGTGTCGGAGGTCAACTTCTCCTCAACCGTCCCTTGCACGGTGCTGCCGTGACTCTGCCACTCGACCTTGTCTCCTTTACGAAATTCATTGCCGGACATCGGCTCACCTTTCGTCAGTGCGCTGGGTTTGGCCAGCGCTCCGCAGCTGGGCGGGGTCTGAAGTCGGGCATACCCAAGATGCCGGTTAGTTAACATGTTGATCAGAACCGGATATAGACTGCCGAAACCTCCATCGGAAACCCACATCACATGATCTGCCCTACCGAGCCGTTGACGAGCACCCGACCAGTTGAGCCGACACCACGGTGAACGACGCGGCAGGCCAAACGTGTCCAAAACGAATGGAATTTGGGCCATGCGGAGGTGTGCGAACCGACGGCCAATGCGAAATGAGGCCCGGTGCTTGTGCTTTCACTGATGCTGTGCCTTGGCCCGGCCCTGCAATGCCCGTGCCGCCGGTGAAAGCGCCGCTGATACTCACCGACTTCAGTTGCACCCCGTTCGATCCGGCCGACGTCGCGGCGACGGCCAAGATCTTGGCCTCGTCCTGCGACGCAGTGTTGGTCGGCGAGCACCAGAACCGGCCCGATTTTCCGCCTGCGGTGATAAGCCGCCTGCTGCTTGACAACGGTGCTTTCCCGTGGATCACGCTGTCATGCCGGGACCGCAACCGGGTCGTGCTCGAGCAGGAACTACGTGGTTTGTCGTTGACCGGCACACCGACCGTGTTGTGTGTGACCGGTGACGGGCGTGGTTACGACGTGCGGCCAGACGTCACCCAAACGTTCGACCTGGACGGGCCGCGGCTCGTCGCTCTCGCAGCCAGCCTGGGTGTGATCGCGGCCGTCCCCGAAACGCCGACCGCTCCGCCACTGCATGCTCGACCCATTCGCCTCGTCTACAAGCAGCAAGCCGGCGCGAGCCTTGCGGTTCTCAACCACGTGCCGCGTCCCTCCGCGGTGGCCGAGTTCGTGCGTGAGGCTCGGTCGGTGGGCCTTTCGATTCCAGTGCTCGCCGCCGTCGCGGTGTTCACCGACGTTGTCTCTGCCGCAATCCTGCAGGGGTTGCCGGGTCTTCACATGGATCAAGACCTGATTGACGATGTCGTCAACGCACCTGACCCGGTCGAGGCAGGCATACAGGCCGCGGTCACCGAGGCGCGCGCACTGTTGTCGATCGAAGGTGTTGAAGGAGTGAATATCTCCGGCGTTGCCTCAGGTGCCGGAACGAGAATCGGAGCCCGGATCAAGGCGGAAGTCGGTGCTCGTATCCGCTCGGAGGCTGCCTCGTGAATGAGGCGATGGAAGCGGAATTCGACACGGTCGCGGAATGGACTGCCCAGGTCGCCCTCGACTTAGGGCCCTCCTACCACATCCCGGCGGCTTGCCGAGGCAGCGGCAGCCCGGCAGCACTGGACTGGCTCATCGATTCGCTGCGACTCGATTCCGGGCAGGTGCTCCTGGACTGTGGGGCCGGTCTGGGAGGACCGGCGGCGTACGCCAGCCGGCGACGAGCTGTACGGCCGGTGTTGCTGGAACCCGAACTCGGCGCCTGCCGTGCGGCCCGCAAGCTGTTCGGCTTCCCGGTGCTGCAAGGTTCGGCGTCGGCGATTCCTCTTGCCGACGAAAGTTGCGATAGCGCGTGGGCGCTGGGAGTGTTGTGCACGACGTCATCGCAATTGGCGCTACTCGAAGAACTGTGCCGGGTCGTACGGCCGGCCGGCGGCATCGGATTACTGGTGTTCGTCAAGCGAATGCCTGAGCACGACGAGCAGCCGGACGGCAACAACTTCCCTTCCGAGGAAGCGCTGGATGACATGGTGTGCCAGGCCGAGATGCGCATAACCGCCCGGCGTGGCCTGGTGGACATGCCGCCCGCGAGGCCAGAATGGCAAACTCAAGAAGAGACCGTGAGTGCCGAACTGGGCCGCCGGCATGGTGGCAAACGCGCCTGGTGCTTGGCGGAGGATCAGAGCGGACGCATGGCGAAACTGCTTGCAGCATCCCGGATTGCGGGTGAACTGCTCATTCTGCAGCGACGGTAAGCGCCGGCATCGACCTCCACCAGGCCACTCGGTCGACCGCGTTCGGTGGCCAACGCAGCTTCGACGTCCGAAACCATTGCGGCATCGTTTCGTCGCCGCACTGTCGGGGTATGCGGCTGTCGTGGCACCAACGCGACGACGGGGCCTTCGCGCCCTTGCGGTGATCTGCACGTTGAAGCCCGGCGGAACACCGTCGAGCAGCGAACTCATGGCGACTCAACTGCTGGATCAACTGCGCCGTTACGATGTCGAGGGCGAATCGATACGGGCCGTAGACTTCTCCGTCTTGCCCGGCGTCGAGGCAGACATGGGCCCTGGTGACCAATGGGCACCAATCCGCGAAAAGATTCGCGCCGCAGACATCCTGATCGTGTCCACCCCGACATGGGTGGGGCACATGTCCAGCGTCGCACAGCGGGTCCTGGAACGGCTGGACGCGGAGTTGTCCAACACCGACGACGCGGGTCGGCCGGCTATGGTCGGCAAGGTAGCGCTGGCGGCCGTGGTCGGCAACGAAGATGGCGCGCACAAGGTCGTCGCCGACCTCTTCCAGGCGCTCAACGACATCGGCTTCAGCATTCCGGCGCAGGGCTGCACTTACTGGAACGGTGAAGCCATGCAGGGCAACGACTTCAACGATCTCGATGGGGTGCCCGAGGCAGTGGCCACTACCACTGCCGCCGCTGCCCGCAATGCCGCCCACCTGGCCGACGTGCTACGCGGAAACGAGTACCCCTCCTACCGGTAATCGCCACCGCCGAACCGAAGGCTATGGCGCGTGATCGCCTAACCGGCGCTGTTGCCTGATCACCGCGTCGAGGTCTGAGAGTCGTTGCAACCCCGCCAAGGGCCGCGACATCCGCTTATTTCCGGCAAGTCGATCGCGGTTGCGGTGCATAAACCACCAATAGCCGCCCGTAAAGGGGCAGGCATCCTCACCGATCCGCTTTTTCGGGTTGAAACGGCAGTGCCGGCAGTAGTTGCTCATCCGGTCGATGTAGGCACCGCCGGACGCATACGGCTTGGTTGCCATCAGGCCACCGTCGGCATGCTGTGACATGCCAATGACGTTGGGTACCATCACCCAGTCGTAGCCATCGACGAAACAGCGGTGAAACCAGTCGGTCAGCGCGGCGGGATGCCAGCCGCGCTGTAACGCGTAGTTGGACAGCACCATGAGTCGTGGGATGTGATGCACCCATCCGTGGTCGCGGACGTCGGCCAGCACGTCGCGCAGGCAGCAGGCCTGCACTGCGTCGGCGTCCAACTCGGCGAACCACCTGGGCAGCGAACCTCTTGCGGCCAACGCATTTCGCGTGCGGTACCTCTCGCCGAAGTGCCAGTAGACGTGCCAGACATAATCGCGCCAACCGATCAGCTGCCGGATGTAGCCTTCGACGCTGTTCAGTGGCGCCGATCCAGCGCGGTATGCGTCCTGCGCCGCGTAGGCACAGTCCAGCGGATCGAGCAGACCCAAATTCATCGGAGCTGACAGCAGGCTGTGCGACATCCACCAGTCGTCCTTCATCATCGCGTCTTCATAGCGGCCGAAGTCGAAGAGCCGCCGTCGAACGAAGACATCGAAGGCGTGCTGAGCTTCCTCCTGCGTGACCGCGAATTCACGGGGGCCGTCGCGCCCGACAAACGACACCGTGCCGTCGCGTTCCCAGCGGTCTAAATCGGCTCGGACGCGCTCATCGATCTCGTCTTCCTCGGGAAACCAGGGTGCGGCCACCTCGAGTCGAGTCGACTTCCCGGGCGGCGGGTCGCGGTTGTCGGCGTCGAAATTCCAGCGCGAGCCTGTCGGGTCGGCGCCGTCCATCAGGATGCCTAAGCGGCGGCGAGCATCGCGGTAGAAGTTTTCCAGCAGCAAACTGCGCTGACCGGCCGCCCATTGCTCGAATTCGTCTCTGCTCGTGGCGAAACCGCGGGCGGGCAGTACCTGGACCGACGGCTGCGTTCGGACAAACCGATCCGCCACCCGCGACGTCGGCTGGCATACCGTGATCGGGTCGCCAACGCCGGCCAACGCATCCCGATATGTGTGCGCCTGGATGAACTGGGCTTGATCACCGAGCTCGGCGGCGCGGTGGCGGATGGCGGACAAAACCAGGTGGGCTTTACGCCGGTGAAAACGCCGGCGTGCAAAGACTGCGCGTGACTCGATCAACAGCACCGGCTGATCGGGTTCGTCGAGAAAGTGCGGACCCAACTGGTCCGCGAAACACCACCGCCTGCTGAGTCCTTTCAACGCAAGCTCACGCCCTGCGGTGTAGGTGATGGGTTGACGGGCACCCGGCCGAGATTGAACACGACATGGATGTTCCCGTTCTGAGCCGGCCCAACCAGGTGAACCCGAGGTCTGGACGGCGGTCCGGCACGGTCCGTTAGTCTGCGTTGGGAACCGCTGCCATGAGGCATAAGTTCGACCACTGGAGGAAAGGGCGTGGCCGCCAACTTCACGGACGTTATCAAATCCAAGTATCTGCTGCTGACGACGTTCACAAAGGATGGCCGTCCCAAGCCGACACCGATCTGGGGCGTGCCTGCCGGCGACCGGCTCCTCGTCATCACCGACGACGACTCGTGGAAGGTCAAGCGGATCCGCAACACCCCCCGGGTGACACTCGCTACCAGCGGGGCATTGGGTAAGCCCACAAGCAAAGAAGTCGAGGCGACTGCCACGGTGCTGCCGAAGTCGGAGACGCGCCGCGTCTACAACGCCGTGCTCAAACGCTACTGGTACCACGCCTGGTGGTTTTATGCGCACTCGATCGTTCGCGGCGGTATCGACAAGGTGCACATCGGGATCGAAGTCAAAGCCGCTGGTTAGGACGTCGGCCGCGGTGGCTGGCGACGACGACCCATGACAGGCCCGCTGCGAATAAGGCACTGGCCTGCGCGACACGAGTACGGCCGGTGGGGTAGAAAACACCGGCAACGTAGCGGTCGATGAAGCCGGTTGCGGGCAGCGGATCCATGTTCGCCTGAGCTCGGGCCCACTGTTCGAGATATGTCGACGGACAAGGCAATCGGAAGCAAATCACCGCCACGGCCCACACGACCGCCAGCACGTGCAGCAGGAGGGTGCGTGGCCAGCGCAATGCCAGAAATCCGCCGCTCGGCACATAGATGAGGTAAGCAAGGTGCGCGCTGACGATCAGCAACACAGCGGCGGCGAAATAAGGTTTGTCGGGGACTGAATGGCGTTGGAGCAGGGGAGTGGCCGCACGCCGAGTGCATGGCTGCCTGCACATGTTCGGCGGTCCTATTTCGCCGGATTGCGCCGGACCTGATAGCGACGCTCGGCATACGCGAGATCATCCCGCCACAGCCGGCTGGCGGTGTAGCGCATAAGAGGTCTCAGCAACGGGGCCGCCCGGCGTGCCCGGGCGAACCCGGCCCGGTCTGACTGTGCGATGGTGGCCTCGATGACGGCCGTGCGCGGTTTGCCGTCCTCTCCGAAACCAATGGGCGTCGCGTGGGTTTCGACAACGCTGCCAGCGCCCTCCCCGTCTACGATGCGCATCACGATAGTGCGTGCCGCCGGGCTGGTGAATTCCGCGATGACTGGCACGCCGAATCCGCCGACGCGGAAGGTCACCGCAACCAAAAAATGATCGGCTTGTTCGCTGGGAGTAGCCAGCACTTCGAGCCGGGCGAACGAGTATGGGTGAAACCACGCTCCGTGCCAGGGGTCGAGGCGGTTGGCGATGATGTCGCACGGCTCGCACACACCCACGAGGTGGGTGACGGCGGGTAACGTCTCGCCGATCGGTCTGGACGGGATCACCGGCGTGTCCAGCGGTGGTTCACCGCCGGCACCATCGAGTCGAACCCATGCCAGTACACCGTCGTCGTGACTGGGCAACGGTTTCCAGCCGAGTTTGGCGGTATCGCCGTCCAGGGTTAGCCCATGCCATCGGCAGATCAACGAGCCCTGGTGCACCGTGCCGGTTGCGAGGTCGGCACCGAGGTGCGGGCAGCTTTGCGGGCCGACGCAAAGCACGCCGTGCCGGTCACGCCATGCGACGACGTCGACACCGGCAACAGTCGTCCCGAACGGGCGATCCCGACGAACCGCGCGGCTGTCGGCAAACACGTACCAGTTACCGGTCGGTCTCTGTTCAGCGCGGTGCAGTGCCGCGTTGATGATGGCCGGTTGGGCCTCGCGATACGTGGGCCGCTGCGTGGGCCATGACGGTTGTGCCATGAGTTGCAGCGGCCAGTCTTTAGGCCAATGCCCGCGTAACTTCTGCAGAACGCTCATTGTCGTTGGGCTTTCTCACGGGTCGCGAGCCAGCGCAGCAGCGGCGACCGGCCTCGGTTGGGAACAGTATGCAGCGGGTGCCCGGCGACGTCCCATCGGGCCAACAGTTGGTTGGCGGCGCACCAACCGGTCGTGGCCGCGCGTTCCATCAGTGCGACGGGTAAGTCGATGCGAATTCCGTCTCCGGCCAACACCAGTCCCCGTTGCGGAGTGCTGACAGTGGGTCGGTCAGCGTGGGAGCCCGGCGCGAACAGCGCGCAGTCGCTGCGCTGGAGAACACGCTCGACGACCACCTGCGCCGTCGCGGTCTCCGGGTAAAGCTCGTGTAGTTGCCCGAGCACCGTGTCATGCAGCGGTGGGGAACCAGCGGCATAGCAATGTAATTCGACAACAGAACCGTGATGCTGCTGCGACCAGTCAGCTGCTTCGCGTTCGTAGCGCTCCAGGACGCTGACGTTGTCGAGCGGTTTGCGGCCGGCGGTGCCCAGGAATGCCGGACGGCCGGAAGCCACTGGCCGGTCGAGCCATAACCGATGCACCACAAAGGGCGGCGCGGTACGCAGCCGTGCGATCCGGTCGCGCCATACGTCGTCGGCCAGGCCGGGCGACGCTGCCACGATCTGCTGCAAACCCGTGACGTCGGTCGCCAACACCACCGCATCGGAGTCGATACTTTCTCCTGAGTCCGTGTGCACGCGAAACGGCTGTGCTGCATCGGTTTCGATGCCGGTCACGGTTGTGCCGAGCCGGAACCGCACGCGATGAGACTCCAGGTGGCGCCGCAGCGGCTCCCACAGTGCAGTGTCGTAGTTCGAGGTCGGGACGTCGAAAACAAGTCCTTCGCTGGACCCGAGAAAGTAGATGTGAAACATGGTCGCCAACTCCGCAGCCGACAATTGCGAAGGGTCGGCGAAAAAACTGCGCGAGAACACTTCAAAGGCGAGATGGCGTGCATCCTCGGGAAAGTTGATGCTCTTCAAAAATGTTTCGGCGTCGATGTGGTCGAGCTCAGCGTAGACCTGCGGTACCGATACCGCCGCCAGCGGTGCGGCGGCCCGCGCATCGAGGCGGGCCAGGTCGGCAAGACGGAAGGTGGGACTGCGGATGGCGAACGCCAGCGCGTTCCAGGGTGGGGTGCGCGGCAGATTGCGGAAACTGTCGCGTCGGCCCGCGCCATCGACCAGCGGATAGTCGTGGACAGGCGTGAGCATGCTCAGTCGAGCGTCAACTCGGCGCAGTAGTGCGCGCAGGTTGTAGTACTGCCGAAAGAAAGCGTGGAAGCCGCGATTCATCGCTAGGTGGCTGCCATCCTGCGATTCGGTCCAGCCGCCTACCCGTCCACCCAAGTAGTGCTCTCGCTCGATCACCTCGACGGCGACACCGCGTTCGGCCAGACCGGTCGCGGCGGCCAGACCGGCGATGCCGGCGCCCACGACGACAGCGCTGGGGCGGCACGGCAGCGCATCGACACTCGGCAAACCCTCTGGTGCCAAGTGAGTTTCGTGGCGGCGATCCATCATTGCGGCGTGTGAGCGAGAAAAGTGTGGACGATGTTGGCCTCCCACCCGGGCATCGTTTCGCTGTGCACGGCGGTGAACCCGGCTTCTGACAGTCGGCGCCGGAAGCTCGCCGCCCCGTCGAAAGCCAAAACGCTGCGCCACAGATAGCGATAAAGCGTGGCGTCGCGGGTGCGCCACCATCCGGTGGGGATGATGATCCCCCAGCAGACCGCATGCCAGATGCGGGTGGCAGCAGGGGAGTCGCGCACCGAATACTCGTGAATCGCCAAGATGCCCCCCGGCCGCAGCAGCGCGCGAAACTGCCGCAACTGGGCATCGGCGTTATCCAGGTTGCGCACCAGGTACGCCGCCAGGATGCCGTCGAACGGTCCGGTGACGCCATGACGTGCCAATTGCTCGATGGGCGTGTGCACGAAGCGCACCGAGGCCGGCCAGTCCTTCGCCCGTGCTGCATCGAGCATTCCACCCGACGCGTCGACCGCGACGATGTCCGCCTCGGGCGCGACCGTGAGCAGCGCTGCGGTTGACGCGCCGGTACCGCACCCAGCGTCGAGCAGTCGCAGTCCCTTGCCATTGTTGGCCAGTCGCATTCGGCGTGCCGAACGCCGCAAGTTCGGGTGGTAGCCGGGATTGGCGCTGACCAGTCGATCGTAGGCCGCTGCGCCGGCGTCGAATGCACGCGCTAAACCGCTGGCGCGCAACGAGATTCTACCGGCGCTCACGCTGGCGCTCCCACAACAGCAGCACCGCAGTGAGCAGCGCGAAGCCGAACAGAAAATCTTCGACTGGGATATCGAACGGGAAGCGTACGCCGCTGGTCTGGCGATTGTCATAAACCACGATCGGTGCGCTGAGCTTTGTCAGCCAGCCGTCGACGAGGACCTGAAATCCCAGCACGATCAGCATCGACAGCCAGTAGGCCGGGCGCTGAAACAGGCCGGTGCGCAGCACCGCCAGTTCGATGGCACAAACGGCGACAACGGCCAGCACGGCCGGTGCCGTGTATCCCAGCCCCGTCATCGGCGATTCACCTTCACCCGATCGAGAATGGTGCTCACCGCGTTGTAGGTCAGCAGTGCGCACAACGGGATCACGACGAAGAACAAGACCTCTTCGATCGGAACCCCGAATGGAACGTGTACACCGGTGATGTAGGCCGGGTTGTACGTCCAGAAATGCGCGGCGACCGCGACTTCGTCCCAGATCAGAAATATCGCCGCAGCGGGCAGCACCGCACCAACGAGTCGTCGCGGTTGCCGATAGACACCCCGGCCGAACAACTCCAATGGGAGGGTGATCGCCAGGCAACCGGCCAGCACCACAAGGTATTGCCAGCGATCGCTCATGCGGCGTGCTTTTGACCAGTGCGTGCGCGCCATGCCTGGAAGAGGCCGACGCCGGCCACGTGAAGCCGTCGCCCCATGCCGACGTTGGCCCGGCGACTGAACACCGCGAAATCACACGCCTCGATGCGCTGCAAGATCTCGGAATACAAGGTCATGGCGGTTGTCACGCAGGGGCGTGAACGCGGAGCAAGCAATGCTATGCCGTCGCCGGCGTACCGATAGATCTGCCGGGTGATGTCGTGCTGGTCGGCCAGTGCGTGACGCACCCTGACATCGGTACGACGATGGTCGTGACACCACATCAGCAGATCCCGGTCGACATCGTAGGCGGCAAGTTCGTCTGCCGGCAGATAGATCCTACCTCGCATCAGGTCCTCATCGACATCACGCAGGAAGTTGGTCAGTTGGAATGCCTGACCGAGGGCCGCCGCGTACGGTGCCGCCTCCTCGACGGAGCTGACGGTTCCGAGTATCGGAAGAAGCTGTAACCCAATTACTTCCGCCGAACCGCGCATATAACGGTTGAGGGCTTTTCGGTCGGGATAGTCGGTAACCGTCAGATCCATGCGCATCGACGCCAAGAAGTCATCGAAGAGATCCGAGCCGATACCGTAACGGCGCGCCGTGTCGGTAACCGCCGCGAGCACCGGGTCGTCGGCCCGGCTGCCGGTGAAAAACCGGTCCGAGAGCCGGGCAAGCCGTTCGGCCCTGATGGTGTTGGTCAGGGCCGGGTCCAGATCGTCGAGAATGTCGTCGGCGTGCCGGGCGAAGCCGTATAGCGCATGAACCGGCGGTCTTTGGTCCGGGGCCAGCAACCGGGTGGCCAGAAAGAAGGTGCGTCCGTGGGCGGCGTTGATTTCGCGGCAGCGGCGATATGCTGCGCGAAGCAGTCGGTCGTCGATGCCGGCAGCGTCCAACTCGTTGCGAATCATGGCAAGTGGGCTTTCATGTCGAGGTGGCGTCGGGGTCGGTCCACGACGCCGGTGATCCGGTCGGCGGCGAGCCGTCCGGATATCAGCGCGGTCGGCACGCCCACGCCAGGCACTGTCGAGGATCCGGCTAACACCGCGTTGTCGATACCACGCACGAGGTTTGCCGGGCGGAAAGGCCCGGTCTGACCGAAGGTGTGCGACAGCGCAAATGGCGTGCCGGCCGCCATGCCCTGACGAGCCCAGTCGGTGGGGTCGACGACGTCGAGCAGTTCGACACTGTCACGCAGATCGGGCAGCAGCCGGTCGCGAACGGTATCGATAAGCTTGTCGGCGTAGGGTTTTGCGACGTTGGACCAATCCACGTTCCCGCGGTCCAGGTTTGGTGCAGGGGCAAGCACATACAGCAGGTCGTGTCCGGCAGGAGCCAGACCCGAGTCGCTGGTTGTCGGTCGGGTGACCAATAACGACGGATCGCGCATGAGTTGCCCGTCGCGGATGATGTCGGTGAATGTCTGGTCCCACGCTTCGCCGAACAGAATCGTGTGATGTGCAGTCGCCGACGTCAGGCTGCGGCAGCCGGCATGAACCACGACCGCCGAGGGCGATGCCCGCAGCGGCCGGAAGCGGCGGGGCGTGCGGCCGAGCAACTCGTACGTGGTGGGCAGTTCGCTGGTCAGCACCACGGCATCACAGTCAATGCGCTCACGACTGCTGGTTTGGACTGCCTTGATGCGCGTGCCGTCGCGCTCCAAGCCGGTGACAGTCGAGTTGTAGCGAAATCGCACACCCGCGTCGACACCAGCAGCGGCCAACGCATCCGGTAGTGCACGGATCCCGCCGCGAGGAAAGAACACCCCGGAAACGGTGTCCATGTAGGCGATCACCGCATAAGCTGCCAGCGCATCCTGCGGGGCCACGCCGGCATAGAGGGATTGGAAAGTGAACACCCGCCGCAGCCGCGCGTCGCTGATGTAGCGCTTGACCATGGTGTCCCACTTGCGGAATCCGCCGATCACAGCCAGCCGGGCCAGTTGTGGGGTCAGCAGCGCCAGCGGCGAATCAAAATTCGCGGAGATGAACCCGTCGAACTCGACGCGGTACAGGCGGGCTAACCAATCGCGCAGCCGGCGATAGCCGGCAGCTTGCCGGGAACCGGCGAATGTCTCGATTGCGTTTGCCATTCGATCGGCGTCGCTGTGGACGTCGATACTGCTGCCGTCGGCGAACACGGCTCGATATGCCGGATCGACCGGAAGCAATTCCAAGCGGTCGGAGAGCGCTTCACCGACGGCACCGAACACCTCATCGATGATTTCGGGCATGGTGAGCACTGTGGGCCCGGTATCGATCCGGTAGCCACCGACGTCCAGCCGGCCGGCACGTCCACCCGGCCACGCCTCACGTTCTACTACCGTGACCGAGCGACCACGACCGGCCAGATGCAGTGCCGCCGACAGACCGGCCAAACCGGCGCCGATTATCACGACGTGGCCGTCGCGTCCCCGGGTTGTCCGCATCACCGACAGATCCTCGGGCCGGCGATTCTCATTCCGCCCGCTCCGTGCAGGCGGTCGCCATCTTGTCGAGTGCGAGGCAGACGGAACTGTCGATAACATCGTGATCCAGCACATTTCGGGCCAACGTGACGCGGCGGCCGATCAACTCTTCGATCCACTGCGCAGCTCCCGTTTGGACGATCAGCGTTTTCCACCGGTCGAGCGCGCCATCGTCGAGATACTCGCTGTTCATCAGTTGGGCGAGTTCGCGGCGGGTGCCCGCGTCTGCCATGTGGTGCGCGGTCACCAGCACGCTGGTCGCCTTTCGTTCCAGCAGGTCCCCTCCGCTGGGCTTGCCGGTGACTTCGGGTGACCCGAAGACGCCCAGCATGTCGTCGCGGAGCTGAAACGCCTCACCGACAGCGGCACCGTAACGGCCAAGCAACGACAAGGTGCACTCGTCGCAGCCGGCCATCGCCGCGCCGATTTCCAAGGGCCGGCGCACTGTGTAGTTGCCTGACTTGCGCCGCGCCACGTCCAGCACGGTGTCCAGGGGTGGCAGATCGCGGACATCGCTTGACAGGTCGGCGAACTGGCCCACCGCCAACTCGATGCGCATCGCGTCGTAGCGCGGCCAAACCCGCTGGAGACTGCGAGAGTCCACTCCGCTCTCCCTCAGCATCTGTTCGGCCCAGATCAGGCACAGGTCCCCCAGCAAGACCGCGCCCGACTCGCCGAATCGGCGTGGCGAACCGGCTAACTTCCGGTCGCGGTGCCAGTCGGCGAACGTGATGTGCGCGGCTTGACGGCCGCGCCGTTCGGGGGAACCGTCCATCACGTCGTCTTGCAGCAGCGCAAAGGCGTGCAGCAACTCCAAACTGGCCGCCGCCGCCAGAGCAGCATCGCTTGGCGCGTCACCGCACAACCAGCCCAGGTACATAAAGGTCGACCGCAGACATTTGCCGCCGGAAACGAAATCGACCAGGGTATCGCCAGCCGAGTCGACTCCTGATCTGTCCAGCTCAGCAACACAGTGCTCATCGACGAATGCTGCGACGCTGGCCAGCACGGCCTGCCGGACACCCGATCGCCAACCGACAAAATTGTCCGCATCCGACCAGAGCTTGGTGACAGCTGGAGACACCTCATCCGGAACCAGCGACAAAGTACTCACTTCGCGCACGGTCGCCCCTCCCGGCAGCCATTTCAGTCGCCGACTCGAACGGCTCAAGCTCACGCGGTGATACCCCTCTGCCCGTGTCGACAAACATGACGACATAGCTGGCCGCGCCGGCGACCTCTGTTAATTTGCTTAAACATTAACTTAGTGAAGTTCAGTGCCGAGCGCCAGCAATCGCCGACAACCGACGCGACGGGATGCCGGCAGCAGAGCCCAACGAGTACGTTCGTGTCAAGGACGGCGACGAACGGGCGTCCGACGTCGGGCCGACTCCGAATAACAGGTGGGAATCTGATGGGCGGAGGTGACGATCAAGAGTGCGCTGCTTGGTGACTGGAGCGACGGGATACGTCGGTGGTCGTCTGGTGCCCCGGCTGTTGAATCGGGGTTACCAGGTGCGCGCATTGGCTCGCAGCCCGGCAAAACTCGACGATGTTCCGTGGCGGAACGTCACCGAAGTGGTGTGTGGCGACCTGAGTGACCCGCAGTCGCTGGCGTCAGCGTTCGAAGACGTCGACATTGTGTATTACCTGGTTCATTCAATGGGGACTTCCGCCGATTTCGGCGCCGAAGAACGACGATCGGCGAAGAACGTGGTGGCCGCCGCTCGGGCTGCCGGTGTGCGCCGCTTGGTGTACCTCAGCGGTCTGCATCCCGCGGGAGCGCGACTATCACCACACCTCGAGTCGCGCACGGCTGTCGGTGACATCTTGCTGAGCTCGGGCATCGAAACCCTGGTATTGCAGGCCGGAGTCATCATCGGTTCTGGCTCGGCCTCGTTCGAGATGATCCGGCACCTGACCGATCGACTGCCGGTCATGACGACACCGAAATGGGTGCACAACAGGATTCAACCCATCGCGGTTCGCGACGTCATGCATTATCTGGTCGAGGCAGCGGCCGCCGATGTGCCGACCTCGCGAACCTGGGATATCGGCGGGCCGGACGTTCTGGAGTACGGCGAGATGATGCAGATCTACGCGGAGACCGCCGGATTGCGCCGACGCGTCATCGTCGTGCTGCCGTTTCTGACACCGACGATCGCCAGTTGGTGGGTGGGTCTGGTGACGCCGATCCCACCGGGGCTCGCGCGACCGCTGGTGGAATCTCTGCACTGCAATGCCGTCATGGCCGACCACGATATCGACGGTGTGATCCCGCACCCGGCGGAGGGCCTTATCGGCTACCGGGAGTCCGTCGAGCTGGCGCTGACGCGTATCGCGCACGGTGTGGTGGAAACGTCCTGGTCGACCGCAACGCACGATGGCGAGCCGTCGGTGGCGCTTCCGAGCGACCCCGCTTGGGCCGGCGAAATCACCTACATCGCAAGAACATCAGCGAATACCAATGCGACACCTTCCGAGCTCTGGAAGGCGATCGAAGCGACCGCGATCCGGCGCGGGTGGCACGAGCAAGGCGGCACACCCGGCGAGTTGTTGCGCTTTCAGACCCTTGGCCGCCAGCCCGGTCAGATGTGGCTGGAGATGCGGGTGTCCGACGCTCCCGGAGGGCACAGCCGCTACGAGCAACGGATGATCTTCTATCCGCACGGTATCGCCGGCCGAATCTACTGGTATGCAGGAATTGTGTTGCAGCGGCGTTGGTTTCGTCGACTATTGCAGGATGTCACCGCCAGCGCGGCGGCTGCCGCTCGTGGCTAAGGTGCGTCACCGAAATACGTCCGCGCCCGGCTGTCGATGGTCCAGCGCTATTGGGCTTGGAGAGCCGTCAGGAGACCGTCCGGGTCCGCGACGGTCACCGTGAGTGCGGAGTGGTCCCGCAGCCCGATGACCCGATGGATTCGTGGGCTGAAGTGGACGCAGACGCCCGCGGCCGCGTTGGTGCCAAAGGTCAAACCGTCGTCAGCCATGGACAGCCGGGGTCCGACAGCGGTCCACCAGCGGTATGGGCCGGTGATGTGTGCATCCTGTACCTGACGCATCGGCACGTCGACCCGCAGAGGTCCGTAGCGGGCGATGAAACGGCCGTGGTCGAGCGTTACCCCTTGAGCTTTGCGCCAGGCTCGGAACGGAAGCCAGAACGGAGCCAGACGACGGTCGTATCGGTAGGGAAAAAATTGGACCTGCGGCGTTGGCTGTTTCATACTCCATCCTTACTACGAAAAGCGAGCCCGCAAACGGCTCTGGCCAGGGCGGGCCGCGGATAGCGTTTATCGAGTATCAGTCGGCTCTTCGCGCTATGCCCTGCTGCGCATGCCGGGAGGTTGCCAGGTCATTTGGGTGCGGCACGGCCCAGGACGTGCCGCAATGCCTGTTCCAGACTCGGGTGGCGAAACCGATGCCCCACTTGGTTGAGGCGGGACGGGATCACCCGTTGGCTCGCGCAGGCGAGTTCGCGGGCCCCCTGGGCGCCCAGTAGCACCTTGGGACCCAGTGCCGGCACCGGTAACAGCGCCGGCCGCCGGACCACGCGTGCCAGGGTGCGGGTGTAGTCGATGTTGCGGACGGGTTCCGGGGCGACCGCGTTCACCGCGCCCGCCAAGGTCTCGTCCCACAGTGCCCGGTGATAAATGTCCACGAGGTCGTCAATGCCGATCCAGGGCAGCCATTGGTTGCCGTCGCCAACCCGGCCACCAAGTCCGGCGCTGAACAACGGCCGAAGCAGGTGGAGAGTGCCGCCGCGCGGTGATTGGACAATGCCGGTGCGCACGTGTACCACCCGAATTCCGGCTTGTTCGGCCGATGCGGTCGCGTGCTCCCAGTCGGCGACGACGTCGGCCAGGAAGCCGTCGCCGCGATCGCTCTGCTCGGTCACGATGTCATCACCGCGGTCATAACCGTAATAGCCGATCGCGGACGCTGAAAGCAGCACCGCCGGACCGTCCGGGGTTTCTGCCGCCAGCTCGGCCAGGCGTCGAGTCGGGCCGATTCGGGTGTCGCGGACCGCGTGTCGGTGGGCGTCGGTGAACCGGCCTGCTATCGACGCGCCGGCCAGGTGGATCACCGCATCGATGCCGGCCAGTAGATCAAGTGCAGGATCATCCGGATTCCACTGCCGCTCATCACTGCTCGCAGGTTCATGACGGACCAGCCGGATCACCCGGTGACCGCCCGTCGTCAAGAAGGCGGTCAGTGCGGAGCCGACCAGCCCGGAGGATCCGGTGACGGCAATGGTCTTTGGAGTCAGACCGTGCTCGGCGGCGCGTCGGTGGGCGGCCAAGTCGTCGGCCAGCTGGCGATGCCGGTAGACAAACATCGCGTGCAGCATGCGCTCCGGCACCCGCGTCGCGACGCGATCGGTCACGCGGGTCCGGTTTGCGTCGACCTCGTCGAATTCATGCGTGTGACGCCACCGCACCGCGGCCCGGGCGGGAAGCGACGCGAGCCCGTCCGCGCTGAGTTCGTCGACGAAACACCGTGGCGGATCGTAAACGCGCGGTTGGTGCTGTGCGACCCAGCGCAACCCACCCGGGAGCGCCAGCACGGCGCGGCCGTCTTCGAGTGAAGTCGCCTCGGCGACAATTCGCATCGGCTGCCACGGCGGGGACAATCGGGCAAACGCGCCCGGCCGACCGTGCCAGGCAAAGACTTCTTCGCGCGGAGCGTCGATGACGCTCGAGTACACCAGGCCCATTGTTTCGACGGTACCGGCCCTTTCGGACTACCGGTCCAGCAGCGCGTGTTCGACGATCGGCAACCGGGGCAGCGGCTGGCGTTCGCGGCGCTTTGCCGCCAGGTACACCTGCGCGGTCTCCTCGGCCACGGTGTGCCAGTCGAAGTCCGAAGTCAGCCGCCGCCGGGCGGCGTGCGCACGGCGCTGCGCGGCGGCCGGGTCGTCGAGCACGGCACTGACCGTCTTGGCCAGCTGGAGCACGTCGCGCGGTGGGCAGGACATGCCGGTCTGGCCGTTGATCACCGCCTCGCCCAAGCCGCCGATGTTCGACGTCACCAGCGGAGTGCCGGCCGCGGCGGCCTCCAGCGCCGCTAGCCCGAACGGCTCGTAGTGGCTGGGCAATACGGCTGCGTCGGCGTGGTGCAGCGCGGCCAGCAGGTCGGCATGGTCGAGGCGTCCGACGAAGTTGGTGGCCTTGAGCACCCGGTGTTTTCGCGCCTGGTCGACGAGCCAGTCCTGCTGGGTGCCCTCACCGGCAACGGTCAGCGTCGTTCCGGGGTGGGCGCGCCTGATCCGCGGCAATGCGGCGATCGCGTCGTGTACGCCCTTCTCGTATTCCAGCCGGCCCACATACAGCAGCTCCGGTGGGCCGGTGCGGGGCCGACGGGCCGCGAAGGGCCAACGCCCCGCGTCGATTCCGTTGCGGATCACCGTGATCTGGCTCAACCCCGGACCGAACAGTTCGGTGATCTCGTCGCTCATCGACGCCGAACAGCTGATCAGCGAGTCGGATTCGCGCACCAGCCATGACTCGAGGGCGTGCACCTGGCGGCTGACGGGACCGGACACCCAGCCGGAATGCCGGCCGGCCTCGGTCGCATGGATGGTGGAAATCATTGGCACGTCGTGGAACTCGGCTAGCGCCATGGCAGGGTGGGCCACCAGCCAGTCGTGTGCGTGCACAACATCGGGGGTGAAATCCAGCAACAGCCCGGCGCGGGTCATCGCGTGTCCCATGGCAAGGGTCCAGGCCATCATGTCGTCGGCGAAGCTGAACTCATGCGGGTCCTGGGCGGCCGCAACCACCCGCACGCCCTCGCTGAACTCTTCTGTCGACGGGTGCGTGCTCGGGTCGGTTCCCGTAGGCCGCCGGGAGAGGACGACGACCTCGTGGCCGGCCACGGCCAACGCTGTCGACAGGTGGTGGACGTGGCGACCCAGGCCGCCGATCACCACCGGCGGGTACTCCCACGAGACCATCAAGATCCTCATGCGGTTGCCCACTTTTGGCGCGCCCACCTTGGGCGCGAGCGTGCGTGTCCCCGGTCCGACACGCCGCTTTCGGACCGGGGACACGCACGCTCGCGGGAGACGGGAATCAGCATGGCAGCCGCCGGGCGTCGAGGGCGCCGAACAAACCGTCGGCGCGATTCCAGCCGTCGGCCAGCCGCTGGGCGACCTCGCGGCGGCCCGACGCCAGCGCATCGGCGATCTCCCGGGTGGCGTGGGCGTGCAGATGTGCGCGGTAGCGGGCATAGTCGGCCGCGGAATCCTTGCTGACCATGAACGGCCAGTCGCTGGAGACCGTCAGCAGCGTCTCGCGCAATATCTGGTCGGCGACCTGATCGCGGGGGATCGGCCCATCCAATGACGCGTTCTGGGTCAGCGCCTTATCGACCGTACTCAGCGCGGTGTCGACCACCTCGGTGTTGAGCTGCACCAGATCGGCCACTTTGTCCCCGGACCACACCTGCCAGTCCTTGCCGGAACCCCAAGAGCTGGGCGGCAATTCGACGGCAGAGCCGACGAAACCGTCGGCGATCGCGTCGCTCAAAGTGCCGACCCGCACCCCGGCCTCGGGCAGGGCCCGCAAGACCCGCTCCAGCCACACCGGTCCCTCGTACCACCAATGGCCGAACAACTCGGTGTCGAACGCGGCGATGACGTGGGCCGGCCGCCCGATCCGGTCGGATTCGGCCAGCAGCCGGCCGCGGACGACGTCGACGAAGTCGGCGACGTGGACGTCGACCGCACGGTCGGCGCGCTCGGGATCGTAGGGTGCTTTGGCGTCCGAGGGCACATTGCGGCCGGTGACTCGGGCCGGCTTTAGGCCGGTGCGATGGTCGTAGGTGTGGAAGTCACGGTAGGCGGCATGACCGGGGTAGCCGGATTTCGGCGACCACACCCGGTAGCTGACGTGCAAGTCACGCCCGAACGC
This sequence comes from Mycobacterium sp. NGS51, assembly GCF_059812525.1. Classification (NCBI taxonomy): domain Bacteria; kingdom Bacillati; phylum Actinomycetota; class Actinomycetes; order Mycobacteriales; family Mycobacteriaceae; genus Mycobacterium; species Mycobacterium sp. NGS51. Next base: position 135,961 of record NZ_JCALCV010000004.1, read on the forward strand.
CACCACATCGGTGTCGCCGACCGGCCGTCCCAACGCGGTGTCGCCGTGCAGCGAGGGGCCGTCGACCATAAAATGCCCGACTCCGGCTGCGGCGTAATCGTTTTCCATGCCCGGGGCGTAGGCACATTCGGGAGCCCAGATGCCGCGCGGGGTGTGCGCAATCCGCTGCCGGGCGTCGGCCAGCCCTTCACGCAGCGCGAATTCCCGCAGCCGCGGCGCCAGCAACGGCTGAAACGGGTGCGCCAGTGGGCCGCCGAGCAACTCCACCGTGCCGGCGTCGACGAGGCCGCGCAGCAGCGGACTGCCGCCGTGGTGCCACACCGTGGCGAAGTCCTCGAGAGCCTGGTCGGCTTCGGCGCGCTCGCGAATCCCGAAGTCCCGCAACGGTTCCGGCAGGCTGGCGGCCTCGGTGGCGCGGAGCCCCCAGTTGGCCAGCCAGTGGTACATGCCGTCGAGGCAATAGGGGTCGTCGAGTTGGGCGGTCACCACCGGTGTCATCCCCAGCGTGACCACCCGGTACCGGTCTTCGTCGGCCAGGGTGTGCAGTACCCGCAGTAGCGGTAGGTAGGCCGCCGACCATGACTGGTAGAGCCACTCCTCGCCGACCGGCCAGCGGCCGTGGTGGGCCAGCCACGGCAGATGCGTGTGCAGCACCAGGGTGAACAAGCCGGGAACCCGGTCGGCGGAATAGTTCACGGGCGCACCGCGATCGCGACGAGATCCAGGCTGGTGTCGATATCGCGGTCGGCCGTGTCGACGATCTCGAAGTCGGCGGCACTGACAGCGGCCACATCAGCCAACAGCTCGGCCGGCCAGGGCGCATCGGCCACCGCCCGGGCAACCTGGGCATCGATGATCGAGCCGCCGTGCCGGGCATCCATGTCGGCCAGCCGCGGCCCGTGGAAGACCCCGCTCAACGTCACTGTCGCGAAGCCGGTGTCGAGCAGCAACTGCCTGAGCTCGTCGGCATTGAGCTCGCGGGTATGAAACGGGTTGATCGGGGTGTCGCGGCCCGGTGAGAACGTGATCCGGTTCGGCGTGGACACCATCAGTACCCCCGACGGGCGCAACACCCGGGCGCATTCGGCGACGAATTGTGTCTGATCCCACAGATGCTCGATGACCTGGAAGTTGACCACGGCATCCACCGAACCGTCCGGCAATGGCAGCGCAGCGAGGTTGCCGTGCATGACCTGCACCCGTGGATAGCGCGACCGCACATGAGCGACCGTGGACTCGTCGTAGTCCAGCGCGACCACCCGGCGGGCCACCGCGGCGATCAAGTCGGCGCCGTAGCCTTCGCCGCAGCCCGCCTCGAGCACTTCGCGGCCGGCGCAGCGCGAAGCCAACCGCTGGTAGACCACTTCGTGGCGGCGAAACCAGTAGTTCTCCACGTCCAGGCCGGGAATGGTGCGCTCACCGGTCAACGGCAATGCCGTGTCGACCGGGGTATGCGGAACGTCGGGAACTAATGCGCTCATTGAGTAGGCAGGCTAGCCCCTGTCGCGCCGATCGCGAACGGGTCACCGCAGACGGGCGGGCAATCGGGCCTAGCACGACCCGCTATGGTGTGAGAGCGAACCGCACAAAGTTACCGCTCAGTAACATGCGTGTGTGGTGGCGTAAGACGTGACCGAGGTCCTGCAGTCGACGGCTGCGGGACTCCTTCGAGGAGGACGAACCACACTTATGACGAACATCGTGGTCCTGATCAAGCAGGTCCCAGACACCTGGTCGGAGCGCAAGCTCACCGACGGCGACTACACGCTGGATCGCGAGGCCGCCGACGCCGTGCTGGACGAGATCAACGAGCGCGCCGTCGAAGAGGCGCTGCTCATCCGGGAGAAAGAGGCCGCCGACGGCACCGAGGGGTCGGTGACCGTGCTGACCGCGGGCCCGGAGCGGGCCACCGAGGCGATCCGCAAGGCGCTGTCAATGGGCGCCGACAAGGCCGTCCACCTGCTCGACGACGGGATGCACGGCTCCGACGTCGTCCAGACCGGCTGGGCGCTGGCCCGTGCGCTGGGCACCATCGAGGGCACCGAGCTGGTGATCGCCGGCAACGAATCCACCGACGGCGTCGGCGGAGCGGTGCCGGCCATCATCGCCGAGTACCTGGGCCTGCCGCAGCTCACCCACCTGCGCAAGTTGTCGGTCGAGGGCGGCAAGATCACCGGCGAGCGAGAGACCGACGACGGCGTGTTCACCGTGGAGGCCTCGCTGCCGGCCGTGGTCAGCGTCAACGAGAAGATCAACGAGCCACGCTTCCCGTCCTTCAAGGGCATCATGGCCGCCAAGAAGAAGGAAGTCACCAACTTGACGCTGGCCGAGATCGGTGTCGAGGGTGACGAGGTCGGGCTGGCCAACGCCGGGTCGAAGGTGCTGGCGTCGAACCCGAAGCCACCCAAGACGGCCGGTGAGAAGGTCACCGACGAGGGCGATGGCGGCACCAAGGTCGCCGAATACCTCGTCGGCCAGAAGATCATCTAAGACCCCTAGACCCGAAAGATACGGACATAACTCATGGCTGAAGTACTCGTGCTCGTCGAGCACGCTGAAGGTGCGCTGAAGAAGGTCACCTCCGAACTGATCACCGCCGCCCGTGCGCTGGGTGAGCCGGCCGCCGTCGTGCTCGGTGCGCCCGGAACGGCCGAGCCGCTGGTCGACGGCCTGAAGTCGGCTGGCGCCGCCAAGATCTACGTCGGCGAATCGGAGACGGTCGACAACTACCTGATCACCCCGGCGGTCGACGTGCTGGCCGCATTGGCCGAATCGGCGGCGCCGGCGGGCGTGCTGCTGGCCGCCAGCGCCGACGGCAAGGAAATCGCCGGCCGGCTGGCCGCGCGGATCGGCTCGGGGCTGCTGGTCGACGTCGTTGACGTCCAGGCCGGCGGCAAGGCGGTGCACTCCATTTTCGGTGGCGCCTTCACCGTCGAGGCTCAAGCCACCGGTGACACCCCGGTGATCACCGTGCGGGCCGGTGCAATCGACGCCGAACCGGCCGACGGCGCGGGAGAGCAGGTCACCGTCGAGGTGCCCGAGCCGTCCGAGAACGCCGCCAAGATCACCTCCCGTCAACCCGCGGTCGCCGGCGATCGCCCGGAGCTGACCGAGGCCACCTTCGTGGTCTCCGGCGGTCGTGGTGTCGGCAGCGCCGAGAACTTCAGCGTGGTCGAGGAATTGGCCGACGCGCTGGGCGCTGCGGTCGGTGCCTCGCGTGCCGCGGTGGACTCCGGCTACTACCCGGGCCAGTTCCAGGTGGGCCAGACCGGTAAGACGGTGTCGCCGCAGCTCTACATCGCGCTGGGCATCTCCGGCGCAATCCAGCACCGCGCCGGTATGCAGACCTCCAAGACGATCATCGCGGTCAACAAGGACGAAGAGGCGCCGATCTTCGAGATCGCCGACTACGGCGTGGTCGGCGACCTGTTCAAGGTCACCCCGCAGCTGACCGAGGCGGTCAAGGCCCGCAAGGGATAGCTTTTGCTGCGTGACCAGACGTAAAAGCCCCCGCACACCCGGTGTGTCGGGGGCTTTTACGTCTGCTCGGCACGAGCTCACCGGCCGTGGCGCCGAGTGCGCGCAGCTGGCCGAACTCCTTACGGCGGCCCGCGCCGGCCACAGCCAGATACTGGTCCTGCGCGGCGAAGCCGGCATCGGCAAGACGGCGCTGCTGGGATATCTCAGCGACGCTGCCGCCGATTTCGAGGTGATCCGCGCGGCCGGGGTGGAGTCCGATATGGAACTGGCCTACGCCGGGCTGCAGCAGCTGTGCGCCCCGCTGATGGACCGCCTCGGAATACTGCCCGAACCGCAGCGCGAGGCGCTGTGCATCGCGTTCGGGTTGAGCGCCGGGCCCGCCCCGGACCGGTTTCTGGTCGGGCTTGCGGTAATGGGATTGCTCGCCGCGGCCGCGGGGGAGCAGCCGGTGTGCTGCATTGTCGACGACGCCCACTGGCTGGACCGGGTTTCCGCCCAGACGCTGGGATTCGTCGCACGCCGGCTGCTGGCCGAGCCGATCGCGCTGGTGTGCGCGCTGCGCGAACCCGTCGACGGACTGATCGGGCTGCCGAGGCTGATGCTGCGCGGCCTGGCCGACGCGGACGCCCACGCGCTGCTGGAATCGGCGCTGCCCGGCCCGATCGACCCGCAGGTCGCCGACCGGATCGTCGCCGAAACCCACGGCAATCCGCTGGCGCTGGTGGAGCTGCCCCGCGGGTTGTCGGCGGCCGAGTTGGCCGGCGGCTACTACCGCCCGGACGTGCAGCCCGTCGCCGGGCAGATCGAGCGGCACTTCCTGGCCCAGATCCGGTCGTTGCCCGACGACACCCAACGGGTGCTGCTGGTGGCCGCCGCGGAGCCGGTGGGTGATGCGACGCTGCTGCTGCGCGCGGCCGAGTCGCTGGGGATTGCGCCTGGTGCGTTGGCCCCCGCCGAGGAGGCCGGACTGCTCGAAATCGGTGCGCGGGTGCGGTTTCGCCACCCGCTGGTGCGGTCGGCGACCTACCGCGCGGCAACGGGCGCCGATCGCCGCGACGCCCACCGCGCCCTGGCCGAGGCAACCGACACGGCGCACGACCCCGACCGTCGCGCCTGGCATCGCGCCTACGCGGCGGCCGCTCCCGACGAATCCGTCGCTGCGGAACTGGAACGATCCGCGGGCAGGGCTGCGCTGCGTGGTGGAACCGCCGCGGCGGCAGCGTTTTTGATCCGGGCTACCGAACTGACTCCCGACGCCGCCGTGCGCGGAGCCCGCGCGCTCGTCGCCGCCGAGACCAAGCGGGCGGCGGCTGAACTCGACGCCGCCGGTGAGTTGCTGGCCATCGCGGAGCTGGCGCCGTTGGACGAGCTGCAGCGGGCCAGGTTGGCGCGGATGCGCGCGCAGCTGGCATTCACCCGCAGCCGCGGCAGCGCTGATGCGCCCGCGCTGATCGGTTCGGTGCATCAATTCTTCGACGCCGCAAAGACTTTAGAGCCGCTCGACGCCGCTATGGCGCAGGAGGCCCTGTTGGAAGCGGTCAGCGCGGCCATGTATGCCGGTCGGCAGTTCGGCGCCGCGGCGCGTGCGGACACGGTGGCGGCCCTGCTCGCTCGGCCGGACACCGACTCCACCCGCCCGGCCGATCTGCTGCTGCGCGGCTTGACCACCCGGATCAGTAAAGGCTGCGCGGCCGGTGTGGCGCCGATGCGCGCGGCGGTTGCGGCGATGACCCGCGAAACCTGGTCGTGGCAAGCGTTTCCGATTGCCCACGAAGCTGTCGTGCACGACCTGTGGGACGACGAGTCCTGGTACCGGATCGCCACCGACGCGGTGCGGGTCGCCACCGACGGCGGCGCGCTGGCGATGCTGCCGGCGGCCTTGACGACGCGCGCCGGGGTGCACGTGCAGGCCGGTGAATTCGCGTCAGCGCGGGCGCTTATCGCCGACGCCCGGACGCTGTCCGCCGCTGCCGGGCATACGCCGGTGCGTTACCACGAGTTGGCCTTGGCGGCCTGGGTCGGTGACGAAGCGGAGACCACCGAGCTGATCGAGGCCGCCACGCGGGACGCGGCCGCCCGCGGTGAGGGCCGGGTCAACGCCTTAATCGGATATGCCACCGCGGTGTTGCGTATCGGCCTGGGCCACTACCCGGTGGCCTGCGCCGCGCTGTGCCGGGCCTGTGAATACGAAGATCTGGGTCTGTACGGATGGAATCTCTTCGAGCTGGTGGAGGCCGCCGTGCGCGCCGACGAACGCCCGATCGCTCTCGATGCGCTGACACAGCTCGAGGAACGCACCGTGGCCGCCGGTACCGATTTGGCACTGGGGGCGCGGGCCCGGTCGCGGGCGCTGCTCAGCGACGGCCGCACGGCCGAGAACCTCTACGTCGAGGCGATCGAGCGGCTGGGCCGCACCCGCATCGTGGTGCAGCTGGCCCGCGCCCACCTGGTGTACGGGGAATGGTTGCGCCGAGAAAAGCGCCGCACCGATGCGCGCGTCCAACTGCGGACCGCCCACGAGATGTTCAGCCGGATGGGAGCCCACGCGTTCGCCGACCGCAGCCGGCGCGAACTACAGGCAGCTGGGGACAGCACCAGCAAACGACCAAGCGCCTCCGGCGACGTGCTGACTCCCCAGGAACAGCAGATCGCCGGACTGGCCGGCGCGGGTCTGACCAACCCCGAAATCGGCGCGCAGTTGTTCATCAGCGCACACACCGTCGAATGGCACTTGCGCAAAGTGTTCGCCAAGCTGGGAATCCGGTCCCGCCGCGAACTGCGCGACGGATCCTGGCGTTAGACCATCCGCCAGACCACGGACTTTCCAGGGTTCCCCCGCAGCCACCGCGGTGCCAGTGTTGTCCCATCACCACCGGGATTCACGAACTGGGAAGGGAACCAATGAAGATCACAGTGATGGGCGCCAGCGGGCAGATCGGCTCCAAGGTCGTCGCGCTGCTGGGCGCCGCCGGCCACGAGACCGTGGCCGCTTCCCGCAATACCGGCGCCGACGTGCTCACCGGCAACGGCCTGGTGGAGGCGCTGTCGGGCGCGGACGTGCTCATCGACGTGGTCAACTCGCCAAACTTTGACGACGACCCGGTGATGGAGTTCTTCACCAAGTCGGCGACCAACCAGGTGGCCGCGGCCAAGACCGCCGACGTCAGCCACTACGTCGTGCTGTCCATCGTGGGGTGCGACGGCCTGCCCGCCAGCGGCTACATGCGCGCCAAGGTGGCCCAGGAACGCATCATCACCGAATCGGGGCTGCCCTACACGATCGTGCGCGCGACCCAGTTTCACGAGTTTGCCGACGCGATCACCGCGTCGCTGACCGTCGACGGGGAGGTGCGGGCCCCCGACGGGCAGATCCAGCCGATCGCCGGCGCCGACGTGGCCGCCGAGGTGGCCCGGGTCGCCCAGGCAGCGCCGGTCGACGGCATCGTCAACATCGGGGGACCGGAGAAAATGAGTTTTGCCGAGCTGGCCAAGCTGGCGCTGGCCCACCGCGGCGAGGACCTGCCGATCGTCGTCGACCCGTCGGCGGTCTACTTCGGCACCCAGGTTGGGGACACCGGCCTGGTCACCGGAGAGGGCGCCGTGTTGGCCAGCACCCGGTTGGCCGACTGGCTGGCAGCGCAGTGAGCGAACTGCACGGCCAGACCGCGCTGGTGACCGGGGGCACGGCGGGCATCGGCATCGAGTCCGCGCGGCTGCTGGCGGCCGAGGGCGCCGCGGTGATCATCACGGGTCGCTCCCGTGACCGCGGTGCCGCGGCCGTCGCCGAGTTGGGCGCCGGGGCGCGTTTCGTGGCCGCCGACCTGTCGGACCTGGAGTCGGTGAAAGCCCTTGTCCGGCAATGCGGTGACGTCGACATCGTGGTGAACAACGCGGCCAGCTTCCCCGGCGCGTTGACCGTGGAACAGGACGTCGCATCATTCGAGTCGACCTTCGACACCAACGTGCGCGGCGCCTACTTCCTGGTTGCGGCGTTGGTGCCGGGCATGTTGCGTCGCGGTCACGGCAGCATCGTCAACGTCACCACGATGGCCGCGTTCAAGGGCATCCCCGGCGCCTCGAGTTACAGCGCGTCCAAAGCCGCGCTGGAATCGCTGACCCGCACCTGGGCGGCCGAATTCGGGCCACGCGGGGTACGGGTCAACAGCGTCGCGCCTGGGCCCACCGCCACTGACGGGGTCGCCGCCGAGTGGGGCGACACCAACGACGAGTTGGGCCGGGCGTTACCGCTCGGCCGGACCGCCAAGCCAGCCGAAATCGCCCAGGCCGTGCTGTTTTTGGCATCGCCCCGCTCGAGCTTCATCACCGGTTCAACACTGCACGCCGACGGCGGCGGTGCCGCCGCCTAAACACCGCCGTCGCCGGGGGCCGTCGTCGTCAGCGGGCGGTCGCCAGCGGCCCGGATGTCAAGCCCGTCGAAGGTGCCTGCGGACCGCCATGCGGCAAGGATGTCGGCGTATTCGGTTGGGCTGCCGAAAAAGAAGCTGTCCTGATTCAGTCTCTTGGTCGCTTGGCCCTCGCGGTTGTAATAGCCCGGCGTGCACGCCTCACGCCGTCCGGCGATGACGCTGGAGCGTTGCACGACAGCGTCGACCCAGGCTGCTTCGGCGCCGGCAGTGGCTTCCAGCTCCGCCACGCCGCGCTGTAGTGCCCAGGCGATCACCCAGGCGATGTGTTGGGACTGGGTGTCGATGAGGTAGGGGAAGTTCACCGTGAAGCCGGACTGCGCGATGCTTTCGATGAAGCAGTTCGGAAAGCCGTTGATCTGCAAGCCGTGAAAAGTGCATATCCCGTCGGCCCATTTGTCGGTGAGGGTGGCGCCGTCGCGACCGACAACTTCGAAGCCGGTCCGTTGCCGGTAATCGGTGCCGACTTCGAACCCGGTGGCGAAAATCAGGCAGTCCAGGCCGTATTCGACACCGTCGACGACGACGCCGCTTTCGCTGATCTGCTCGACCCCGCGGCCGCGAGTATCGACCAGGGTCACGTTGGCGCGGTTGAATGCCTGCAGGTATTCGTCGTGGAAACAGGGCCGCTTGCAGTAATACCCGTACCAGGGTTTGAGCGCTTCGGCGGTGGCGGGATCGGTGACCAGCGAATCCACCCGCGCCCGAATCTCTTCCATCTTCGCGAAATCGGCCAGCTCCGCTGCGTTCGGGCCATCGGCGTTCACGATCGGCATCTTCTTGGTGAGGCTGGTCCAGGCGTCGTCGACCAGATCCTCGTCGGCTTGGCCGCCCGCCGTGAGGATTTGGAAGTTCTCCATGCGCCGGCGTTGCCAGCCCTGCTGTAACGTCGCTGCCCATTGCGGGTCGGTGGGCCGATTGGCCCGTACGTCGACAGTTGACGGGGTCCGCTGGAAGACGACGAGGCGCCGGGCCGCTTCGGCGAGGCGGGGAACACACTGAATAGCTGTCGCGCCGGTCCCGATGATGCCCACCCGCTTGTCGGACAGCTCGGTGAGCTCTGAGCCGGTGTAACCGTAATCCCAGCGGCTGGTGTGGAAAGCATGGCCGTTGAAACTCGTAATGCCCGGGATACCAGGGAGTTTCGGCTTCTGCAGGTACCCGTTGGCCATCGCCACGAACCTGGCGCGGATACGATCACCACGATCGGTGCTGATGATCCATCGCGATTCGGCTAGGTTCCAACGAATTTCACGTACCTCGGTGTGCAGACACGCGTTTCGGTACAGGTCATAGTGCTCGGCGATGCGTCGGCAGTGGGCGAAGATCTCCGCCCCCTTGGCATACTTCTCGGTCGGGAGATAACCGAGCTCCTCCAGCAACGGCAGGTAGACGTAGGATTCGACGTCACAGGCAATACCGGGATAGCGATTCCAATACCAGGTACCGCCGACGTCGGCGGCTTTGTCGATCAGTCGCACATCGTCGACGCCGAGTTGTTTCAAGCGCGCTCCGATGAGTAGCCCACCGAAACCCGCGCCGACGACCGCCACGTCAACCGCGTCGGCCAGCGGGTCGCGGGTGAAGCCGGGATCGGCCCACGGATCGTCGCCGAAGCGGGCGAAGGCGCCGCTGATTTCGACATATTGATCGATTCCGTCCGGCCGCAACCGTCGTTCGCGCTCGTGGGCGTATTTGGCGCGCAGCGCAGCGGGATCGAAAGCCGCGCCGTCGACGTTAGCCACGGCTGAATAGTGAACTAATTTTCACGACACGGCAATGCCTGCCGCGGCAGGCCTACTGCGCCTGAATGAGCTGGGCCCCGTCCGCGTCGAAGAGTTCCTTGGACCACTGGGCGAGCAGTTCGGTGCTGTCCCAGTCATCGGGGTGGAACCCAGGGCGGGTGTAGGCGGCGATGCGACGACGGGTCTCGGCGCTCAGTAACGGCGATTTGCGGAAATCGTTGAGGCTGCGCAGCAGCCGCCGCGGGTTGTAGGACGCGCGATCCCGCGCCATCGACCGGACCGTCTGGATGACCATCTCGGCCAGGAAGATCGCGGTGCCTATCCGCATGGCCCGCACCCGGGTCCGCTCGGTTCCGCCGACCGCCTGGAAGACATCGAAGGCCACCGCTTTGTGCTCGCACTCTTCGAAGGCGTGCCACAGCAGTATTTGGCGCACATCCGATCGGTCGAGCAGGTCCAGCATCTCGTCGTCGGTGAGCAGAAGCTCCGCCAGCGTCGCCGTGTAGTGCTCCAGGGCGGCGGTACCAGCCAGGGCCATCTCCGTGGAGAACACCTTTTCCAGCTTGGCCAGCAACCACGTGACGTGGCGGTCCAGCCGCGTGGTGGGATAACCCATTTCCTGGAGACGCTCGTTGAGCATCCGGTGTTGCTGGCGGTGGGTGGCCTCTTGGGCGATGAACCCTTTGACCGCCTGCTGCAGTTCCGGGTCGGTGACCTGGTCGCGGTAGTTGCGCACCGACCGGATGAAAAAGTCCTCACCCTCGGGAAACACCGCAGACAGCACTGCGACGAAGTGGCTCATCACCAGGTCGTCGCCGGCGAAATGTTTCCGGGTGCCGGTGGGAAGCGTGAACTGGACCCGACGGGCTTTCAGTGCCGGGCGCTTGGCAGGTGTGCTGGACATCTCCGGTCTCCTGTCGTTACGAAGCTCACATCTGACTTTACGCCTAGTCAGATAAAAATGACAGACTTAGCCTCGTGAGCCCGGCGCGGATCTATGGCGGCTTGACCGCCGAACAGCGTGAAGCCGGGCGCCGGGCGCGCCTGATCGACACGGCGATCGAGCTGATGGGCACCCGAGGCGCCGCCGACACCACCGTGACCGCGGTCTGCGCCACCTCCGGGGTCACCTCGCGCTACTTCTACCAGCACTTCGCTGACCGCGACGCACTGCTGCGCGCGGTCGCCGAGCAACTGCGCACCACCATGCAAGAGGCCATCGTGGCGGCCATCCCCGAGGGGAGCGCCACGCCCGATGCATTGGCGCAAGCCCCGATTCGCGCGCTGCTGACCATGATGCGCAATGATCAGCGGCTGGGCCGGATTCTGTTCGTGGAATCCGGCACCGAGCCCACCCTGCGCCAACTCCGCAGCGAGCTGATGGCCAGCTTCGCCGATTTGGTCTGGCATCAGGCCCGGCTGCACCTGAACATCTCCGATTCCGCGGTCAAGATCGGCGAGTTGGCCGCCATCCTGGGTGTCGGTGGGGTGTTCGAAGTGTTGCGCCGCTGGGCCGACGGCGAACTCGACTACACCGCGGACCAACTCGTCGAGCACTGCGCCGGGTTGCTGGGCAGCCTCGCCGGCTACGTCCTGGCGGACCGTGCCGCCGAATAGCGTCGGTATTCTGGGCGGGTCATGGTCTACCTGGATCACGCCGCCACCACCCCGATGCATCCCGCTGCCATCGAGGCGATGACGGCTGTGCTGGGTACCGTCGGCAACGCCTCTTCGCTGCACACCACGGGCCGGGCGGCGCGACGGCGGATGGAGGAGTCCCGCGAGCTGGTCGCGGCCAAGCTGGGTGCGCGCCCGTCCGAGGTGATTTTCACCGCGGGCGGCACCGAGAGCGACAACTTGGCCGTCAAGGGCATCTACTGGGCACGCCGCGACACCCAGCCGCGCCATCGCCGCATCGTCACCACCGCCGTCGAGCACCACGCCGTGCTGGACGCGGTGGGCTGGCTGGCCGAGCATGAAGGCGCCGAGATCACCTGGTTGCCCACCGCCGCCGACGGGTCGGTGTCACCGGCAGCACTGCGCGACGCGTTGGAAGCCCACGACGACGTTGCGCTGGTGTCGGTGATGTGGGCCAACAACGAAGTCGGCACCATCATGCCGATCGCCGAGCTCGCCGCGATCGCCGCTGAATTCGATGTTCCTATGCACAGCGACGCGGTCCAGGCGGTCGGTCAGCTGCCGGTCGACTTCGCAACCAGCCAACTGTCCGCGATCAGCGTGGCGGCGCACAAGTTCGGTGGCCCACCCGGCGTCGGTGCATTATTACTTCGCCGAGACGTCTCCTGTGTCTCGCTGTCGCACGGCGGCGGCCAGGAGCGCGACATCCGCTCCGGCACACCAGATGTCGCCGGCGCCGTCGCAATGGCCGCCGCCGTGCAGATCGCGGTCGACGGGCTGGAGGCAAATAGTGCGCGGCTGCGCGCCTTACGTGACCGGCTGATCGACGGTGTGCTTGCCGAAGTCGACGAAGTCCGCCTCAACGGCGCCCGCGAGCCGCGGCTGCCGGGCAACGCCCACTTCACCTTCGATGGCTGCGAAGGCGATGCGTTGCTGATGTTGTTGGACGCCAACGGGATCGAGTGCTCGACCGGCTCTGCCTGCACAGCCGGGGTGCCGCAGCCGTCGCATGTGCTGCTGGCAATGGGCGCCGACCCGGCCAGTGCCCGCGGGTCTTTGCGACTGTCGTTGGGGCACACCAGCACTGACGCCGACGTCGATGCCGCACTGCGGGTGCTGCCGGGTGCGGTATCGCGCGCGCGGCAGGCTGCGCTGGCCGCAGCGGGGGTACCGCGATGAAGGTCCTGGCCGCGATGAGCGGCGGCGTGGACTCTTCGGTGGCCGCCGCGCGCATGGTCGATGCCGGCCACGATGTGGTCGGTGTGCATCTGGCGCTGTCGCAAGCGCCCGGGACGCTGCGTACCGGCTCGCGGGGCTGCTGCTCCAAGGAGGATGCCGGCGACGCCCGCCGTGTCGCCGACGTGCTGGGAATCCCGTTCTACATTTGGGATTTCGCGGACAAGTTCAAAGAAGACGTGATCGACGACTTCGTGTCGTCCTACGCGCGGGGAGAAACGCCGAACCCGTGTGTGCGGTGCAACGAGCGGATCAAGTTCTCGGCGCTGGCCGCTCGTGCGCTCGCGCTGGGCTTCGACACGGTGGCCACCGGGCACTACGCCCGGCTGGCCGACGGGCGGCTGCGCCGCGCGGTCGACCGCGACAAGGACCAGTCCTACGTGCTGGCGGTGCTCACCGCCGGGCAGCTGCGCCACGCCGCGTTCCCGATCGGCGACACCGCCAAGCCGCAGATCCGCGCGGAGGCCAACCGTCGCGGCCTTGCCGTGGCCGAGAAACCGGACAGCCACGACATCTGCTTCATCCCGTCCGGCGACACCCAGGCCTTCCTGGGTGCCCGCATCGGGGTGCGGCGGGGCACCGTGGTCGACGGCCAGGGCACCGTGCTGGCCGAGCATGACGGGGTGCACGGCTTCACCATCGGACAGCGCAAGGGCCTGGGCATCGCCGGCCCTGGCGCCGATGGCCGCCCGCGCTACGTCACCGCCATCGACGCTGACAGCGGCACAGTGCGGGTCGGTGCGGCCGCCGACCTCGACGTGTGGAAGCTGACCGGGCACCAGCCGGTGTTCACCGCCGGCACCGCACCGTCCGGGCCCGTCGAATGCGCGGTCCAGGTACGCGCGCACGGCGAAACCGTCGACGCCGTCGCGGCATTGGACGGTGACCGGCTCGAGGTGGATTTGCGGGCTCCGCTGCGGGGGGTGGCGCCCGGTCAGGCATTGGTGCTCTACCGTCCCGATCCCGACGGCGATGAGGTGATCGGCAGCGCCACCATCGCTGCCGCAACCCTTCGCCGAGCGTGAAGCTGTTGCGAAATTCTGACCCGATTTTCGCAACCATTTCACGTTCGCTGCTAAGAGACGTTCGCGGCGATGTTGGTCATCACCATGTCGGATACCGACTCCGGGAAGCCGCAGAAGGTGACCTCCATCAACACCACCGACTTGACCCGGTAGTCGCGGCCGCAGTCGCCCGGACGGGTCTGCAGCGACTGGGTGTCGGCGCGCCAATGACCGACGAATGCCTTCCCGACCGAACTGGACCCGCAGTGATCGACGGTTTCGACCAGGGCGTCGAAGGCGTGCTGAGCGGTGTCGGCGTCACGGTAGGCGGCGGCGCCTTCGGAGATCAGCCCGCCCCGGGGCGGGTACTGGAAGGTGGTCTTGTGGAACTCCTCGACGTCGGGCCCGAAGGTAACGGTCTCGGCGTAGACAAACCGGCACTCCGGCGGCGCTGTGTCGGCGAGCGTGTCGATGTCGATCGGCGACTTGCCATCCATCGACGGGATGATCGTCAGGCGCTCGTCGGCGCCGGTGATCGCGCGCATCCGAAACTGATCGAGTAGGACCCGGTCGACGTCGACACCTAAAACGGGTCCCGCGCCGAACGCCGGTAGCGCCGTGCCGCCCACCACTCGGGTACATGCTGCGGCCAGCAACGCCGCACCACATATCAGCAGTGGGCGCCACATTGTCTCAAGGGTAGTCGCGAGGTGCCAGTACGGTTGGCCGGTGAGCGTTTTCGCAACCGGCAGCGGAACCGGGTCATGGCCGGGGACTTCTGCCCGGCAGGCCGCCGAGGTCGTGGTCGGCGAGTTGGCCGGCGCGCTGGCCCATCTCGTCGAATTGCCCGCCAGGGGAGTGGGCGCCGACACCATCGGGCGAGCCGGCGGGCTGTTGATCGACGTGGCCATCGACACGGTGCCGCGCGGCTACCGCATTGCAGCGCGACCCGGCGCGGTCACCCGCCGGGCGGCCAGCCTGCTCGACGAGGACATCGACGCGCTCGAAGAGGCCTGGGAAACCGCGGGCCTGCGGGGCAGTGGGCGTGCGGTCAAGGTGCAGGCGCCCGGGCCGGTCACGCTGGCCGCCGAATTGGAACTGGCCAACGGACACCGGGCGATCACCGACGCCGGCGCGGTGCGCGATCTCGCCGCGTCGCTGGCCGAAGGTGTCGCCGCACACCGCGCCACGGTGTCGCGCCGGCTGGACACTCCGGTCGTGGTGCAGTTCGACGAGCCGTCGCTGCCGGCGGCGCTGGCCGGGCGGCTGGCGGGCGTGACCGCGCTGAGCCCGGTGCACCCGATCGACGAGGCGCTGGCCACCACGCTGCTCGACAGCTGCGCCGCCGCCGCCGGAGCCGACGTGATGGTGCACAGCTGCGCGGCCGAACTGCCATGGAAGGTGTTGCTGCGTAGCAGTATTCACGCGGTATCGGCGGATGCCGCAACATTGCAGGCCGCCGATTTGGACGGGGTCGCCGAGTTCGTCGACTCGGGTCGTACGGTCATGCTGGGGGCGGTCGCCTCGGTGCCGCCGGCGCGGCGGCCCTCGGTAGAAGAGGTCGCGGCCGCCGCCGTCGCGGTGATCGACCGGCTCGGCTTCGCTCGGTCGGCCGTGCGCGAGCGGATCGGCATCAGCCCGGCCTGCGGCCTGGCCGGCGCGACCCCCGAGTGGGCCCGCGCGGCCGTCGAGCTGGCCCGCAATGTTGCCGAGGCGTTCGCCGATGATCCCGACGCGATCTGAGGTGGTAGCCATGTCAGCGCCCTCCGATAGCCTGCGGGGGTGAGCTCACCAGAAGCTGACCCGGTCCCGCCCGACATTCGGCGGCAATGGCGGGAACTGGCCGACGAGGTGCGTGAACACCAGTTCCGCTACTACGTCCGCGACGCGCCGATCATCACCGACGCCGAGTTCGACACGCTGCTGCGGGAGTTGGCCGCGCTCGAGGAGCGCTACCCCGAGTTGCGGACCCCGGATTCGCCCACCCAACTCGTCGGCGGCGCCGGGTTTGCCACCGACTTCACCGAAGCCGAGCATCTGGAACGGATGCTGTCGCTGGACAACGTGTTCAGCACCGAGGAGTTCGACGCCTGGGCGGCCCGGGTGCGAGCCGAGATCGGTAACGATGCGCATTACCTGTGCGAGCTCAAGATCGACGGTGTCGCGCTGTCATTGGTGTACCGAAAGGGGCGCCTGGCTCGCGCGGCGACCCGCGGTGACGGCCGCACCGGCGAAGACGTCACGCTCAACGCCCGCACCATCGACGACGTGCCGCACCGACTGACCGCCAGCGACGATTATCCGATACCCGATGTCCTCGAGGTGCGTGGTGAGGTGTTTTTCCGGCTGGCCGACTTCGAGGCGCTCAACGCCGCGTTGGTCGAGGACGGCAAGACCCCGTTTGCCAACCCGCGCAACAGCGCCGCGGGCTCGCTGCGCCAGAAGGATCCCGCGGTGACCGCTCGCCGCAAGCTGCGGATGATCTGCCACGGACTGGGCCGCACCGAAGGATTTCGACCGGCCACGCTGCACGATGCCTATCTGGCGCTGCGGGCCTGGGGTTTGCCGGTCTCCGAGCACACCACCCGTGTAGACGGGCTGGCCGGCGCACACGAGCGCATCACCTACTGGGGTGAGCACCGCCACGACGTCGAGCACGAAATCGACGGTGTCGTCGTCAAAGTCGACGAGGTGTCGCTGCAGCGCCGGCTGGGTTCGACGTCACGCGCGCCGCGTTGGGCGATCGCCTACAAGTACCCGCCACAAGAAGTGCAGACGAAACTGCTGGACATCCGGGTCAACGTCGGCCGCACCGGGCGGGTCACTCCCTTCGCCTACATGACACCGGTGAAGGTAGCCGGGTCGACGGTTGGGCTGGCCACTTTGCACAACGCGTCGGAGGTCGGGCGCAAGGGCGTGCTCATCGGTGACACCGTGGTAATCCGCAAGGCCGGTGACGTGATTCCCGAAGTGCTCGGTCCCGTCGTCGACCTGCGGGATGGCTCAGAACGCGAATTCGTCATGCCCACAACATGTCCCGAATGCGGGACGAGGTTGGCTCCGGCCAAGGAGGGCGACGCCGACATCCGCTGCCCCAACTCGCGGTCCTGTCCGGCGCAGCTGCGGGAGCGGGTTTTTCACGTCGCGGGCCGCGGCGCGCTCGACATCGAGGGACTGGGCTACGAGGCGGCCATCGCGCTGTTGAAGGCCCACGTCATCACCGATGAGGGCGACCTGTTCACCCTCACCGAAGACGACCTGCTGCGCACCGAATTGTTCACCACCAAAAGCGGTGCGCTGTCGGCCAACGGCAACCGGCTGCTGACCAACCTGGACAAGGCAAAGAAGCAGCCGTTGTGGCGGGTGCTGGTCGCGTTGTCGATCAGGCATGTCGGCCCGACCGCCGCACGTGCGTTGGCCACCGAGTTCGGCAGTCTGGATGCGATCACGTCGGCGTCGACCGAGCAACTGGCAGCCGTGGAGGGGGTTGGCCCGACGATTGCCGCCGCCGTCACCGAGTGGTTCACCGTCGACTGGCACTGCGCGATCGTGGACAAGTGGCGCTCTGCCGGGGTGCGAATGGCCGACGAGCGCGACGCCAGCGTGCCGCGCACTCTGGAGGGGCTGTCCATTGTGGTCACCGGCTCGTTGACCGGCTTTTCGCGCGACGACGCCAAGGAGGCCATCGTGGCCCGCGGCGGCAAGGCGGCCGGCTCGGTGTCGAAAAAGACCGCCTACGTGGTTGCCGGTGATTCACCCGGATCCAAATACGACAAGGCCGTCGAGCTGAGTGTGCCGATTCTCGACGAGGACGGATTTCGAAAGTTGTTGGCGGAAGGGCCGGACTAACCTGAACGGGTCGGGGCCATTTGGGATGGGGATTGCCGATGACTGACGTTGAGGTGCATCACGACGGATATCCGGCCTATCGCCGGAAAGTTCGCTTCGACTGGTCGAATACCCCGCTGCACTGGGTGCCCGGCGACCCGTTCGCCACGCACATGATGAACGTGTTGCATCTGCTGCTGCCGGCCGGCGAGCGGTGGTTCATCCAGGTCGTCAACGAGGCCGAACCGATGGTGGACGATCCGGAATTGCGGGCGGCGATCAAACCCTTCATCCAGCAGGAATCCTGGCATGCCTTTGCGCACCAGTTGGTGCTCGACCACTTGGCGGAGCAGGGCATCGATACCACTGCGTACACCGCAAACCTCCAAAAATGGTTGTCCAGACTCGGTGATCAGCGTCCGAATTGGCCGAAGCCACTGCAGCGGTGGTGGCTGTATCGGCGGCTTGCGGTCGTCGCTGCGCTTGAGCACTTCACCGCCGTGTTGGGGCAGTGGGTCATCCAGAACCGTGGCCTCGACTACGCCGGAGCCAACCCGGCCATGCTCGACTTGCTGCGCTGGCACGGTGCTGAGGAGATCGAGCACCGGTCGCTGGTTTTCGACGTCTACCAGAACCTGTGCGGCAACTATCTGCTACGGGCGTCGACGATGCTGTCCACCGCGCCGATTTTCCTGATCCGCTGGCTCGCGGGCGCGCGGTTCTTGATGGCGCGTGACCCAACCGTCGACGCCAAACCGCGCTGGCGAGACTGGCTACGCGCCGCCCGACAGTACCGACTGCCGGGACCGTGGCAGCTGATCGTGAGCGCACAAGTCCGCTATCTGCGGCCCAGCCATCACCCGAGCACCGAGGCATCGACCCAGATGGCGATGGAGTATCTGGCGCATTCGCCTGCGGCGCAGGCTGCCCGCGAACGGGCCAAAGGCTAAGTCGCGCCGTCAGCGCAGCAGCGTCGCCACGATGCCGGCCAGATAGCCCAGCCGCGCCACCTCAGACGGCCGGAACACCGGGCCGCCGGGGCGACCCAGCATCACCGCGGTGTGCGGTTCGCCCAGCGGCGCCGCGACCAAAGTGGTGTCCATGTCGCGCCACAGCTGCGGCACCCAGCCCGCCGTGCCGTCCAGGGCGGTCGCACGTTCGAGCGGTAGCCATGGCGCTTCGTCGGGCTGAGTCTCCGGCGCGCCGCGGCTGCCGACGACGAACTGAAGCTGTTCGCCCGAACGGCGCAGCACCGCACACCAGCCCACCCGCAGCACGCGCGGCGCCTCGTCGGCCAGCACCTGCAGCTTGGCCGCCGTGGCGCCGGCAGCAGCGATGTGGTCGATGAGCTCCAACTCGCGGTGTGCCTCCAGCAGCCCGGTGTGCGGGCGAACGCTGTCGACCCACACTCCGTTGAGCGCTTCGGCGGCCGTGATCAGCCTGTCCGGCATCGACCCGGCCGGCAGTTCGACCACCAAGTCGTCGATCGCATAGCCGGAGCCACGCTCGACCACGTCGAGCGACAGGATGTCGGCGCCCGCCGAGCCCAGCGCGACCGCCAGCGAGCCAAGGCTGCCCGGTCGATCGGCCAGCCGGACCCGCAGCAGATAGGAAGGCACGCGCACACTGTCGCACAGCCGTCGGCGCCCTGCCCGCCGAGCGTGACGGCAGCCTGACCCTCACCGCCCATTAGGCTGAATCCTCGTGTCCCAGATCTCCCGTGACGAGGTGGCCCACCTGGCCCGGCTGGCCCGGCTGGCGTTGACCGATGCCGAACTTGATAGCTTCGCCGGTCAACTCGACGCCATCCTGACCCATGTCAGCGCCATCCAGGCCGTCGACGTCACCGGCGTCGAACCGACCGACAACCCGCTCAAGGACGTCAACGTCACCCGGCCCGACGAGCCCGCGCCGTGCCTGACTCAGCAGGAGGCACTCGACCAGGCCCCCGAAGCCGTCGACGGCCGCTTCGCCGTCCCGCAGATCCTCGGAGAAAGCCAGTGAGCGACATTCTCCGGTTGGACGCGGCGACGTTGGCGGCCAAAATCACGGCCAACGAATTGTCGTCGGTGGAAATCACCAAGGCCTGCCTGGACCAGATCGAGACCACCGACGACCGGTATCACGCGTTCCTGCACGTCGCAGCCGACACCGCGCTGCAAGCCGCCGACGCGGTCGACAAGGCGGTCGCGGCCGGCGCGCAGCTGCCGTCCCCGTTGGCCGGGGTACCGCTGGCGCTCAAGGATGTGTTCACCACCGTCGACATGCCCACCACCTGCGGGTCGAAAATCCTGGAGGGCTGGCGCTCCCCGTACGACGCCACCGTCACCGCAAGACTGCGCGCGGCGGGCATTCCCATCCTCGGCAAGACCAACATGGACGAGTTCGCGATGGGCTCGTCGACCGAAAACTCGGCCTACGGCCCGACCCGCAACCCGTGGGACGTCGAGCGGGTGGCCGGTGGTTCGGGCGGTGGCAGCGCCGCCGCGCTGGCCGCGTTCCAGGCGCCGCTGGCCATCGGCACCGACACCGGCGGCTCGATCCGCCAACCGGCCGCCTTGACCGCGACCGTCGGCGTCAAACCCACCTACGGCACCGTGTCGCGATACGGGCTGGTGGCCTGCGCGTCGTCGCTGGATCAGGGCGGTCCGTGCGCACGCACCGTGCTGGATACCGCGCTGCTGCATCAGGTGATCGCCGGCCACGACGCCAAAGACTCGACGTCCATCGACGCGCCGGTGCCCGATGTCGTGGCCGCCGCGAAGGCCGGCGCGTCCGGCGACCTCTACGGGGTGCGGGTCGGCGTGGTGCGGCAGCTGCGAGGCGAGGGTTATCAGCCCGGTGTGCTGGAGTCGTTCCACGATGCCGTCGAGCAGCTGACCGCGCTGGGCGCCGAGGTGATTGAAGTCGACTGTCCGAACTTCGATCACGCGCTAGCGGCCTACTACCTGATCCTGCCGTCGGAGGTCTCCAGCAACCTCGCCCGCTTCGACGCCATGCGCTACGGGCTGCGGGTCGGCGACGACGGCACCCACAGCGCCGAGGAGGTGATGGCGCTGACCCGCGCCGCCGGATTCGGCCCGGAGGTCAAGCGGCGCATCATGATCGGCACCTACGCGCTCTCCGCTGGCTACTACGACGCCTACTACAACCAGGCGCAGAAGGTGCGCACGCTGATCGCTCAAGATCTCGCCACGGCCTACCAATCCGTCGACGTGCTGGTGTCGCCGACCACGCCGACCACCGCGTTCCGGTTGGGGGAGAAGGTCGACGATCCGCTGGCCATGTACCTGTTCGACCTGTGCACGCTGCCGCTGAACCTGTCCGGCCACTGCGGGATGTCGGTGCCGTCCGGGTTCGCGCCGGACGACAACCTGCCGGTCGGGCTGCAGATCTTGGCGCCGGCGCTGGCCGACGACCGGCTCTACCGGGTGGGCGCGGCCTACGAGGCCGCCCGCGGCCCGCTGCCATCGGCGATCTAAGGGCGAGCAGACAGAGAATCGCATTTCCCGCGGGGGTTTTGTGCGATTCTGCGTCTGCTCGCCACTGCAGGGCCGTCCACCCGGCAAGATGGGGCTATGCGGATCGGGGTTCTTACCGGAGGTGGCGACTGTCCAGGGCTCAACGCGGTCATCCGGGCGGTGGTGCGCACCTGCGATGCCCGGTACGGCTCGTCGGTGGTCGGATTCCAGGACGGCTGGCGGGGACTACTGGAGAACCGCCGCCTCCAACTGCGCAACGACGACCGCAATGACCGGCTGCTGGCCAAGGGCGGCACGATGCTCGGGACAGCCCGGGTACACCCGGACAAGCTGCGCGCCGGGCTGAACCAGGTCAAGCAGACGCTGGATGACAACGGCATCGACGTGCTGATCCCGATCGGCGGCGAGGGCACGCTGACCGCCGCGCATTGGCTGTCCGAGGAGAACGTGCCCGTCGTCGGCGTGCCGAAGACGATCGACAACGACATCGACTGCACTGACGTGACTTTCGGCCATGACACCGCGCTGACTGTGGCCACCGACGCCATCGACCGCTTGCACAGCACCGCCGAATCGCATCAGCGGGTGATGCTGGTGGAGGTGATGGGCCGGCATGCCGGCTGGATCGCGCTGAACGCCGGGCTGGCTTCCGGCGCCCACATGACCCTCATTCCTGAACAGCCCTTCGATATCGAAGAAGTGTGCCGGCTGGTCAAGCAGCGTTTTCAGCGCGGCGACTCGCACTTCATCTGTGTGGTCGCCGAGGGCGCCAAACCGGCCGCGGGTTCGATGACGCTGGCCGAAGGAGGCCTCGACGAGTTCGGTCACGAGCGGTTCACCGGGGTGGCCGCGCAGTTGGCGGCCGAGGTTGAAAAGCGCATCAACAAGGATGTGCGGGTGACCGTGCTGGGCCATGTGCAGCGTGGCGGCACCCCGACCGCCTACGACCGGGTACTGGCCACCCGGTTCGGGGTGAATGCGGCGGATGCCGCCCACGCAGGCGAATACGGCCAGATGGTGTCGTTGCGGGGTCAGGACATCGGCCGGGTCGCGCTGGCCGACGCGGTGCGACAACTCAAGCTGGTCCCGCAGAGCCGCTACGACGACGCTGCGGCCTTCTTCGGCTAGCGCAGGCGGTGTCGCCTGCTGTTTACCCGCGGGCCATGAATTCTTCACGAAAATCCGGATATTCCTTGGGTTTTCGCCCCGCCAACCGGTGCTACGGTCGAAATTATGAATATCCGCGGTAGTGGTCGCGGCGTACTTCAACAGCCGGCCCCGTCGACGCAATCGCAAGGTCCGCCGCCGCGGCGCCGGCCATCGCCTGGTCGACCGGTTCGGGCGCGGTCCGCGCCGGGTGCCGTGCCGCAGCCCCGAGACGATGCCCGCGCCTACCGATCGCCGTCGCCGGCGGACATTCGCGCCACGGTGCCGGTAAGACAGGCGCAGGCGCAGGCGCCGGCGGTTGATCGGCCGGCGCCGGCGGTTGATCAGCAGGTGCCTGACTATGTTGCCCCCGACAGGCGCCAGGAGCGCGACACCCAGGCCACCGCCAAACGCGACTGGCGGAGCCTGCTGGTCCGGCTGACGCCGATCGACCGCGGCCCCAGAAAAGCGCGGGCCGATGAACTCGCACTGCGCAACCGGATCCGAGCATCGGTGGGCAGCGCATTCCCGATCGCGGTTCTCAACCTGAAGGGAGGTGTCGGCAAGACGGTCGTCGTCGAGGCGTTGGGTTCGACGTTCGCCGACGTGCGCGACGACCACGTCCTGGCCGCAGACCTCGACGCCGGCGGCCTCGCCGATCGCCATGGCCGCCACAACTCGCTGAACATGGTCGACCTACTCGCCGATCGCTCGGTCACGCAGTATCCGGACCTGCGAGCTCACACATATCAAAACAGTTCTGGCTTGGAGGTTTTGGGAATACCAGACTATGCGTACAGCGATTGGCGGATCGCGCATGACGATGTTGTCAAGACATTTTCGAAACTGCGGCAACACTATTCGGTGATGCTGATCGACTGCGGCCGGGACCTGAAATCGGGTATGACGGAGGCGGTTTTGCGCGAGTCACAAGCGCTGGTGGTGGTCACCAGCGCCTCCGTCGACGCGATCAAGAAGACCCGAACCACCATGCAGTGGCTGGCAAACAACGAGTATCGGAAACTGATCGACGCAACAGTCCTCGTGATCAACCACACCGAGCCAGGAAAGCCGAGCCCCGTCGCGAGCAGGGAATTACAGCAGTTGGCCCAGCGGTTCCCGTCCGAACGGGTGGTGGAGCTGCCGTTCGACCGGCACGTGTATGAGGGCAAGGAAATCACGTTGCAGCGGTTGAGCAAGGAGAGCAGGCGGCGTTACCTGAAGATGGCGGCCTCGCTCGCCGATCTGTTTCCCACCGGGGACGGCGCGACGGCCGCCGGCGGCGAATTCCGCTGAACATCAGCCGTTACGTAACACTCAACTGTAACGTAACGGCTATGGTTGCGAAGGCGCTGACCTGCGGCGCGCCGGGCTCGACTACCTGGGGCAGAGACGAAGTAGTGCCGCCGCGAAGCGACGACGCGCCGAACACCAGTCGCCGACAAGCCAGACGCGCGACGGCCAACCGACCAGGACAGGGCGCGCGTGGTGGCTGCCGAACTAGACGGTGAGACCGCCGAGACGGAGCAGGCTCTTGCCGGCGGCGCGCCGCAACGCGTCGGATCCTTCCGCTTCTATTTCGAAGACCAGCGCTGGGAATGGTCGGACCAGGTGCAACGCATGCACGGCTACGAACCCGGGACGGTGACGCCCACCACCGAATTGGTGCTGTCGCACAAGCATCCGGATGATCGGCGTGAGGTGGCGGCAACCATTGACAACATCCTGCACACGCATCAAGCGTTCAGCACTCGCCATCGCATTCTCGACACGCGCGGCACCGTGCATCACGTCGTGGTGGTGGGGGACAAGCTCAGCGATGAGACCGGTGCAGTCATCGGCACCCACGGCTACTACGTGGACCTCACCCCGGCCTCCGGGCCGTCGCGCGACGACGACATCATCTCCGCCCGGGTCGCGGAGATCACCGGCAACCGGGCCACTATCGAGCGGGCCAAAGGAATGCTGATGCTGGTGTACGGGATCGACGCCGACGCCGCTTTCGACCTGCTCAAATGGCGGTCCCAAGAAACCAATGTCAAGCTGCGGTTGCTCGCCGAGCAGGTCGCCGAGGACTTCTGCGTGGCAAGTCGTGACATCATCGCGTCACGGTCGATGTTCGACCATATTCTGCTCACCGCACATGAACGGATCGTCGACGGTTCCGACGAGCAGGCCGACGCAACCGCCTGACTAGGATCGGGTCTGTGACTGTTGCCGCGGCTGAGTTGCTCGACTACGACGATGTCCTGGCACGCTACGAGCCGGTGCTCGGCTTGGAGGTGCACGTCGAGCTGTCCACGGCCACCAAGATGTTCTGCGGCTGCCTGACGACCTTCGGCGCCGAACCCAACACCCAGGTGTGCCCGGTATGCCTGGGCCTACCCGGTTCCCTGCCGGTGCTCAATCAAGCCGCAGTAGAGTCGGCGATCCGGATTGGGCTGGCGCTGAACTGCCAGATCGTGCCGTGGTGCCGGTTCGCCCGGAAGAACTACTTCTATCCGGACATGCCGAAGAACTACCAGATCTCGCAATACGACGAGCCGATCGCGGTCAACGGCCATCTTGACGTGCCGCTCGACGACGGCAGCACCTGGCGCGTCGCGATCGAACGCGCGCACATGGAGGAAGACACCGGCAAGCTGACGCACCTGGGCAGCGAAACCGGACGCATCGAAGGCGCCACGGGTTCGCTGATTGACTACAACCGTGCCGGAGTTCCGTTGATCGAGATCGTCACCAAGCCGATCGAAGGAACCGGTGAGCGGGCCCCGCAGATCGCCCGGGCCTATGTGACAGCTCTGCGGGACCTGTTGCGCGCGTTGGGTGTTTCCGATGTGCGGATGGATCAGGGTTCGATGCGCTGCGACGCCAACGTGTCGCTCAAGCCGATCGGGGCGAGCGAGTTCGGTATCCGCACCGAGACCAAGAACGTCAACTCGCTGCGAAGCGTCGAGGTCGCCGTGCGCTACGAGATGCAGCGTCAAGGCGCGGTGCTGAGCGCCGGTGGCCGGGTCACCCAGGAGACTCGGCACTTCCACGAGAGCGGATACACCAGCCCGGGACGCACCAAGGAAACCGCCGAAGACTACCGCTATTTCCCGGAGCCCGATCTGGAACCCGTCGCGCCCGGCGCCGAGCTCGTGGAGCGGCTGCGCCACACTATCCCCGAACTGCCGTGGTTGCGCCGCAAGCAAATTCAGCAGGAATGGGGCGTTTCCGACGAAGTGATGCGCGACCTGGTCAACGCCGGCGCGGTCGACTTGGTGATCGCGACTGTCGAACACGGCGCGCGGAGCGAGGCGGCGCGTGCGCTGTGGGGCAACTTTTTGGTGCAAAAGGCCAATGAGGCCGGCGTCGACCTCGACGAACTGGCCATCACCCCCAAGCAGGTCGCGGCGGTGATCGCGCTGGTGGACGACGGCACATTGTCCAACAAGCTGGCCCGCCAAGTCATCGAGGGCGTATTGGCCGGGGAAGGCGAACCCGAACAAGTGATGACCGCCCGAGGCTTGGCCGTGGTGCGTGATGACTCACTTATCCAGGCCGCGGTCGACGAGGCGCTGGCCGCCAATCCCGACGTGGCCGAAAAGATACGCGGCGGCAAAGTCGCCGCGGCGGGCGCGATCGTCGGTGCGGTCATGAAGGCCACCAAGGGCCAGGCCGACGCGGCGCGGGTGCGCGAGCTGGTGCTGGCCGCCTGCAGTTAGCGCGAACTCTCGCCTAAACCTTTACACCTGCGGGTCGTACGCGCCTACGATGGGTTGGGTCGGGGAAAGCCGTGACTGACGAAACGGTGTGATCGCGACGTGTGCTGACGGGCGGAGATATCGGTGCGGCGGCGTACTTGAGCCGCCCGGCTCCCTACTGTCCACCGGCCTCCGGCGGATGCCATGACCGGCACGCTGTTGCTGCACCCCGGCGACGTTCGGCAGCGATTCACCGTGACCGGTGTCGTCCAGGGCGTCGGATTTCGCCCGTTCGTCCACCGCACGGCGAGCGAACTGGGCCTCGTCGGGTTCGTCGGCAACGATTCCGGTGCAGTGTTCGTCGAGGCGCAGGGCCCCGCTGCGCGCCTAGACGAATTCGGCCGCCGGCTGCGGGCCGACGCGCCGCCGCTGGCGCGGATCAGTGCGGTCTCCGTCGTCGACATCGAGGCAACCGGCGATACCAGATTCCGCATCGTGGACAGCCAAACCGCCCCGGGTGCCGGCACGCCGATTCCGCCCGACATCGCGGTGTGCGACGAGTGCCTCGCCGAGTTGTTCGACCTCGCCGACCGCCGATACCGGCACCCGTTCATCACCTGCACCAACTGTGGACCGCGGTTCACCATCATCCGCGAACTGCCCTACGACCGTCCGGGGACCACCATGTCGGCCTTCGCCATGTGCGAACGCTGCGCCGCCGAATACCACGACCCGGGCAACCGCCGGTTCCACGCCCAGCCGATCGCCTGCCCGGACTGCGGGCCGTCGTTGTGGTGGCAGCGGGGCGCCGAGCGGATCCAGGGATCCGACGCGGCGCTGGCCGCCGCCCAGCAGGGGCTGATCGAGGGGGCCATCGTCGCGATCAAGGGTATTGGCGGCTACCACCTGGCCTGCGTCGTGGACGACCAAGCGGTGGTGGCGAGGCTGCGGGCCCGCAAGGCGCGCGGCGCCAAGCCTTTCGCGATGTTGGTCCGGGATCTCGACGTCGCCCGTCGCTACGCGCACATCGATGACACCGAGGCCGCGATCATGCTCAGCCCGGCGCGGCCGATCGTGTTGCTGCGCCGGCGCGCGGATGCCCCAGTCGCCGACGCCGTCGCGCCGGGCAGCCCGCTGCTCGGAATGATGCTGCCGTACACACCGATTCATCACTTGCTGCTGGCGTCTGGACTTGATGCGCTGGTAATGACCAGCGCCAACCGTTCCGACGAACCCATCTGCTTCACCGACGACGATGCGACCCGGCGCCTTCCGCCGCTCTGCGACGCGGTGCTCGACCACAACCGGCCGATCCACGTGCCGTGCGACGACTCGGTAGTCCGCGTCGTCGACGGCCGCGAACTGCCGATCCGCCGTTCCCGTGGCTATGCGCCGCTGCCCGTCGATCTCGGCTACGAAGCGCCTTCGGTGCTGGCCGTCGGCGGGGAACTGAAGAACACCTTCTGCCTGACCGACGGTTCACGCGCCTACCTCTCTGGGCACATCGGCGATATGGAAACCCTGGAAACCCTGCGGGCGTTCGAGCGCGCGGTGCGCCAGCTCAGCGAAATCCGTTCTCGGCCGGTCCGATTGGCCGCTGACCTGCATCCGGGTTATCAGACCCGAAGCTGGGCCGAGCGGCATGTCGGTGCGCGCCCGCTGGACCTCGTGCAGCACCATCACGCGCACGTCGTCTCGCTGTTGGCCGAGCACGGCCGGCTCGGCGAACCCATCATCGGCGTCTCGTTCGACGGCACCGGCTACGGTTGCGATGCCACCATCTGGGGCGGTGAGGTCCTTGCCCTCGGACCAGACAGCCATCGGTTCGCCCGGGCCGGTCATCTGCTGCCGGTGCCGCTGCCCGGCGGTGACGCCGCAGTGCGCAATCCGTGGCGAATGGCACTGTCGCAGTTGTGGGCGGCCGACATCGACTGGGCCACCGACCTGCCGCCGGTCACCGCCGCCACCCAGGCCGAACTACGAGCTACCCGTTCGCAATTGGAAACCGGTTTCGGGTGCGTGCCGTGTTCGAGCATGGGCCGGTTGTTCGACGCCGTCGCTTCCCTGCTGGGGGTGCGACACCACATCGACTACGAGGGGCAGGCCGCCATTGAACTCGAAGTACTGGCCGAGTCCGCGGACGCGTCGGCCCAGCTGCGCCTGGCGGTGCACGACGACGGGGTGATCGACCCGCGCGGCATGATTGGCGCGATGGTTGCCGCGCTGCGCGCAGGTGTCGAAACCGCTTCGCTGGCAGCCGGCTTCCATCACGCGGTCGCCGTCGCGGTCGCGGCGGTGGTGGGCCGGGCCGCCGGCGACGTGCGATTGGTTGGTCTTACCGGCGGCGTATTCCAGAACGTGCTGCTGCTGCGTGCATGCCGTCAGCGGTTGCAGCAGGCCGGTTTTGAGGTATTGACACACCGGGCGGTCCCGCCTAACGACGGCGGGCTCGCGCTCGGCCAGGCCGCGGTGTCGGTGCTGACCGCGCTGGCATCGCAATCCGAATTAAGGGGGGCTGATTTGTCATGACTACCACCGCGATTGACCGCGGGCTGGACGCCGAGCTGACCGCTGATCTCGCGGCCACCGCACTCACCCTGGCCCGGCGGTTTGCTGCGGGCGCCACTATGTGGTCGATAGCTCCGTCCTGGGAGCCGCATGCCTTGCACATCGCCGTCGAGTTCGTGCACCCGGTGATCATGGGCAAGCGGGCACTGCCGGCGGTCGCTCTGATCGGATCCGACTTGGTTGATCTGGTTCGGGTTTCGGTACGCCCGGGCGACATCGTGATCGCGGTGTCGGGTGCCGACGACCCCGACGTGCGCTCGGTGATGCACCGCTGTCCGGCCTGGGGCGCCACCACCATCTGGATCGGCAGTGGCGAGCGACCTGAGGCGGGAATGGCCGACCATGTGCTGTGGCTCGACGACCCCGATCCCAGAGTGCCGGCAACCGGTGGCTTCGTGCTGTTCTACCACCTGCTGTGGGAGCTGACCCACGTCTGCTTCGAGCATCCCGGCCTATTGAAGGACGACGCCGCGTGCACCGACGACGTATGCGTGACCTGCAGCGACGAAGGTCGGCTCGGTGAGGTGGTGACGGCGTCGACCGACGGCATGGCCGCGGTGCGCACCGCTAAGGGCGTCGAGTCGGTCGCCACCACCCTCGTCGACCCAGTCGCCGCCGGCGAGCTTGTGTTGGTGCATGCCGGTATGGCGATCAGCCGCGTTAGTGAGGAGGAGCGGCACGAATGACTGAGGAGCCCACCAACTTCCTGTATCCGTTCATCGACGCTCAGGAGGACGACCCCAAGTCGCTGCTTGCCGATCTGACCGCGTCGGCACAAGCGAAGGCGACCGAAAGCCTGAGGCTGCGCCGCTCCACGCTGACGGAAAACACCGAACTGATTGCCACCGCGGCCGCGGAGATGGCAGCTCGTTTCGCGGCGGGGGGCCGACTGTTCACCTTCGGCAATGGCGGGAGTTGTACCGATTGCACCACGTTGGCGCGGCTGTTCGCCCGCCCGCCGCTCGGAAAGCCGTTGCCGGCCTGGTCGTTGACTGCCGACCAGGCGATCATGACCGCGCTGGGCAATGACGTCGGGTTCGAGTTGGTGTTCGCCCGCCAGTTGATCGCGCGCGCGAAGGCGGGCGACATCGCGATCGCGATGTCGACCAGCGGCAGTTCCCCAAACCTGATGGCAGCACTGGCCGAAGCCCGTCATCGCGACATGTACACCATCGGCTTCGCCGGATACGACGGCGGTGCATTCGCCAAAAGCCTGGACGTCGACGCCTGCTTCGTCGTCCACTCGCAAAGCGTGCACCGGATACAGGAATCGCAAGCGCTGCTGGGCTACGAGCTGTGGTTGAAGGTCCACGAAGAGCTGGGGGTGGGAGTGGCATGACGAAGTCCGCCAATGAATACTTGTCATCGGGGCCGAAATTCGCCGAAGGCGAGGTGATCGAGCGGATCGAAACCTTCCGCAAGCGCCGGCCCCGGTTGCTTGACGATCACGTGACAACCGCGCACGGCGCCGGCGGAAAGGCATCGGCGGCGCTGGTGGATGCGGTGTTCATGGAGGCCTTCCGCAATCCGCTGCTCGAGTCGCTCGGCGACGGCGCGGTCCTCACCCTGCCCAGCGGCGAACGGCTGGTCATGTCGACCGATTCGTTTGTGGTGCAGCCCAGGCGATTTCCTGGCGGTTCGATCGGCGAACTCGCCGTGCACGGCACCGCCAACGACCTTGCGGTGGCCGGTGCGGTGCCGCAGTGGATCTCGGCGGCGTTCGTGCTCGAAGAGGGATTTCCGATCGCGGAATTGAAGGAGATCGTCGCGGACATGGCCGCCGCGGCGTCCGCGGCAGGTGTGCAGATCGTCACCGGCGATACCAAGGTGGTGCCCAAAGGTGCCGCCGACGGGATGTTCGTCACCACTACCGGCGCCGGCGTCATCCCGGCGGACCGACGGCTCTCAGCGGAGTCGGTCCGTCCGGGCGACAAGCTGCTGTTGTCCGGTTCGATGGGCGATCACGGCATGGCGGTGATGCTGGCCCGCGGCGATTTGGCCATAGAAGCCGACATCCATTCCGACACTGCGTCGGTGAGCCCGCTGGTGGAACTGCTGTTGGCTGCCGCACCGTCCACCCGCTGGCTTCGCGACCCGACTCGCGGCGGCGTCGGGACAGTCTGCAACGAACTGGCCCAGGCGTGTGGGTTGGCGGTGGTGCTCGAAGAGGACAAGTTGCCGATCCACCCGATGGTCAGCGGTGCTTGCGAGCTGTTGGGCATCGACCCGCTCTATGTCGCCAACGAGGGCAAGTTCGTCGCCGTCGTCGCCGCCGACGAGGCGGAGGCCGGGCTGGCCGCCGTGCGCTCGCACCCGCTGGGCGCCGAAGCGGCTGAGGTTGGAGAGATCGTCGAGGAACCCGCGGAAACCGTGGTGGTGCAGACCGGGTTCGGCGGTTCCCGGATCGTCGACATGCTCGTCGGTGACCCGCTGCCGCGGATCTGTTAGGCGCAGCGATCGCAGAGAAAGGAACTCTGATATGTGTCTTGGTATTCCGGGGCGGATCGTCGAAATCACCGATGTCGACAACTATTTGGCTAAGGTCGACGTCAGCGGTGTGCAACGCACCATCTCGGTGCGGCTGCTGGAAAAGGACATGCCGCAACCCGACGACTGGGTGCTGGTGCATGTCGGTTTCGCGATGGCCAAGATCGACGAGACCGAAGCGTTGCTGACGCTCGCGGCCGTCAAGAAACTCGGTGACGCCTACACCACCGAAATGGAAGCGTTCGATTCGTCGGCCATCGTGTGAAGGGATAGCTATGAAATTCGTTGACGAGTTCCGTGATCCGGCGGCGGCGCGCAAACTGATCGCCGCGATCAAACGGTTGGCCGGTGAGGACGAGCACTTCAAGTTCATGGAGGTGTGCGGCGGACACACCCACACCATCTACCGGCACGGCATCGAACACCTGCTGCCGGAGAACGTCGAGTTGGTACACGGGCCGGGGTGTCCGGTATGCGTGATCCCGATGGGCCGCATCGACGACGCCATGTGGCTGGCCGAACAACCCGACGTGATCTTCACCTGCTTCGGCGACATGATGCGGGTGCCCGGCTCCAACGGAAACCTGCTGGACGCCAAGGCGCATGGCGCCGACGTGCGGTTCGTCTACTCGCCGCTGGACGCGCTGAAGATCGCCGTCGACAACCCGGACAAGCACGTGGTGTTCTTCGCCGTCGGGTTCGAGACCACCGTGCCCTCCACCGCGGTGACGCTGGTGCGGGCCCGCGATATGGGCCTGACCAACTTCAGCGTGTTCTGCAACCACGTCACGATCGTGCCGCCGATCAAAGCCATCCTCGAATCACCGGACTTGCGACTGTCCGGCTTCATCGGTCCCGGACATGTGTCGACTGTCGTCGGCAACCGGCCGTATCGGTTCGTCAACGACGTCTATCACAAGCCGTTGGTAATCGCCGGATTCGAGCCGCTGGACATCCTGGCATCGGTCGCGATGCTCCTCACCCAGATCCGGGAGGGCCGCTGCGAGATCGAAAACCAGTACTCGCGGGTGGTGCGTCCAGAGGGCAACCCGGCGGCGTTGAAGTTGATGGGCACGGTTTTCGCGCTGCGCCCGCACTTCGAATGGCGTGGGCTGGGCTTCATCTCGCAGAGCGCGCTGCGGTTGCACGACGATTTCGCCGAGTTCGATGCCGAACTGCGCTACGCGATGCCCGGCGTGCGGGTCGCCGATCCCAAGGCATGCCAATGTGGCGAGGTGCTCAAGGGCGTGCTCAAGCCTTGGGAATGCAAGGTTTTCGGCACAGCCTGTACCCCCGAAACCCCGATCGGCACCTGCATGGTGTCGCCGGAGGGCGCCTGCGCGGCCTACTACAACTTCGGCCGGATGCACCGCGATGCCGTCAAGCTGGTGGGGTCCCGAACCTGACCGTGTCGGTGGATGCCCGTGGGGCGGAGATGTTCGCCCGCTACGCCTACGCTCCCAACGCGCT
Organism: Mycobacterium sp. NGS51; assembly: GCF_059812525.1. NCBI lineage: Bacteria > Bacillati > Actinomycetota > Actinomycetes > Mycobacteriales > Mycobacteriaceae > Mycobacterium > Mycobacterium sp. NGS51. Next base: position 168,158 of record NZ_JCALCV010000004.1, read on the forward strand.
GGGGTATTGCGGGCCGCCTCTGGGCGCCACGCTGCGGGACGGGTCGGTCGACGACGTGCGAATCGCCGCGCGGAAGTTCTCCGGGGCATGGCCCTACTTGCAGGTGCTTGCCAGGATGACCGGCATCGCCGATCCGCTGGACTACCGACTTGTCGAGTCGTACTGGCTCGGCGGCGGTCTCGGCGCCGATCTGGACCCGGCTGAGTTCGTCGACGAGTTGCTTGCCATCATCGGTCCGCAGGCCGGCCGCTACTGGTCACATCTCGACTCCGATTTGGTGGGCGAGGCGGCGGCCAATCACTGCTTCCACGTATTTGCGGTGTATCCGTGGTCTCGGCTGTTGGGTCGCGGGCTTGACGAGCACCCGTTGCACGTGCTGGACAGTTGCCGAATTACCTGGGGCACAGTCATTTCCCGCGACGGCGACGACGTCGACGTATCCTGCCGTGCTTTGCTGTGGGACGGTCACGTGCTGGAACTGTCCGAACCGGCGAACCGCCGGCTCGACGTGTGGGCCGACGGATACAGCGCAGTGCCCGACGTGGCCGTTGGCGACGAGGTCGCGGTGCACTGGGGCCGGTTGTGCGGCCGGCTGGCGCCCGAGCAGATACAGGCGCTGACCGATGCGACGGCGCACCAGTTGAAGGCGACCAATCAGCGACTCGCGCGCGGGTAGCCGTCGGCAGTCCATGATGGCTGTGTGGACGATGAATCATTCGACCGGCTGGTCGGCCTACTGGACTACACGATGTTCGTCGTCACCACCCAAGCCGACGGCCACTCGTCGGGCTGTCTGGTCGGCTTCGCCACCCAGACCAGCTTGGCGCCGCCGAGGTTTCTCGTCGGCATCTCCAAACGCAACCACACCTTTCGAGTGGCGAGCCGAGCCGACCACGTAGCGGTCCATGTGTTGTCGCGGCGCGACATCGAGTTGGCCCGGCTCTTCGGCGGCCAAACCGGGGATGAGGTCGACAAATTCGAGCGGTGCGCCTGGCACAGCGGCCCGGCCGGGATGCCGATTCTCGACGATGCGGTCGCCTGGTTCGTCGGAAAAACACTGAGCCGGCTCGACGTCGGCGATCACATGGGGTACCTGCTCGAACCGATTGCAGGGTATGCGCCGGAGCGCGCCGGCGATCTCGTCAGTTTCTCCGACGTGCTCGACATGGAACCGGGCCACAAAGCCTAAGACCAAACGCGCGTTACGTCTTGTCCTCGTTGGCCCGGGGGAATCCGCCGCCCTGCGGGAACAGCGGGAAGACCACGTCGTCGAGTTTCTCGGCGTCTCCGGCTGTCTTGTTGACCGTCGCGCCCCACACGTTGCCGTCCGGTGACATCCGCAACGCCCAGGCGTGGGCGTGCGTGTCCTGACGGACCACGTCGGGTTCGCCGGTGACCGCGCCGGTCGCTGGGGCAAGGTGGATGGCCACTGTCTGCTTGGTGTTAATCAGGTTGACGAGCACGGTGCCGTCCAACGCCGCACATCCGGCAACGCCGGGCCGGTCCGGCCAGGTCCAGACCGTGGAAACCTTCGAATCGCGAGTGATGCGCTGCAAACGGTCTGCAGTGGGCGCGCGGTCGACCACGTACAGCGAGCCGTCAACCGGGTCGGTGCACACCCCGCCGGCGGCGCCGAGTCCGCTGAGCGCGGTGGTCGGCGGCGCCTGGTTCAGGGTGGTCGGCTGTTCGATCCGCAGCACCTTGCCCGCCATCGAGCCTGGGTCCTCGGCCATCGCGGGATTGCCGGCGTCGCCGGTGAGAACGACCAGCGTGGTGGGGCTGGTGAAGATCAGTGCTCCGGTATTTCCGTTGGCGCCCTTGGGGATTCCGGTCAGAATATCTTTGGGGATATCGCCGTCGGCGATGCGAATGACCCGGTTGTCGCTGGGCGTGCTGATGTAGGCGTACATCAACCGGTCTTGCTGATAGGTCGGCGACAGCACAATGTCCATCAGCCCGCCGTCGCCGGCGGGATCGACCGGGATTACCAATTTGACCTTGGGCTCGGCGCTGACCGAGACCTCTTTGACGGCGCCGGTGGTGCGCTCGGCGACCAGTGCCGACTTGCTGTCGGGGCCCATGATGAGACCGCTGGTGCTTTCCAGGCAGCCCTGCATCACGCCCGGAGCCGGGCACTTTTTGGGGAATGGCTTGGCCGGCAGCGGTGGCGGCGGGGGAGGAGTCGAGCTTGCTGGCGCATGCCGCTGCGGCTCGGTGGTGAACGGTTCCGACTGAGCGTCGTTGAAGCGTGCGCATCCGCTGACGACGAGCAGCGCCGTGGACAGCGCGACAAGCGCGTACCGCACCGACCGTCGTACCTGCATGTCCGCAAGGGTACGGACAACGCTGCGGCCCTCGCCATGGCGTCCCATCGACGCGCCGACAGCGGCGAATAACGGACCGATCAAGCCGTGATACAAAACCGTCGTCTTGCCGGTTCCTTGCACTTAGGCTGGCACGGTGACCGGCGACCCCTATGGCTTTACCCGCTTTCACCGGCTTGAGGACGCGCAGGCGTCACCGGCGCGCAAGCCCGCTCCGCCGCCGCGGGAGACCCGTCCGCCGGAGCCGCCGCGGGAGTCCCGTCCGCCGGAGCCCCCGCCGCAGTCCGCTGAGCCGGAGGCGGTCGAGCCTGACGACGAGCTGGAGCCGATCGTTGACGACGATGACTCCGAAACGACCGCGATCGCACGCGACGAGCCAACTGACGAGCCGGCCGAAGATATCGATGAGGACCTCGACCCGTCGCCCGCCGCCGACCGCGAACTGCCGCCGTCTGTGCAGCCGCGGCTGTTAGACGACCCACGGCTCAAAATGGCGCGGCAACGCGGCACCCAGCATCTGGGCCTCATGGTGCTGCGGGTGGGTGTCGGTGTCGTGTTGGTCATTCACGGTATGCAGAAGATGTTCGGCTGGTGGGACGGACCGGGGATCGACGGATTCAAAAACTCGCTGACCGAATTGGGGTATCAGCACGCGGACATCCTGAGTTATCTGGCCGCCGGTGCCCAGATCGTGGCCGGCGCACTTTTGGTCCTCGGGTTGTTCACCCCGGTGGTCGCTGCCGGCGCGCTGGCCTACCTGGTCAACAGCCTGTTGGCGGACATCGCGACACAGCGACAGCACGGGCACCTGAACTTCTTCCTGCCCGGCGGCAACGAATACCACCTCGTGCTCATCATCGCGCTGGTCGCGATTATCCTTGCCGGCCCGGGCCTTTACGGGTTCGATGCCGGCCGCGGCTGGGCCCGTCGCCCGTTCATCGGATCGTCCGCAGCGCTGCTCATAGGTGTCGGCGGCGGAATCGGGTTCTGGGCGCTATTCAACGGTGTCAATCCGCTGACGTGAAGCGCGGCGGCGGCCGTCGCGGCGGCCCCGACGTGCATCAGTCTGGTAAAAGCGCCGCTCAAATCCCCAATCTCGGCCCAACTGCCCTTACCCTGACACGCGTGACGAGTCAATCGCATGACACACGATGGCGGCGGCCGGACAGCTCCGAGGCGCCAACTCCGGGACGCCAGGCCGCAGCGAGCCTGGTCGACCCGGAAGACGACCTGCCGTCAGCCACCTATGCAGGCGATTTCGAGACGACCACCATTCCGCACTACGACGCCGCCGCCGGCATGTCCCCAGACTCCGGCAATCTGCGGCTGCCCGGCAACGGATACGGCGCGATCGGCGGCCAGGAGCCACTGGGCGCCCTGCCGTATGTCCAGCCGCGGAACAACGGCCATCATTCGGTATTCGGGCCGGCCGAGCTCGAGACGGGCTTCGACGACGAGCGTGTCCGTGCAGCCGGCCGGCGCGGCACCCAGAACCTCGGTTTGCTGTTGCTGCGGATCGGGCTGGGCGCGGTGCTGATCGCCCACGGCCTGCAGAAACTGTTCGGCTGGTGGGGCGGCCAGGGACTGACCGGGTTCAAGAATTCACTGGCTGACGCCGGCTACCAGCACGCCGACATCCTCACCTACGTCGCCGCGGGCGGTCAGATCCTGGCCGGAGTTCTGCTGGTGCTGGGACTGTTCACCCCGGTCGCCGCCGCCGGCGCGCTCGCGTATCTGATCAACGGCCTGATCGCCGGGGTGTCGGCGCAATCCGACTCGCAATCGATTCCGTTCTTCCTGCCTGATGGGCACGAGTACGAGCTCACGCTGATCGTCATGGCCGCCGCGGTCATCTTGATCGGCCCGGGACGGTATGGATTCGACGCTGGTCGTGGCTGGGCGCGGCGGCCGTTCATCGGCTCGTTCGCGGCCCTGCTGTTGGGGATCGGCGCCGGTGTCGGCATGTGGGTATTGCTCAACGGTTCGAATCCGCTGACGTAAGCCAGACCAGCGGGTCTAGCCGGCGTACGGGTTAGGTACCCGGCCCCCGCTGGCTTCGGTCAACACCGGGAGCGTCGCGAAGGTGACCGCGGGCAACCGCAGTTCGCCGTCGCCCTTGAGTTGCGCCCGCGCCCACAAACTCTTGGTGAACCGCAGCCCGTCGATCTGATCCCAGCGCACGGCCCGGCTGCCGAGCAGGGTGCGGACCGTCACGCCTTGTTGGTCCGCCACGGTGCGCAGCCGAATGATCAACGCTGACAACACAACCGGGATCACCAATAGCGGCGCGCTCAGGGGCCAGGTCAGTACCGGTATCAGCAGACCCAACGCGAAGAAGCCAACCGCAAAGTGGGCCATCGGTGAAATCTTGATCACCGCCGGGGACGTCGCGGGTGAGCTGGCAGCCACCGCTGCATTGTGTCACCGCCCGATGAGATTGCGTCCAGCGCTGTGCCGGGATGGGCAGTCACGACCCTGTGCGCAATCTCAACGCTAAACGGGTTTCCATCCGGATTTGACGGCTGACCTGTGCAGAGACTACCGTCGAACGCTATGTACAGCCGCGAAATGCTCGTAGTACTTGGTCGGCGCGTTGGTAGCTGATTAGCTTTCGAGCACCAACGCGCAACCCCTCGTGCAGCAGAGCTGGCGGGGGTTTTTTGTTGCCAGCACCTGAAGAGGACACAGTGAGCGCACCCATAACGCGACCATCGGAGCGATCGGCGAGACCGCCGGTTGCCAACGGCGCGTCCGCCGCAGCCAAACCCGTCGGCCCCCAACCGAGCCACGTTGCGCCGCACCAGCTTACCGGTGCGCAGTCGGTAATCAGGTCGCTGGAGGAACTCGACGTCGAGGTCATCTTCGGCATTCCGGGCGGCGCCGTGCTGCCGGTGTACGACCCGCTGTTCGACTCGCAGAAGCTGCGCCACGTGCTGGTGCGTCACGAGCAGGGCGCCGGGCATGCCGCCAGCGGCTACGCGCACGCCACCGGCAAAGTCGGCGTGTGCATGGCCACGTCGGGTCCCGGTGCCACCAACCTGGTCACTCCGCTGGCGGATGCGCAGATGGACTCGGTCCCGGTGGTGGCGATCACCGGGCAGGTCGGCCGGTCGCTGATCGGCACCGACGCCTTCCAAGAGGCCGACATCTCCGGTGTGACCATGCCGATCACCAAGCACAACTTTCTGGTCCGCGACGGCGACGAGATCCCCCGGGTGATCGCCGAGGCCTTCCACATCGCGGCCACCGGGCGTCCCGGTGCGGTGCTCGTCGACATCCCCAAGGACATCCTGCAAGGCCAGTGCACGTTCAGCTGGCCGCCGCGAATGGATCTGCCCGGCTACAAGCCCAACACCAAGCCGCACAACCGGCAGATCCGAGAGGCCGCCAAGCTGATCGCGGCCGCCCGCAAACCGGTGCTCTACGTCGGCGGCGGGGTCATCCGCGGCGACGCCACCGAGCAGCTGCGCGACCTGGCCGAGCTGACCGGCATCCCGGTGGTGACCACGCTGATGGCGCGCGGCGCCTTCCCCGACAGCCACCCGCAGCACCTGGGCATGCCGGGCATGCACGGCACGGTTGCCGCGGTCGCGGGCCTGCAGCGCAGTGACCTGTTGATCGCGCTGGGTACCCGATTCGACGACCGGGTCACCGGCAAACTCGAATCATTCGCGCCGGAGGCCAAGGTCATCCACGCCGACATCGACCCGGCCGAGATCGGCAAGAACCGCCACGCCGACGTGCCGATCGTCGGCGACGTCAAAGCCGTCATCACCGATCTGATCGCGGCGCTGCACCATGACGGGACCACCATCGACGTCGACGACTGGTGGGAGTACCTGCGCGATGTGCGGTCCACTTACCCGCTGTCCTACGGGCCGCAGAGCGACGGCAGCCTCAGCCCCGAATACGTGATCTCGACCCTCGGCAAGATGGCCGGACCGGACGCCGTCTACGTGGCCGGAGTCGGGCAGCACCAGATGTGGGCCGCGCAGTTCATCTCCTACGAGAATCCGCGCACCTGGCTCAATTCCGGCGGTCTGGGCACCATGGGCTTCGCCATCCCGGCGGCGATGGGCGCCAAAATCGCCCGCCCGGACGCCGAGGTGTGGGCGGTCGACGGCGACGGCTGTTTCCAGATGACCAACCAGGAACTGGCCACCTGTGCGATCGAAGGCGCTCCGATCAAGGTGGCGTTGATCAACAACGGCAACCTGGGCATGGTGCGTCAATGGCAGTCGCTGTTCTATCAAGAGCGCTACTCGCAGACCGATCTGGCGACCCACTCGCACCGCATCCCGGACTTCGTCAAGCTGGCCGAGGCGCTCGGTTGCGTCGGATTGCGCTGCGAGCGTGAGGAAGACGTGGCAGACGTCATTGCCCAGGCCCGCGCGATCAACGACCGACCGGTGGTGATCGACTTCATCGTCGGGGCCGACGCGCAGGTCTGGCCGATGGTGGCCGCCGGCACCAGCAACGACGAGATCCAGGCCGCTCGCGGAATCCGACCGCTGTTCGACGACGAGGGCAACGAGGGGCACGCCTGATGAGCGCTCTGGATTCTGCGAAGACGCATACACTTTCGGTGCTGGTCGAAGACAAACCCGGCGTCCTCGCGCGAGTGGCGGCGCTGTTTTCCCGGCGCGGGTTCAACATCGAGTCGCTGGCTGTCGGCGCGACCGAACAAAAGGACATGTCCCGGATGACGATCGTCGTCTCCGCCGAGGACGCCGTGCTGGAACAGATCACCAAGCAGCTCAACAAGTTGGTCAACGTCATCAAAATCGTCGAGCAGGATGACGACAATGCGGTGGCCCGCGAGTTGGCGCTGATCAAAGTGCGCGCCGACGCCAATACTCGCGGCCAGATTATCGAAGCGGCGAACCTGTTCCGCGCCAGGGTGATTGACGTCTCCCCGGAGTCGCTCATCATCGAGGCAACCGGCACCCCGGCGAAGTTCGAGGCGCTGCTGCGGGTGCTGGAGCCCTACGGGGTGCGCGAGATTGTCCAGTCCGGATTGGTGTCGCTGTCCCGCGGTCCGCGGGGTATCGGCACCGCAAAATAATTCATCGAAAAATGGGAGTGGCGATCGCAAGCGCGGCGAAGCCGGGCGCAGCGGGTCGCCACAGATAGGGAGAAGTCACTGTGGCAGTGCAGATGTTCTACGACGACGACGCCGACCTGTCGATCATCCAGGCCCGCAAGGTCGGCGTCATCGGATACGGCAGCCAAGGCCACGCGCACTCGCTGAGCCTGCGCGACTCCGGCGTCCAGGTGAAGGTGGGCCTGAAGGAGGGCTCGAAATCTCGGGCCAAGGTCGCCGAGCAGGGACTCGAGGTCGACACCCCGGCCGAGGTGGCCAAGTGGGCCGACGTGATCATGCTGTTGGCACCCGACACCGCGCAGGCCGACATCTTCACGAACGACATCGAGCCCAACCTGCAGGCGGGCAATGCGCTGTTCTTCGGCCACGGGCTCAACATTCACTTCGACCTGATCAAGCCTGCCGCTGATATCACCGTGGGGATGGTCGCGCCGAAGGGCCCGGGGCACTTGGTGCGCCGCCAATTCGTCGACGGCAAGGGTGTGCCCTGCCTGATCGCCGTGGACCAGGACCCCAGCGGGGAAGGCGAGGCGCTGGCGCTGTCGTACGCCAAAGGCATCGGCGGCACCCGCGCCGGCGTCATCAAGACCACGTTCAAGGAAGAGACCGAGACCGACCTGTTCGGTGAGCAGGCCGTGTTGTGCGGCGGCACCGAGGAATTGGTCAAGGCCGGGTTCGACGTGATGGTCGAGGCCGGTTACGCGCCGGAGATGGCCTACTTCGAGGTGCTGCACGAACTCAAGCTGATCGTCGACCTGATGTACGAGGGCGGTATCGCACGGATGAACTACTCGGTGTCTGACACCGCGGAGTTCGGCGGCTACCTTTCGGGTCCGCGGGTGATCGATGCCGACGCCAAAGAGCGGATGCGCGCCATCCTGCGCGACATTCAGGACGGCAGCTTCGTCAAGAAGCTGGTCGCCGACGTCGAGGGTGGCGGCAAGGAACTCACGCGGTTGCGCAAGGAAAACGCCGAGCATCCCATCGAGGTGACCGGCAAGAAGCTGCGCGATCTGATGAGCTGGGTCGACCGCCCGATCACCGAAACCGCCTAGCCCGTCCCTTGGCGCTCGGTGCGGTCAAGGTGCCAGTTGGCCGGCGACCGCCACCACGCGCCGAGCCAGGTGGTCGAGCGCCGCGTTTGTCGCGTCGTCGAACTCGTTGATGTTGTCGTGGGTGGAGACCAGGCTCACCCCGTAGGGGTTGCCGTCCACGAACTTCAGCGGATCGGTGTACCCCGGTGGCACGAGAATCCCGCCGAAATGCATCAGCGTGAGGTAAAGCGCCAGCAGCGTGGTCTCTTGGCCACCGTGGACGGTGTTCGACGACGTGAAGCCCGCATACACCTTGTCGGCGAGCTTGCCCTCGGCCCAGAGCCCGCCCAGCGAGTCGAGGAAGTTGCGCAACTGCGCTGCGGGAGAGCCGAATCGCGTCGGTGAGCCGAAGATCACCGCGTCGGCCCAGACGATGTCGTCGCCCGTCGCGACCGGCAAGTCCTTGGTGGCGTTATAGTTCGCCGTCCAAGCCGGATTGCCGGCAAACGATTCCGGGTCGCGGGTTTCGGCGACGGGGCGAACCCGCACCTCGGCGCCCGCGGACTCGGCCGCTGCGGCGACGTGTTTGGCCATCGTCGTGCCGTGACCGGTAGCGGAGTAATAGATGACCGCGAGTTTCGTCATGGCGCCATCGTAGGCATCGCGGTGATCCCGAACTCGCGCTTGAGCACACTGCGCGCGGCGTAGTAGCCGCACATGCCATGCACGCCGCCGCCCGGGGGTGTGGCCGCCGAACACAGGTACGCCTTGGGAATCGGTGTCGCCCAGGGATTGAGTCGTGGGGTCGGGCCGACGATCGCACGCCAGGCGGAATTCCCACCCATCCCGATGTCACCGCCGACATAATTCGCGTTGTGATCGGCCAGTCGCGCTGCGGGCACGCTGCGGGCGGCGACCACGATGTCGCGGAAGCCGGGCGCAAATCGCTCGAATATTGTTGTGACGGCTTCGGTTTGGTCAACGGTGGAACCCGAGGGGACATGCGCGTAGGTCCACAGCGGCCGACGTCCGTCGGTATCGATCCGGCCCGGGTCGCAGACGTACGGAGTAGCAGCCAGCACCATCGGCCACTCCGCATGCCGTCCGGCGGCCACCTCCGATTCGGCTCGCGCCATTTGCGCACGGGTGCCGCCGAGGTGGAAGGTGGGTACCTGCGCCAGTCGCGCATCGGACCACGGAATGTCGTCGCTGAGCACGAAATCGACCTTCGCAACCCCAGGGCCAAAGCGGTAGCCACGCAATGCTTTCGCGTAGCCGGCCGGCAGCGTGTCGCCGTAGATGCGCAATAGCGCCGTCGGAGCGGTGTCATACAACACGACACCGCCGGGTGGTTCGGCGATCTCCACCCCGGCGGTCAATTCGCCGCCGTGCGCCCGCAGATCGGCGATCAGCGCATTGGCGATCGCCTGGCTGCCGCCCACCGGGATGGGCCAGCCGACCGCATGGCCCAGCGTCGCCAGCATCAGCCCGGCGGCCGCCGACACCAGCGACGGCATGCGCGAAATCGTATGAGCGGCAACACCACTGAACAGCGCTCGGGCGTCCTCGCCGGCCAACGACCGCCACGCGGGAGTGGCTTGCGCGAGCATCCGTAAGCCTAGGTGCAGCGCCGGCAGCACATCTGTCGGCACCGAGCGTTTGTCGCCGAGCAGCAATCCCACCACCGCCTCGGAGTCAGCCACCAGCGGGCCCAGCAGTCGCCGCCATGACGCGCCGTGCTCTAGGCCGTCGCAGGTCCGTTCCAGATCGTGGTAAGCAATCGCCGCCGGCCGGTCCGGTAGCGGATTGGCATAGGCCAGCTCTGGTACCGCCAACTGCACACCGCGCGCGGGCAGGTCGAATTGCGCCAGGAACGGCGACGCGAGCGCCAGCGGGTGCACCGCCGAGCAGATGTCGTGCGATACCCCGGGGAACTCTGGGTCGGCGGCGGTGCGGGCGCCACCACCGAACGTCGGCTGCGCCTCGATGACTTGCACGCTCAAACCGGCGCGTGCGCAGATGACGGCGGCGGTCAGCCCGTTGGGTCCGCTACCGACGACAGTGACGTCCATCCGTTGATTACAACCCATGAGGCTCCAGGCGCCGCGCTGACGGTCGCCGCTACGCTGGCCGGGTGAGCCTGCCTGTTGTCTTGATCGCCGACAAACTTGCCGAATCAACCGTCGAAGCCCTGGGCGACCAGGTCGAGGTGCGCTGGGTCGACGGCCCGGATCGCGAAAAACTGTTGGCTGCGGTACCGGACGCCGACGCGCTGCTGGTGCGCTCGGCCACCACCGTCGACGCCGAAGTGCTGGCCGCCGGGTCCAAGCTCAAGATCGTCGCCCGCGCCGGCGTCGGGTTGGACAACGTCGACGTCGAGGCCGCCACCGCCCGCGGCGTGCTGGTGGTCAACGCACCGACATCGAACATCCACAGCGCCGCAGAGCATGCGATCGCGCTGCTGCTGGCCGCGGCCCGCCAGATCACCGTGGCCGACGCCTCGCTGCACGCGCACGAGTGGAAGCGCTCGTCGTTCTCCGGCACGGAGATCTTCGGCCACACCGTCGGCGTGGTCGGACTGGGCCGCATCGGGCAGCTGGTCGCGCAGCGGCTGGCGGCTTTCGGCGCCCACGTCGTCGCCTATGACCCGTACGTGTCGCCGGCGCGGGCCGCGCAGCTGGGTATTGAGCTGCTGGCCCTCGACGAGCTGCTGGGCCGCGCCGACTTCATCTCGGTGCACCTGCCCAAGACACCGGAGACGGCCGGCCTGATCGGCAAGGAGGCGCTGGCCAAGACCAAGCCGGGTGTCATCATCGTCAACGCCGCACGCGGCGGGCTGGTCGACGAGGCCGCATTGGCCGAGGCGGTGTCCAGCGGGCATGTCCGCGGCGCGGGTATCGACGTATTCGCCAGCGAGCCGTGCACCGACAGCCCGCTGTTCGACCTGCCTCAAGTCGTGGTGACTCCCCACTTGGGCGCCTCGACCGCCGAAGCTCAAGACCGGGCCGGCACCGATGTGGCGGCGAGCGTGCAGCTGGCACTGGCCGGCGAGTTCGTCCCCGACGCGGTCAACGTCGGCGCCGGGGTGGTCAACGAGGAAGTTGCGCCGTGGCTGGACCTCGTCCGCAAGCTCGGTGTACTGGCGGGCGCACTGTCTGACGAGCTGCCGGTGACGCTGTCGATACAGGTACGGGGCGAGTTGGCTGCCGAAGACGTTGAGGTGCTGCGACTTTCGGCTCTGCGCGGTCTGTTCTCGGCGGTGATCGAAGACCCGGTGACATTCGTCAATGCGCCGGCGTTGGCCAGCGAACGCGGCGTCGCCGCCGACATCAGCACCGCCACCGAAAGCCCCAACCACCGCAGTGTCGTCGACGTGCGCGCGGTCGGCTCCGACGGCTCGGTCGTCAACGTGGCCGGCACGTTGTCCGGGCCGCAGCTGGTGGAAAAGATCGTGCAGATCAACGAGCGCAACTTCGACCTGCGGGCCCAGGGCACCAACCTGGTGATCAACTATGTCGACCAGCCCGGGGCGCTGGGCAAGATCGGCACCCTGCTGGGCGGGGCCGGGGTCAACATCCACGCCGCGCAACTGTCCGAGGATGCCGAGGGCCCGGGCGCGACGATCCTGTTGCGCCTGGATCGCGATGTGCCCGAGGATGTCCGGTCGGCGATCGGCGCGGCCGTCGAGGCCAACAAACTCGAGGTGGTGGACCTGTCGTGACGAGCGACGGCGACAACACAAGGCGAAACGAGGAGCGGCGCCAAATGAAATTGGCGATCATCGGCGGTGACGGTATCGGCCCAGAGGTGGTGGCCGAAGCGGTCAAGGTCCTCGACACGGTGCTTCCGGGTGTGGAGACGACGAACTACGACCTGGGCGCTCGGCGCTTTCACGCCAGCGGGGAAGTGCTGCCCGACTCGGTGCTCAGCGAGTTGCGCGCGCACGACGCGATCCTGCTCGGCGCAGTCGGTGATCCGTCGGTGCCCAGCGGCGTGCTCGAGCGTGGCCTGCTGCTGCGCCTGCGCTTCGAACTCGACCACTACGTCAACCTGCGGCCGGCCCGGCTGTACCCGGGGGTCAGCAGCCCGCTGGCGGGAGACCCGAAAATCGACTTCGTGGTGGTGCGGGAGGGCACCGAGGGTCCCTACGCCGGCAGCGGCGGCATCATCCGGCGCGGCACTGCGCAGGAGATCGCCACCGAGGTCAGCGTCAACACTGCCTACGGGGTGCGGCGAGTGGTGCGGGATGCGTTCGAACGCGCCCAGCGGCGGCGCAAACACCTGACCCTGCTGCACAAGACGAATGTGATCACCTTCGCCGGAGACCTGTGGTGGCGCACCGTGCAGCAGGTCAAGGCGGAGGAGTATCCCGACGTCGAGATCGCCTACTGCCACACCGACGCCGCGACCATCTACATGGTCACCGATCCCGGCCGGTTCGACGTGATCGTCACCGACAACCTGTTCGGCGACATCGTCACCGACCTGGCCGCCGCGGTATGTGGCGGTATCGGGTTGGCGGCCAGCGGCAACATCGACGCCACCAGGACCAATCCGTCGATGTTCGAGCCGGTGCACGGCAGCGCGCCCGATATTGCCGGGCAGGGCGTCGCAGACCCGACTGCGGCGATTATGTCGGTGGCGCTGCTGTTGTCCCACGTCGGCGAAGACGCCGCTGCTGCGCGAGTGGACCGGGCAGTGGCGACCCATCTGGAGACTCGGGGGACGCAGCGGTTTTCGACCCGTCAGGTGGGCGACCGGATCGCTGCTGAGCTTTAGCCTCCAGTTCGGGCGGCAGCACGGAGGCCGGCACCAGCGGCGTCGCGACCAACGGAAACAACCCGCACACCAAGAAGGCCGCCGGATAGCCGCTGGCCACGATCAGCGCGCCGAACACCGGGGGCCCGCCGGCGGCCATCAACCGCTGATAGGTGTTCTGCAGACCCAGCGCACGTCCGCTCCAATACGGTCCGGCGTATTCGGTGATCGCGGTGGACTCCAGCCCATTGTCGAGCACCGCGATCACCGATGCGGCCACCATCAGTGGCACGGCATATGCCGACTTCAGATGATCGGCGATCGCCAGCAACACCAGCGCCAGGCCGCCGGCGATGCCGATCATGCGTACCGGCCGCAACCGGGAGCCGACGCGATCCGACCACCGCCCGACCAGGACGCGGCCCACCGCACCGAGTAGCTGCGAGACAGTGACCAGCGTCCCGGCCGACGCGATCGTCCAGCCGTGCTTGTTGATCAACCACACCAGCATGAACGTTACGGTCACCGTCTGCGGCATCATCAGCAGCGCCGACGACGCGTGGATTCGGCGCAGCACCTGCGGTCCGCGGTACGGATTGGCCAGCTCTTCCTTGCTGGCCGCCGTGCGTGGCTTACGCGGCGGGTCGATCACACCGATCGCGCTGGCCACCGCCGACACGGTGCACATCAGCGCCGGAAATGTCAGTCCGGCCATTGGCCCGTGTTCGGCCAGCTCGGGAATCACCAGCGCGCCCAACGCGATTCCCAGCGGCTGCGCGGTCTGCCGGATCCCCATCGCCAACCCGCGCTGGTGCGGGGGAAACCACCCGGAGACCAGCCGCCCGCCGGCCGCGTTGCAGCTGGCGGCCGCCATGCCGCCGACGAACAGGAACGCACCGATCGCCATCAAAGAATGCATGGTCGTCGCGGCGTAGGCGGCCGCCGCGGTCAGCACCGAACCGACCGTGAGCACGATCCGCTCGCCGATCCGGTCGAGCAGGTAGCCCCAGGCGATCAGGGTCACCACCATGCCGAAGCTCGGCATCGACGCCAGCAGGCCGGCCTGCGCCAGCGGCGTGCCGCGGTCGTTTTCCAGTGCCGGAATCAGAAAGGCGACGCCGTTGATGAAGATGAAGGCGCTTGCCGTGACCGCCAGCGAGATGGCCACCATCGACCAGCGCGCTCCGGTACCGATCGAGTCCGTCGCCATTCAATCCATCGTTCCACACGCATTCGCGGCGTGCGGTTGGCGAAACACCGGAGATCAGAGCGGATGGAAGCTGCGACTGGCGATGAAGCTGGGACGAGGATCGGCGGCACCGAACGGTTCGACCAGCGTGTTTTCCACGCTGTTGTAGACGACGAACACGTTCGAACGGGGGTAGGGCGTGATGTTGCTGTTCGACCCGTGCATGCAGTTGCTGTCGAAGAACACCGCCGATCCCGCCGGACCGATGAACTGGCGGATGCCCCGCTCGTTGGCCAGCCAGGTCAGGCTGGCGTCGTCGGGGGTGCCGATCTCCTGACGGCGCAGCGACGAGCGGTAGTGGTCGGGCGGTGTCTCGCCCGGGCAGGACACGAACCACTTGTGTGAGCCGGGCATGATCATCAGCGAGCCGTTGCAGTCAAGGTTCTCGGTCAGCGCGACCGAAACGCTGACCGCGCGTGGGGCGGGCATGCCGTCCTCGGCGTGCCAGGTCTCGAAGTCGGAATGCCAGAAGAACTCCTGGCCGTTGAAACCAGGCTTGAAGTTGATCCGGCTCTGGTGCACGTACACATCCGAGCCGAGCAGCTGACGGACCGGGCCGACCAGCCGCGGATCGGCGATCAGCGCGGCGAACGCCGGACTCACCTTGTGGACCTCGAAGATCGACCTGATCTCGCGGCTGTCGGGCTCGAGCACCGAGCGTTCGTCGTCGGCCAAGATCGGGTCGGTGCGCAGGGTGTCCAGCTCGGCCCGCAGGTCGGCAACGACGTCGGGGTCGAGCAGGGTGTCCACGCTCAGGAACCCGTCGGCGTCGAAACGGTCGACCACCGCCCGCTCGAGCGGACCGCTGACACGATCGGGAGCCCACACCACGGGGTCGTGGCGTGGTTCGATCCCGATCTTGACGTCGCTGCGAGTCGGGTAGCGGTCGTAGCGATCGGTCACTGTGGCCGTCACGCGGTCGCCTCCGTCTCTTCCACGATCAGCGGATAAGCCCCAGTCTCGTCGTGTACCTCGCGGCCGGTCACCGGCGGAGTGAACACGCACACCATGCGCAGGTCGGCGTGGGCGCGGACCCGGTGATGCTCGTGGCCGTCAAGTAGATACAAGGTCCCATCGCGCAGCGGGTGTACTTCGCCGGTCTCGTCGTTCACCAGTTCGCCTTCGCCGCCAACGCAGTACACCGCTTCCACGTGGTTCGCGTACCACATGGTGGTTTCGGTACCGGCATACAGCACGGTCTCGTGCATCGAGAACGACTGCCCATCACGCGCCAGCAGCAGCCGCTGGCTGTTCCAGGTTTCTGCCTGAACGTCGCGGTCGGTGCCGCTGATCTCGGACAGGGTACGGACGATCATCGGTCGCCTTTCCCGTTCGCGCCGACCCCGGCCAGCGGTCGCGCAGTAGCCGCCTTGATCGACTCCGACAGGATCGCCAGGCCCTGCTCGATCTCGGTGTCCTCGATCACCAGCGGCGGCATCATCTTGACCACCTCGCTCTGCGCGCCGGACGTCTCGAGCAGCATCCCGCGCTCGAAGGCCGCTCGGCACACCGCGCCGGCCAGTTCGGGACGATCGAACGCCAGACCCTGCACCAGACCGCGTCCGCGAACGTGGACCCCGTCGACGGGCGCGACGACGTCGCTCAGCGTCCGCTCGATCTGTTCGCCCTTGCGCAAGACGCTTTTGCTGAGCTGGTCGTCGGTCCAGAAGTCCAGCGCAGCAGTGGCGGTGACGAACGCCGGGTTGTGACCGCGGAAGGTGCCGTTGTGCTCACCGGGTTCCCACTGGTCGAGTTCGGGCTTGAACAAGGTGAGTGCCATCGGCAGCCCGTAGCCGCTGATCGACTTGGACAGGCACACGATATCGGGCACGATGCCGGCGGCCTCGAAGCTGAAGAACGGCCCGGTGCGCCCGCAGCCCATCTGCACGTCGTCGACGATCAGCAGCAACTCGTGGCGACGGCACACCTCGGCCAGCCCGCGCAACCACTGCAGCCGGGCGACGTTGATGCCGCCCTCGCCCTGCACGGTCTCGACGATCACCGCGGCCGGTTGGTTCAGCCCACTGCCGTTGTCATTCAGCAGCCGCTCGAACCACATGAAGTCGGGCGTGGTGTCGTCGAGATAGTGGTCGTAGGGCATCGGGGTGGCGTGCACCAGGGGAATGCCGGCCCCGCCCCGCTTCATCGAGTTGCCGGTGACGCTCAGTGCGCCCAGGGTCATGCCGTGAAAGGCGTTGGTAAAGCTGATCACGCTCTCCCGGCCGGTGATTTTGCGGGCCAGTTTCAGCGCCGCTTCCACCGAGTTAGCGCCGGTGGGTCCGGGGAACTGCACTTTGTAGTCCAGCCCGCGGGGGCGCAGGATCACCTCGTCGAAACGTTGCAGGAACCGCGCCTTGGCGACGGTGTTCATGTCCAGGCTGTGCACCACCCGGTCGGCGGTCAGATACTCCAGTAGCGCCGCTTTGAGGTCGGGATGGTTGTGCCCGTAGTTGAGTGCGCCGGCACCGGCGAAGAAGTCCAAATATTTCCGTCCCTCGGTGTCCCACATGTGACTGCCGGATGCCCGGTCGAATACCACCGGCCACGAGCGGCAATAACTGCGTACCTCGGATTCAAGTGCCTCAAAAATGGACAATGTGGTTTAGCCTTCCGTCCGTTCGAGCAACACGACGGAACGAGAGCGATAAAGCCGAATCCGCACGGCGACGGTGCGGCAGCGGGGTTCCGGTTCGTCTTCGACGTCGGTAACAGCGAAGACGACTGGGCTCCGTTGCCAGTCGTCGATCTGTTTCGGCTTACCACCCCGCTCGGACGCCCCGACTCGGTCTGCCGGGGGCTTCACGTCGCGCAATCAGCAACCTTACCGAGAACCTGCAGCCGGTCTCAAGCTCCTCCGTCGGCGGGTCTGCTCGGCTCAGCCGTGCTGGGGTACCCCCAAAGGACCAATACGAAACAGCTGTTCAGAGGCGTGATCGTTCGGAAATAACTCTGAGCCGAATAGCTCATCACGTTCGAGCGGCGCATTCCAGCGGCGAGCGAATGCGCTGAATAACCGCTGGCTGGCAACGTTGTCCGGTGTGATCGACGCCTCAACATTCGTGACGCCCGCGGGCTGCAACCGCTCGGCTAGATGGTCAAGCATGCGCCCGGCGGCCCCCGCGCCGCGGTGCGCGGAACTGACCGCGATCTGCCACACCATCACGGTGTCCGGGTGTTCGGGGCGGCGGTAGCCGGTCAGGAACCCCGCCGGCCGGCCGTCGATATGGGCGATCACCGAGGTGGCCGCGAAGTCCCGGCACCACAGCAGGTAGGCGTAGGGCGGGTTGACGTCGAGGGTGGCGCTGTCGGAGGCCATCCGCCACAACGTCGGCCCGTCGGCCACGGTAGGTGCGCGCAAGTCGAGGTCCACGGAATTGGTCACCGCGCCGACAGTAGTGTCAGCTCTTCGCGCGCAGTCGCGCGCCCACCGGCACCAACGGCAGGGCCAGTAGCGGGAACAGCGCGCACACCGCGAATGCCAGCGGATAGCCAGCGACGTCGATCACCTCGCCGAAAATCGGCGGTCCGGCACCGGCGGTCAGCCGCTGGCTGGTGTTCTGAGCGCCCATCGCGCGTCCGCTCCAGTACGGCCCGACGACTTCGGGGATTGCGGTGAACGCCAGCCCATTGTCGAGCACGGTGACCACCGAGGCGGCGACCATGGCCAGCACCGCAAGCGACGATCCCAGCTGGTCGGTGAGCGCCAGCAGCGCCATGACCACCGCGGCGATCATCGCGATCGTGCGGATCGGCCGCATCCGGGAGCCGACCCGGTCCGACCATCGTCCGACGGCGATTCGGCCCAGGGCGCCGAGTAGTTGCGACACGCTCACCAACGCACCCGCCGAGGCTGTGGACCAGCCATGATCCCGCATCAGCCAGACCAGCATGAACGTCAACACCACCGTCTGCGGCACCATCAGCAGTGCCGAGGCCAGGTGGATGCGCCACAACACCGCCGTGCTGCGGTATGGATTGGCCAGCTCGTCGTCGTTGGCCGCCCCCCGCTTCTTGCGCGGCGGATCGAGCACGCCGATCACGCTGAGCACCGCGGCGCCCGCGCACAGCGCCGCCGGGAACAGCAGCGCCACCGAGAAGTCGCGTTCGCCCAGCTCGGGCAGCACCAGCGCCGCCACGGCGATCCCGAGCGGTTGGGCGGTCTGGCGGATACCCATAGCCAAGCCGCGCTGGTCCGGCGGGAACCAACCGGTCACCAGCCTGCCGCTGGCGGTGTTGGCGCTGGCGGCGGCCATCCCGCCGACGAACAGACACGGCGCCTCCACCAGCATGGAAGGAGGAACCGAGGCCGCGGCGACGGCGGCCGCCGCGGTCAGCGCCAGACCGACTCCCAGCACGATCCGCTCGCCGACCAGATCCAGCAGATAGCCCCAGGCGATCAGCGTGAGCACCATGCCAAAGCTGGGCATCGCCGAAAGCAGGGCGGCTTGGGCCAGGGTGATGCCGCGTTCGGCGTCCAGAGCGGGGATCAGGAACGCGATGCCGTTGACGAAGACGGTGGCTGACAATGTCGCCACCAGCGAGATTCCCAGCAATGACCAACGCCGTGTCGAGCTGAGCGAAGCTGTCACCACTTTTCCAGGGTTCCAGGTAGTCGGTTCTTCCGTGTCGGCCCATGGCGCCGGCGCGTCATGGCCGCATCGTCATTAGGCTCTGACGAATGCGCCTTGGCCGAATTGCCAGTCCCGACGGCGTCGCCTTCGTCAGCATCGAAGGCGAGCCCGGAGATCCCGACGGGATGACCACCCGCGAGATCGCCGAGCATCCGTTCGGCACACCGACGTTCACCGGTCGCAGCTGGCCGCTGGCCGACGTGCGGCTGCTGGCCCCGATGCTGGCCAGCAAGGTGGTCTGCGTCGGCAAGAACTACGCCGCGCACATCGCCGAGATGGGCGGCGGTGCATCCGCTCCCGACCCCGTGATCTTCCTCAAGCCCAATACCGCGATCATCGGACCCAACGTGCCGATCCGATTGCCCGCCACAGCATCTCCCGTCCATTTCGAAGGCGAGTTGGCCGCAGTCATCAGTCGCCCGTGTAAAGACGTCACGGCTGACCGCGCCGCCGAGTCCATCCTGGGGTACACCGTCGCCAACGACGTGACGGCCCGCGATCAACAGCAGTCCGACGGGCAGTGGACGCGGGCGAAGGGCCACGACACGTTCTGCCCGGTGGGACCGTGGATCGTCACCGACGTCGACCCCTCCGACATCGAGCTGTGCACGGAGGTCAACGGGCAGGTCAAGCAACGGAGCCGCACTTCGCTGATGATCCACGACATCGGAGCGATCGTGGAATGGATCTCGGCGGTGATGACCCTGCTGCCAGGCGATCTCATCCTCACCGGCACGCCCGAAGGAGTCGGGCCCATCGAGGACGGCGACACGGTGACCGTCGCCGTCGAGGGAATCGGTACGTTGACCAATCCTGTTGCTCGCAAAGGGAAGTCATGACCGACGAGGTGCGGGTCCGGTTCTGCCCGTCGCCGACCGGCGTGCCGCATGTCGGGCTGATCCGCACTGCGCTGTTCAATTGGGCCTATGCCCGTCACACCGGCGGCACCTTCGTCTTCCGCCTGGAAGACACCGACGCTCAACGCGACAGCGAGGAAAGCTATCTGGCGCTGTTGGACGCATTGCGCTGGCTCGGCCTGAATTGGGACGAGGGCCCCGAAGTCGGCGGTGATTACGCTCCCTACCGGCAGTCGCAGCGGGGTGACATCTACCGCGACGTGGTGACCCAATTACTGGCGGCAGGCGAGGCCTACCAGGCCTTTTCGACGCCCGAAGAGGTCGAGGCACGCCATCTCGCGGCCGGGCGCAGCCCCAAGCTGGGTTATGACAACTTCGACCGAGATTTGACCGCGCAACATCGCGCGGCTTATCTGGCCGAAGGTCGCCAACCGGTAGTGCGCTTGCGGATGCCCGACGAGGATCTCGGCTGGGACGATTTGGTCCGCGGACCGACCAATTTCGCGGCCGGCGCCGTACCTGATTTCGCCTTGACTCGCGCCAGCGGAGATCCCTTGTACACCTTGGTCAATCCCGTCGACGACGCGCTGATGAAGATCACCCACGTGCTGCGCGGTGAAGATCTGCTGCCGTCCACCCCGCGGCAGATCGCGCTGTACCAGGCGCTGATTCGCATCGGGGTGGCCCAGCGTGTTCCCGAGTTCGCCCACCTACCAACGGTTTTAGGCGAAGGAACCCGAAAGCTCTCCAAGCGGGACCCGCAGTCGAATCTTTTCGCGCACCGGGACCGCGGCTTCATTCCGGAGGGACTGCTGAACTATCTGGCGTTGCTCGGCTGGTCGATCGCCGGTGACCGCGACGTGTTCAGCCTTGCGGAGATGGTGGCCGCGTTCGACGTCGCCGACGTCAATGCCAATCCGGCCAGGTTCGACCAGAAGAAGGCCGACGCAATCAACGCCGAGCACATCCGGCTCCTCAACCCGGACGAGTTCACCGACAGGCTGCGCAACTACTTCGCCGCCCACGGGTATCGGACCGGGTTGGACGACGCGGCTTTCGCCACGGCGGCCGGACTCGTGCAGACCCGCATTGTCGTGCTCGGTGACGCCTGGGCGCTGCTGAAGTTTCTGAATGACGACGAGTATGCAATCGACCCGAAGGCCAACGCCAGAGAATTGGGTCCGGATGCCGGTCCGGTGCTCGACGCCGCCGCTGCTGCCCTGGACGCCGTGACGGAATGGACCGCGGCCGGCATCGAAACTGCCCTCAAGGATGCGCTGCTGGATGGTCTGGGGCTCAAACCGCGCAAGGCCTTCGGCCCGATCCGAGTCGCGGCCACCGGGGCGTTGATCAGCCCACCGCTGTTCGAATCGCTGGAGCTGTTGGGACGTGACCGCAGTCTGCACCGAATCCGCGCCGCTGGCACCCGGGCACAGCCGTGAGCATGGCGGCTGGATTCTTTGGTAGTCTGCACGTCGGCCCACAACCGTTGGCAGCAGCCGCCCCATGATGCGCTGACCAGCAGTTATAGGCAGCCAATGGGGTATGGTGTAATTGGCAACACAGCTGATTCTGGTTCAGCCATTCTAGGTTCGAGTCCTGGTACCCCAGCAAAGTTTGTCCACCACAAGCAATTAGGTGGGTATACCGCTGTGAGCTATGCTGACAGCTCGGATCGGTTCTGGCCCCGTCGTCTAGCGGCCTAGGACGCCGCCCTCTCACGGCGGTAGCGTGGGTTCGAATCCCATCGGGGCTACTTATCCGGTCGTTGCGCTGTTACGGCGCGACCACACTCGGCGCAGTCGAACCGCCCACCGGCATATGCGGCAGCCCGAGCTTGCGATGATCCCAGGAGCGGGTGCGCCGCGCGGCGATGCGCACCGCGACCCGCTTGTTCATCATCTGGTCCACCGCGGGTTTCATGTCGTCGGTGTACGGCCCGGTGTAGCGCTCCCATACGCTGACGCCGACCCGGAAGATCGCCTCGGGGTCATCGACAATCTCGGCGTGTCCTTCGAAAGAAACCCCGCGCAGCGTGTCGTAGGTGTTGCCGTCCTCGAGTAGGAAACTCACCCGCGGGTCACGCCGGAGGTTCACCGCCTTCTGCGACTTCGCCTTGGTCTCCAGCCAGATCTCGCCATCGACCACGCCGTACCACATGGCGGTCAGATGCGGTTGTCCGTCGGGCCCCACGGTGGCCAACGTGCCGGTGCGGCTGGTGGCGACGAAGTCGGCGATCTCGGCTTCGGACATGACAATTTGCGCGCGCTGGTTGCTACCCATGGCTTGACAGTGTGGCAGGTCGGCGGTTCGAGACTGCGGCGACGCCGAAGATCACAGCCGGTGAGTCAACGCGTCGGCCGCGGCCAGCAGGTCGGCCGCCCACCGCACACCGGGTCGTCGTCCCATCCGGTCGATCGGTCCGGACACCGAAATAGCGGCGATCACCCCACCGCGGCCATCGCGCACCGGCGCCGACACGCTGGCTACCCCGGGCTCGCGTTCGGCGGCGCTTTGGGCCCAACCGCGCCGGCGCACCTCGGCCAGTGTCCGGTCGGTGAATTTCGCATCCGCTAACACCGCCCGCTGGGTGGCGGCATCGGCGTAAGCCAACAGCACTTTGGCGCCCGACCCTGCGGTCATCGGTAGCCGCGTCCCGACCGGAACGGTATCGCGAAGGCCCGCAGGCGGTTCCAGCGCCGCAACACAGATCCGCCAGCTGCCCTCGCGGCGGTACAACTGCACGCTTTCACCGGTGATCTCGCGCAGTTGCGGCAGCACCGCTGCGCCGGCCGCCAGCAGCGGGTCGCTGACCGCAGCCGCGAGTTCGCTGACCGCCGGTCCCAGCAGCCACCGACCCGCGCCGTCGCGCACCAGCAGCCGATGGACCTCCAGGCCGACGGCCAACCGGTGCGCAGTCGCCCTGGGCAGACCGGTGCGGTCGCACAATTCGGCTAATCCGCATGGTGATTCCGCAATCGTGTGCAGCACGCCCACGGCTTTGTCGAGGACGCCGATGCCGCTATCATGTCTCACATAGAGATACTAACGTCTCATATAGTGAGAACAAGGAATTTGAGATGACAGCACGCACTCTGGCGGAGAAGGTTTGGGACGACCACGTTGTGGTTTCCGGCGGCGGCACCGAACCGGACCTGATCTACATCGACTTACATCTGGTGCACGAGGTCACCAGCCCGCAGGCTTTCGAGGGTCTGCGGCTGGCCGGACGTCCGGTGCGCCGACCCGATCTGACGCTTGCCACCGAAGACCACAACGTGCCGACCATCGACATCGACAAGCCGATCGCCGACCCGGTATCGCGGACTCAGGTCGAGACACTGCGGCGCAATTGCGCCGAATTCGGTATCCGGCTGCACCCGATGGGCGATATCGACCAGGGCATCGTGCACATCATCGGGCCGCAGCTGGGTCTCACCCAGCCCGGCATGACGATCGTGTGCGGCGACAGTCATACCTCTACCCATGGCGCATTCGGTGCTTTGGCAATGGGTATCGGCACGTCGGAAGTCGAACACGTGTTGGCCACCCAGACGCTGCCGCTGCGGCCGTTCAAGACGATGGCAGTCAACATCGATGGGCAATTGCCGCCGGGCGTGACCGCCAAAGACATCATCCTGGCGGTGATCGCCAAAATCGGCACCGGCGGCGGCCAGGGTCATGTCATCGAATACCGCGGCAGCACCATCGAATCGCTGTCGATGGAAGCACGGATGACGATGTGCAATATGAGCATCGAAGCCGGCGCCCGCGCTGGAATGGTGGCCCCCGATGCGACGACGTACGAGTTCCTGCGTGACCGACCGCACGCGCCGACCGGGGCCCAATGGGACGCCGCGATGGCCTACTGGGAAGGGCTGCGTACCGACGACGGAGCCGAATTCGACACCGAGGTCTATCTCGACGCCGCCGAGTTGAGTCCATTTGTCACCTGGGGCACCAACCCCGGGCAGGGCGTCCCGTTGGCCGCGGTGGTGCCGGACCCCGAGTTGATGACTGACGACGCGCAGCGTCAGGCCGCAGAGAAGGCATTGGCCTACATGGACCTTCGACCCGGGATCCCGATGCGGGAGATCGCCGTCGACACGGTGTTCATCGGATCCTGTACCAACGGCCGCATCGAGGACCTGCGTGCGGTGGCCGACGTGTTGCGTGACCGGCACATCGCCGACGGTGTGCGAATGCTGGTGGTTCCGGGGTCGATGCGGGTGCGTGCGCAGGCCGAAGCAGAAGGGCTGGCCGAGGTTTTCACGGCGGCAGGCGCCGAATGGCGTCAGGCGGGTTGCTCGATGTGTCTCGGGATGAACCCCGACCAACTTGCGCCAGGGGAGCGATGCGCCGCGACTTCCAACCGCAACTTCGAAGGGCGGCAGGGCAAGGGCGGCCGCACGCATCTGGTGTCTCCTGTGGTGGCCGCCGCCACGGCCGTGCGCGGGAAACTGTCGGCCCCCGCCGACTTGGACTGAGCTAGCAGGGAAAGGAACGGGCATGGAAGCATTTCGTACCCACACTGGTATCGGAGTTCCGCTGCGGCGGTCCAATGTCGACACCGATCAGATCATTCCTGCCGTCTATTTGAAGCGGGTGACCCGAACGGGTTTCGAAGACGGATTGTTCGCGGCCTGGCGCAGCGATCCGTCATTCGTGCTCAATCTCAGCCCATTCGACAGGGGCTCAGTACTCGTCGCCGGTCCTGATTTCGGAACCGGATCCTCACGCGAGCACGCGGTGTGGGCGCTGATGGACTATGGATTCCGGGTGGTGATCTCATCGCGCTTCGCCGATATTTTCCGGGGGAACGCGGGCAAGGCAGGCCTCTTAGCGGCCGAAGTCGCCCAAGATGATGTCGAACTGCTCTGGAAGCTCATCGAGCAGCATCCGGGGTTGGAAATCACTGTCAATCTTCAAGATCGGAATGTGTCCGCCGGAACGGTGGTGGTGCCGTTCACGATTGACGATTACACCGCTTGGCGACTGGCCGAAGGCCTCGACGATATAGGTCTTACGCTGCAGAAACTCGATCACATCGAGTCTTTCGAGGAGGCGCGGAAAGCCTGGAAACCGCGCACTCTTCCGGCTTCCTAACCCGCCCGGAAAGGCCCGAATTCCGGCGTTACACCGGGACCATTTGGCCGCCTCGCCACCGGCCAAGGGCGGCAACCGGATTGCAAAAAAGTCCGTTATTGCCGCTTGAAATTGCGCGTGGCTCTTGGAAATCAGTGGTGTCAGGGTTTACCGTGTCCACTAGTCGGTCCAACAAGGGCCACTGGCTTCGGAGGGTTTGCATGAACAAAGCAGAGCTCATTGACGTACTCACAGACAAATTGGGCTCAGATCGTCGGTCGGCTACCGCCGCCGTGGAGAACGTCGTCGACACCATTGTGCGCGCGGTGCACAAGGGCGACAGCGTCACCATTACCGGCTTCGGTGTGTTCGAACAGCGGCGTCGCGCAGCACGCGTCGCCCGTAATCCCCGCACCGGCGAGACGGTGAAGGTCAAGCCGACATCGGTGCCGGCATTCCGCCCCGGCGCACAATTCAAAGCCGTTGTCTCTGGCGCACAGCGTCTCCCATCGGAAGGACCTGCCGTGAAACGTGGTGTGGTAGCAAGCGGCGCCAAGAAGGCGGCGAAGAAATCACCGGCCAAGAAGGCGGCCAAGAAGACGGCTGCCAAGAAGGCTGCGAAGAAGGCTCCGGCCAAGAAGACCGCCGCCAAGAAGGCTCCGGCCAAGAAGGCCGCAACCAAGCGGACACCGGCTAAGAAGGCCGCAACCAAGCGGGCGCCAGCCAAGAAGGCCACTAAGTCGACGGCACGGAAAGCGACGAAGTCGACGGCGCGCAAGACTGCAACTAAGGCTCCGGCCCGCAAGTCTGCCGCCAAGAAGTCGCCGGCCAAGAAGGCCACCGCCCGGCGCGGGCGCAGGTAATCACAGCACGCAGATTCGCCGCGGTTCGGCCCTAGCCTGGGCCGGCCGCGGCGAATCCGCGTGCTAGGTCACCACGTTGGTGGCCAGCGCGCTGCCGATGTGATCGGCCGCCACCAGACGCCCCGCCGATAGCGACAGCACCCAGGTGCTGCCCTTGCGGTTGCGCGATTTGTCGGGGCGCACGCCGTCGCGGTCACACCACCAACCGATCAGATCCGGAATCACCTTGCCCTGCGTGCAGATCACCGGAGTGCGCGTCGGACCCGGCGCCGACCGCCTGCCCTGCCCTCGGGCCGTTTGACGGCGCGCACCGTCGCGCAGGCCGGCGATTTCCAAAACCCGGCGCCGGGCTTGCTTGGGATTATCGGCATAGGCTTCCTCGGTGAGCATGGGCTCGTTGCAGATGACCACACCCAATTCTTCGGCCAGCGGTTCCACCGTCTGGTGGCACCGCACCCGGTCGGCCGCGTAGACATCGTCGGCGCCGAAGGCCAAGAGCTGACCGACCAGTGCCTCGGCCTGCGCACGCCCCTTCTTGTCCAAGGGGCGCTTGGTGTCATCCCCGGAGAACCGCTTCTTGCTGCCCGCGGTACCGTGCCGGACCACCAATACGGTCTGGGTATCGGCCGGATGTTTGGCGAACCGGCGCAGAACTTTTCGATCCTGCGGGTAGGACACCTTCTTCATCGCCGCTGCGACGGGCAACCACAGCAACTCGTCGACTTCGCGGTTCGGGCTGAAATTCCCGCCGAGGCTGCACGCCGCCCAGTACAGCACTTTCTTGGTGCCTTGCTCGATCGGGTAACTCACCGTTGCGATGCGTCTACCCAAATGTACGCGGTGGCCGGTTTCTTCGAAGACCTCCCGCACGGCGGCAACCGGCTCGGTCTCACCGGCATCGACTTTGCCTTTGGGCAGTGACCAGTCGTCGTAGCGCGGGCGGTGGATGAGCGCGATTTCGACATCGGCCTCGTGGTGCCCGGGCCGCCACAGCACCGCGCCACCGGCACAAACGATCTTGCTCGCTGGACGCTCCGGCGAGTTCTGTGTCGACACCCTCACTCCTGCAGGTCAATCGGGGCGCCGCTGGTACACAGCGCCTGGCCGGTCGGTCGGGTAGAGATTTCCGTCAAGGACTGCGGTGCCGCTCCATCAGCGATACCTGATGGTCGCGCACGGTGTGACCGGCCTGCGGCGACGCGGTCCACTGACCGTCCGATCCCAATTCCCAGCAGCGGGTGGCCGGGTCCAGTGCCGACTCGAACATGTCGTTCATTTGTGCTGTCAGCCGGGGATCTTTGACTTGGGCCATCACCTCGACACGCCGGTCGAGGTTGCGGTGCATCATGTCGGCGCTGCCGATCCAGAACTCGTCGATGGCGCGGAAGTGAAAGACCCGCGAGTGCTCGAGGAAGCGACCGAGAATCGAGCGGACGGTGATGTTTTCGGAGAATCCCTCCATGCCGGGACGCAGTGCGCAAATTCCGCGCACTACCACCTCGACGCAGACCCCGGCCTGCGACGCGTGATAGAGCGCATCAATGACCTGCTCGTCGACGAGTGCGTTGGCTTTCAGCCGGATCCATCCGTCGCCGCGTTCGCGGTGCGCCTCGACCTCTCGTTGCACGCGTTCGATGATGCCGGTGCGAATGCCGTGCGGAGCCACCAGCAGATTGCGGTAGGTCAGTTTTCGTGAGTAGCCGGTGAGCGAGTTGAACAGGTCGGTCAGGTCCGCACCGATGTCAGGGTCTGCGGTGAGCAAGCCGATGTCCTCGTAGAGTCGCGCGGTCTTGCTGTTGTAGTTACCGGTGCCGACGTGGCAGTAACGCCGGATCGTCGAACCCTCACGACGCACCACCAAACATGTCTTGCAATGTGTCTTGAGCCCGACAAGCCCGTACACCACATGCACGCCGGCCTGCTCGAGCTGACGCGCCCACTTGATGTTGGCCTGCTCGTCGAAGCGCGCCTTGATCTCCACGAGCGCCACCACCTGCTTGCCGGCCTCGGCAGCGTCGATGAGCGCAGTGACGATCGGCGAATCACCCGACGTGCGATACAGCGTTTGTTTGATCGCGAGCACGCCCGGGTCGGCGGCCGCCTGCTCGATGAACCGCTGCACGCTCGTGGAAAACGAGTCATACGGGTGATGCACCAAGATGTCGCCTTCGCGCAGGGTGGCGAAAATACTTTTGGGCGTCTCCCGCTCGGCGAACGCCGGATGAGTGGCCGGCACGAATGTCGGATCCTTCAGTGCCGGACGGTCGAGGTCGTAGATCTGCCACAGCGACGACAGGTCCAGCAGCCCGGGCACGTTGATCACGTCGCCGGGATGCACGTCGAGTTCGCGCAGCAGCAACTCCAACATGTTCTCGGTCATGTCGTCGGCGACCTCGAGCCGCACCGGCGACCCGAATCGCCGGCGCGCCAGTTCCCGCTCGAGGGCTTGCAGTAGGTCCTCGTCGCGGTCTTCTTCGACCTCGAAGTCCGCATTGCGGGTAATGCGGAACACGTGGTGCTCCACGATTTCCAAGCCGGGGAACAGCACCGGCAGGAAAGCCGCAATCAGCTCCTCCATCGGCAGGAACCGGACTTGCGCTTTGCCGTCAGCATTTTCGCGGGCAGCGAGCTCGACGAAGCGATCGACATTGTCGGGCACTTTGACCCGGGCGAAGTGAGTGCCGCCGTCGTCGGGTTGCTTGACGGTGACCGCCAGATTCAGGCTCAGGCCACTGACGAACGGAAACGGGTGAGCCGGGTCAACGGCCAACGGTGTCAGAACCGGGAAGACCTGCTCGTGGAAATACTCCGACAGTTGTTTGCGCTCATCCTCGTTCAGCTCGGTCCACGTGACGACGTGGATACCGTGCTCGGCGAGTGCGGGACGCACCGAATCGAGGAACACCCGTGCGTGCCGGCTGGCGATGTGCTGGGTTTGCTCCCCGATGCGACGCAATTGTTCGCGTGGGGTCAAGCCATCGGCCGACCGCACCGACAGTCCCATTTCGTCGCGGCGCTTGAGGCCGGCCACCCGGACCATGTAGAACTCGTCGAGGTTGGAGGCGAAGATCGCCAGAAACTTGGCTCGCTCCAGCAACGGCAGCGACGTGTCGGCGGCCAGGGCCAGGACGCGCGCGTTGAAATCCAGCCAACTCAGCTCGCGGTTGAGATATCGGTGCTCGGGAAGCGCGTCCTCGATTGCGGCAGCAGCAGTTGCTGCGGGCGGTGCGCCCGGTGCCGAGTCGCCCGGGTGCCACACCGTGGCGTCCGGGCGCGCCTCGGCTGCCTCCCTGGCTTCGGTTTCGGTCACTGTTCGATCATGACTCATCGACGGGTGTCACTGCCACCAGCCGACTGACATCCATCCGCCGTTGGTGCGCTGTTCACCTGACGCCGCCGATCGCGCGAGCTGTCGCCGGACCCACACCGAGGCTGCGAGCGGCAGCCAGATCGTCGGGGGTGTCGATATCGCAGCGCAGGCCCGGCCACGCGCCGGTCAGCTCGATAGCGCCCGAACGCCGATGCTGCGCGGCTGAATCCGGTCCGAACCGCGGGTCGAGCGCCGCGCCGAACGCGCACAGCGCCGCCGTCCCGCTGCCGAGCCGGTCAGCGACGAAGCTGCGTCGGTAGCTGCGTGCGGCGGCGATCGCCTCCGCAAGTTCCTGAGTTTGCAATGACGGCAAATCTCCTTGCAGCACAACGACATTCGGGGTGGAGTCGACTACCACCCGTTCGGCGGCCGCGATCGCGTTGTTCAACGGATCGCGATGACCTTCGGGCGTGGGGTCGAACAGCACCTCGGCTCCGAGGGCGGCCGCCGTGTCGGCAGCAGCATCGTCAGGGGTGATGACGGTGATCGAGCGC
Source organism: Mycobacterium sp. NGS51 (assembly GCF_059812525.1). Classification (NCBI taxonomy): domain Bacteria; kingdom Bacillati; phylum Actinomycetota; class Actinomycetes; order Mycobacteriales; family Mycobacteriaceae; genus Mycobacterium; species Mycobacterium sp. NGS51. The sequence continues at coordinate 197,927 of NZ_JCALCV010000004.1, forward strand.
ACCGACCCAACACCGGCTGCCGCGGTCAAGGCGTCGGCCAGCATGGCCAGCACCACGTTTTCACGGGTCTGCGCTGAGAACACCGGCGCCAGCCGGGTCTTGGCGGCCGCCAACCGTTTGACGGCGATGATCAAGCCGACATCGGCCTCCGCGTCGGCGTGCCTGCCGTTCATGCCGCAATCCTGCCAGCCCGGCTTCGTCGCCCGGCGCAGTCCACCGGGCAGACTAGGGTGAACGCAATGACTGAGGGCTCCATCGCAGTGATGGGCGCCGGCGCGTGGGGCACGGCGCTGGCCAAGGTGCTGGCCGACGCCGGCAGTGAGGTGACGTTGTGGGCGCGCCGCGCCGACGTCGCCGCGGAAATCAATGCCACCCGGTGTAACTCCGATTACCTGCCGGGCGTGCGGTTGTCACCGGCTATCCGGGCCACCTCCGACGCCGCCGAGGCGCTCAGCGGTGCGTCGACGGTGTTGGTCGGTGTCCCGGCGCAGACGATGCGGAGCAACCTCGAGCAGTGGGTCGGCTTGGTCAGCGAGGGCGCGACGCTGGTCAGTCTGGCAAAGGGCATCGAGCTGGAAACCCTGATGCGGATGAGCCAGGTGATCGTCGCGGTCACCGGTGTCGATCCGGCACAGGTCGCGGTGCTGTCCGGACCGAATCTGGCCACCGAGATCGCGGCCGGCCAACCCGCCGCCACCGTCGTCGCCTGCAGCGACTCCGGACGCGCCGTGACAATACAGCGCGCGCTGAACACCGGCTACTTCCGCCCGTACACCAACGCCGATGTCATCGGGACCGAGATAGGCGGCGCATGCAAGAACGTCATCGCCCTGGCCTGTGGGATGGCGGTCGGCGTGGGCCTCGGCGAAAACACCGCGGCAGCGATCATCACTCGCGGGCTCGCGGAGATCATGCGCCTCGGGATCGCAGTGGGAGCAAAGGGCGCAACGCTGGCCGGCCTGGCCGGAGTGGGGGACCTGGTGGCCACCTGCACGTCGCCGCATTCGCGGAACCGATCGTTCGGTGAATGCCTAGGTCGCGGCGGAACGATGGAATCGGCGCTGCAGGCCAGGGACGGCCAGGCCGTCGAAGGTGTGACGTCGTGCAAATCGGTGCTGGCCCTGGCCTCCAGCTACGACGTCGAGATGCCGCTCACCGACGCGGTTCACCGCGTCTGTCACAAGGGGCTGTCGGTCGGCGAGGCTGTACTGCTGCTGCTGGGTCGCAGCACCAAACCAGAATGACGCGTTACGGCGATTCCACTCGCACCTTGAAAGCCGTCAGTTCGCCGGCGGTGCCGGGGCTGCCGATGGCACCGTCGCCGGTGCTGGCGTCGGCCTACCACTTGTCCAACGACGAGTCCGCGCAGCTGGACGCCTATGGGCGCAAGTCGAACCCGACCTGGCGGCAGCTCGAATCGGCGTTGGCTGAGCTGGAAGGCGCCGCTGCGGCATTGGTGTTCGGCTCCGGCATGGCGGCGATCAGCGCCGTGCTGCGGGTGTTGGCCAAACCCGGGGCGGTGCTGGTCATTCCGGCCGACGGGTATTACCAGGTGCGCCACTATGCCGCCGAATACCTGGCGCCGCTGGGTGTGACGGTCATCGAAGCGGACTGTGCGCAGATCTATGAGGCAGCCGAACGCGCCGATGTGGTGCTGGCCGAGACACCGGCCAATCCACGGCTGGACGTCGTGGACCTACGACGGCTGGCCGCGGTCTGCCACCGACGCGGTGCCCGCCTGGTCGTCGACAACACCACCGCGACACCGCTGGCGCAGCAGCCGCTGGCGCTGGGCGCCGAGCTCGCGGTCGCAAGCGCGACCAAGGCTCTGTCGGGTCACAGTGATGTGGTGGCAGGATATGTCGCCGGCAACCAGCCGGAGTTGATCGCCGCCGTCGAGCGCGAACGGCTGCTTGCCGGGGCCATCCTGGGTGCTTTCGAGGCCTGGCTGGTGCTGCGCAGCGTGGGCAGCGCCGGGCTGCGTTTCGAGCGTCAATGCCGCAACGCGCAGGCCCTCGCGACGATGCTGCGTGACCATCCGGCCGTGCGTGCAGTCCGGTACCCCGGGCTAGCCGACGACCCGGCCCACCCGGCCGCTGCGGCGCAGATGAGCAGATTCGGCGGCATGGTGTCCGTCGAGTTGGCCGACGCCGCTGCGGTGCATCGGCTCGTTGAGCGCAGCGGGCTGCTGACCGCGGCCACCAGCTTCGGAGGGCTGCACACCTCGGTCGATCGCCGGGCTCGCTGGGGAGATCGTGTCCCGGATGGTTTCGCGCGCATCGCGCTGGGCATCGAGGACACCGACGACCTGCTGGCCGACATCGAACACGCGTTGGCACACTGAATCCGCAGGCAGCAGCGCCGTACCCGGCATCGGCGCGCCGACCCGGTAGCCTCTCTAGGTTGTGAGTGCCCGTGACCGTATCCGCGTCGCCGTCGTGTTCGGCGGACGCAGCAATGAGCACGCCATCTCGTGCGTGTCGGCGGGCAGCATTTTGCGCAACCTCGATCCGCGGCGGTTCGAGGTCCTGGCGGTCGGTATCACCCCGGAAGGGTCGTGGGTGCTCACCGACGGAAATCCAGACGCGCTGGCGATCACCAACCGGCAGCTGCCCGGGGTTACGTCGGCATCGGGAGCCGAGTTAGCACTGCCGGCCAGCCCGGAGCGGGCCGGTCAACTGGTGTCGCTGTCGCCGGGAGCCGGCGAGGTGCTGGGCTCCGTCGACGTCGTGTTTCCGGTGCTGCATGGCCCCTACGGCGAAGACGGCACGATTCAGGGACTGCTCGAACTCGCCGGGGTGGCCTATGTCGGCGCCGGAGTGCTGGCCAGCGCGGCGGGCATGGACAAGGAGTTCACCAAGAAACTGCTGGCGGCCGAGGGGCTTCCGGTGGGCGCTCACACCGTACTGCGGCCAGCGCAGAAGACACTGGATCTCGCCGACCGTGAGCGACTCGGCCTGCCGGTCTTCGTCAAGCCCGCACGTGGCGGCTCCTCGATCGGCGTGAGCCGGGTGACCAGCTGGGACCAGCTGCCCGCCGCCGTCGCCGACGCCCGGCGACACGACCCCAAGGTGATCGTCGAAGCCGCGATTGTGGGCCGGGAATTGGAGTGCGGAGTGCTCGAATTCCCCGACGGCACAATACAAGCCAGCACACTCGGCGAGATCCGGGTGGCCGGGGTGCGCGGCCGCGAAGACCCCTTCTACGACTTCGCCACCAAATACCTCGACGACGCCGCCGAACTTGACGTGCCCGCCAAAGTCGACGACGAGGTGGCTGACGCAGTGCGCGAACTGGCGATCCGGGCGTTCAAGGCGATCGACTGCCAAGGACTGGCCCGGGTGGACTTCTTCCTCACCGAGGACGGGCCGCTGATCAACGAGGTCAACACCATGCCCGGATTCACCACGATCTCGATGTATCCCAGGATGTGGGCGGCCAGCGGCGTGGACTACCCGACGTTGTTGGCGACCATGGTCGAGACCGCATTGGCCCGCGGAGTCGGCCTGCGCTGACTCGCGGCGAATCAGCCGGCCGGCGCCGGGCTGATCGGCACCGCGGCCATGGTGTGGTCGAGCACATCCGATATCTGTTGGATCGGCGCGGGACCCGAGCCGGGCGGCAACGTGAGCGCCACATACACCGGTCGGTCGACGGCGTACCAGGTCGACCGGTCATCTTGGCGCACCTCGAACCACTGCACCCGGTTGACGACCTGGATGGGAGCGCCCACCAGGAAATCGGCCGGCCGGTCGAGACCACACCGCAGCACGACGGGTTCGCCGTCGCTCCCGGTCTGCCACGCGGCGGTACCGGCGGGCGACGGCTGCACGGTCGCGGCGCGCTGGTAGTCGCCGAGTCGCTCCGGCAGCGCAGCCACTAACGCCTGGCAGGCCGGATTCTGCGCCTGCGGCGCGGGCGCAGCGGCGATGGCGACTGGTTGTCGGGGCGGGTGGCGGGTCACGGCGATCGCCAGCACCGCACCGATCGCACCGACCGCCAAGACCAGCGCCACGATCAACAGGGCGCGCGGCGGTCCGTCGTGGTTGTCCATCGGTGCTTACACTCCCCGCAGTCCTACAAAACGTACCCGCCAGGAGGTGGCGTGAGCACTCTGGGCGACCTCGGCGAGTTCGGCATGATCGGCCAGCTGGTGGCTGGCCGACGGCAGCCGGATGCCGTTGCTCTCGGACCGGGTGATGACGCCGCGCTGGTGCTCGCCGGCGACGGACGTGTCGCGGTGTCGACGGACATGCTCGTGCAGGGGCGCCACTTCCGGCTGGACTGGTCGACACCGCACGACGTCGGCCGCAAAGCCGTCGCCCAAAACGCCGCCGACATCGAGGCAATGGGTGGGCGGCCGACCGCGTTCGTCGTCGGCTTCGGCGCCCCACCGCAAACACCGGTCGCAGACGTCAGCGCGTTGGCGGATGGGATGTGGCAGGAGGCCGAACGGGTGGGCGCCGGCATCGCCGGCGGAGATCTGGTCAGCTGCCCACAGTGGGTGGTCGCGGTGACGGTGCTCGGTGACCTCGGCGGCCGCGCGCCGGTGCGGCGCGCCGGGGCGCGGCCCGGGTCGCGTATCGCCGTCGCCGGTCAGCTCGGGCGATCGGCAGCCGGATATGCGCTGTGGCACAGCGGTATCGAAGGTTTCGACGACTTGCGGCGGCGACATCTGGTGCCGCAACCGCCCTACGGGCAGGGCCGCGCCGCCGCCGAGGCCGGTGCCGAGGCGATGATCGATGTATCCGACGGTCTGGTAGCCGATCTGGGCCATCTGGCCAAATCGTCGGGCGTTGGCATCGACCTGGACACCAGCGCATTGTCGGCCGACCGCGACGCGGTGGCGGCCGCCGCCGAGACCATCAGCGCCGACCCGTGGTCGTGGGTGCTCGGCGGGGGAGAAGACCACGCCCTGGTCGCCGCGTTCGCCGGCCCGGTCCCAGCTGAGTGGCGTGTCATCGGGCGGGTGCTCGACGGCCCGGCCCGCGTGCTCGTCGACGGGAGCGACTGGACGGGATATGCGGGCTGGGAATCCTTTGCCCGCTAAGGTGACGCGGTGACCGTCTATGCCATTGCCCAGCTGCGGTTCACCGATCGAACCGCCTACGACCGGTATCAGTCGAAATTCATGGAGGTGTTCAATCGCCATCCGGGAACGTTGTTGGCGGCCGACGAGTCACCGCAGGTGGTGGAGGGCCGCTGGGATCGGGAGAAGGTGGTGCTGATGTCCTTCCCCGACGAGCAGGCTTTCCGCCGCTGGGCCGAATCGCCGGAGTACCAAGACATTTCGGCGGATCGTCGTGCGGGTGCCGATACGGTGGTGCTGCTGGTGAAAGGCCTGACGTGACCGCGCTGCCGCTCGCCGAGCTCGTCGAAGACGGCTGGGCAGGTGCGCTGGAACCGGTAGGCGCAAAGGTCGCCGAGATGGGGCAGTTCCTTCGCGCGGAGATCGCAGCCGGGCGGCGCTACCTGCCGGCAGGACAGAATGTCTTGCGCGCCTTCACTTTCCCGTTTGACCAGGTGCGGGTTTTGATCGTCGGCCAGGACCCGTATCCGACGCCTGGGCATGCAGTCGGCTTGAGCTTTTCGGTGGCCGAACAAGTCCGGCCACTGCCGCGCAGCCTGGACAACATCTTCGCCGAATACACCAAAGACCTTGGCCATCCCGCGCCATCGTGCGGTGATCTCACGCCGTGGGCGCAACGCGGGGTGATGCTGCTCAACCGGGTGCTGACAGTGCAGCCGGGCAAGGCGGCGTCGCACCGGGGTAAGGGCTGGGAGGCCGTCACCGAGTGCGCCATCCGCGCGCTGGTGGATCGGCGCAAACCGATGGTGGCTATTTTGTGGGGCCGCGATGCCTCGACGCTCAAACCGATGCTGGCCGGCCAAGACTGTGTCGCAATCGAATCGCCGCACCCCTCGCCGCTGTCGGCCTCGCGCGGATTTTTCGGCTCGCGTCCGTTCAGCCGCGCCAACGACTTGCTGACCCAGATGGGCGCCGAACCAATCGACTGGCGATTGCCCTGACTCGCTGCGGTTCCCGTCGCCAGAACACTAGCGTTCGAGCATGGTGGATTTCGCTTTGCGCTCATGCGGATTGCGCGGGCATGCGACATTTGCGCCCGATGAGCCGGCGCTTCGGGAGCGGCTGAAGGTCGATACCCCGGTCGGGGAGGCATGGCGTTGTTTGCGATGCGAAACCTTTGTGGTCGGTGCACCACGCCAGCGCGGTCCGGCAGACACCGCACCGGAAGTGCCGCGCGGGCGATTGTTACGGGACCGGACATTGATGCGGGCGCTCGCCGTGGAACGCGCGATTCGCGGCATCATCGTGCTGCTCGTAGCAGGCGGTGTGCTCAAGGTCCGCGGTTCACGCGAACGGTTGCAACAGGCCTTCGAGCAGGATCTCCCACTGCTTCGTCCGCTGGCCAACCAGCTCGGCTGGGATCCGGACAACTCGAGAATCGTCCGCCACATCGGTCACGTGCTCACGCTGTCGTCGTCGACGTTGCTGCTGATCGTGCTCGGACTCGCCGCCTATGCCCTGATCGAGTTTGTCGAAGCCGTCGGATTGTGGCTGGTGCAAAGGTGGGGCGAGTACTTCGCGGTGATCGCGACCAGCGTTTTCCTTCCGCTGGAAATTTACGAACTCACCGAAAAGGTGACAGCCCTGCGAGTAGCCGCGCTGCTGGTCAACATCATCGCGGTGATCTGGCTGCTGTGGAGCAAACGACTGTTCGGGCTCAACGGCGGCGGGCAGGCCTACCACAAGGAACATAGAGAAGAAAGCTTGTTGACCGTCGAACGTGCCGGTCTACGGGAAGCAGGCCGGGCTGAGGACAGCTAACCGCGGCTGACTTTGCCCGCCTTGATGCACGAGGTGCACACGTTGAGCCGCTGCTTGTTACCGCCGGGGCGAGTCACGGCGCGCACGGTCTGGATGTTGGGATCCCAGCGACGGCTGGTCCGGCGATGCGAGTGCGACACCGACTTGCCGAAGCCGGGGCCCTTTCCGCAGATGTCGCAGACGGCGGCCATGTGTATAACTCCTCAAGTCTCTTGGGCCAGGGCAGGTAGCCCTGCTCCTCCTCAGGCCGTTCCGGCCTGCATCGTCGCAGCGCGCAACCGTACGCCGGGTGGCCCGAACAACCTGGCCAGAATAGCCGCCGTGCGGCGCAAGCGCCAAAACGACCAACAACCCCAGGACACCTTATGACCAGTCCTGTCGTCGTCACTGGTTAGGCTTGCGCCCACCGGAGGAGGCGGGAGGAGGTGACAGATGGGCGCCGAGGTGGACACGTCGGATCGCCTGCTGGACGCGTCTGCCCTGCGAGACTGGGCGCATACCGCGGTCAGCGACCTGATCACCCACATCGACGAGATCAACCGCCTCAACGTGTTCCCCGTCGCCGATTCCGACACCGGCACCAACATGCTGTTCACCATGCGCTCCGCGCTGGCCGAGGCCAACACCGAAGCCGGCTCCGGCGACGTTTCGCGAGTAGCAGCGGCGCTGTCGGCCGGGGCCCTGAACGGCGCCCGCGGCAACTCCGGAGTGATCCTGTCCCAGATCCTGCGCGGCATCGCCGACGTCACCGCGGGCGCCGCCGCCGAGGCCGAAGGTGAGCTGCACCACATCGACGCAGCGGTTCTCGGCTCGGCGTTGCGGCACGGGGTGGCTCTGGTCGTCGCCTCGATGGGCGGCCAAGAAGTTGCCGGGACAATCGTCTCCGTGCTGCAGGCCGCCGCCGGCGCCGTGGAGGCGTGCGCGAACGCCGGTGACGGGTTGGCCCGGGCAACTAGCGCCGCCGGGGATGCTGCGGTGATCGCGCTGGAGAAGACCCCGGAACAGCTCGATGTGCTCGGCAACGCCGGCGTGGTCGACGCCGGTGGGCGCGGTTTGCTGGTTCTGCTGGACGCTTTGCACTCGACCATCACCGGCCAGGCATCCGCCCGCACCGTGTACGAGCCGTCGCCGCGCCGGGCACCGGCCGAGCCGGTCGCCGAGCAGCGCGCTCCGAAGTTCGAGGTGATGTACCTGTTGGACGGTTGCGACGCCGATGGCGCGGATGCGCTGCGGGATCGACTCGCCGAGCTCGGTGATTCGGTGGCGATCGCCACCTCGGCGTCGGAGGCCTCGGATGCCGTCGGCGGCTACTCGGTCCACGTGCACACCGACGATGCCGGGGCCGCAGTCGAGGCGGGTCTGGCATTCGGCAGCCCGCGCCGGATCCAGATCTCGGCGCTGACCGGCGGCGCGACGGGGATACCGCCGGGCAGCTGGACGCGGGAACGGGCCGTGCTGGCCGTCGTCGACGGGGAAGGCGCGGCACAGTTGTTCGCCGGCGAGGGCGCCTGTGTGCTGCAACCGGACCCGGACGCCGCCGACCCATCCACCGTCGTCAGTGCCCAGCAGCTGCTGCGCGCGGTGGTGGACACCGGTGCGGCACAGGTGATGGTGCTGCCGAACGGGTATGTGGCCGCCGAAGAACTGGTGGCCGGCTGCACCGCGGCCATCGGTTGGGGCATCGACGTGGTGCCGTTGCCTACCGGGTCGATGGTGCAGGGGCTGGCCGCCCTCGCGGTCCATGAACCCGGCAGGCCGGCCGTCGACGACGGCTACACCATGGCCCACGCCGTCGGGGGCGCGCGGCACGGGTCGGTGCGCATCGCGACCGAGAAGGCGTTGACGTTCGCCGGACCCTGCGAGCCCGGCGACGGCCTGGGCATCGCGGGCGACGAGGTGCTGATCGTGGCCCCGGACATCACCGCGGCGGCAATCGGTTTGATCGATCTGCTGCTGGCGGCCGGCGGTGAGCTGATGACGGTATTGACCGGTGCCGCTGTCGACGTCGCGGTCGGGGACGCCCTCCAGCAGCACGTCCACGACGACCATCCGGGCACCGAGCTGGTGACCTACCGCACCGGGCATCGGGGTGACGCGCTGCTGATCGGGGTGGAGTAGCGATGGCGGTGCTGACCGACCGACTGGATTACGTTCTCGGCGCCAAAGCCGCCGGCCCCCTCGACGACGTGTTCGGCATCCGCACCGTCGACGATCTGCTGCGGCACTACCCGCGCAGCTACATCGAAGGCACCACGGTTCGCGGTGTCGGCCCCGAACGGCCGCCGGCGGGCGAGCACGTCACGCTCGTCGACACCATCGCCGGCGCGGAGACACGGTGGACGACCAAGAAGCCCAAGAAAAAATATCTGGTCATCACCATCGGCTCCGGGCGAAACAAGGTGACCGCCACGTTCTTTCACGTCAAGAAGTGGACCGAGCAGCGGCTCGCCAAAGGAGCGCGAGTCATGCTGTCCGGGGAGGTGGGGTATTTCCGGAACGCCATGCAACTCACCCACCCCGACTTCCTCGTGCTGAACTCACCAGACGGCAAGGACCACGGCAGCAGGTCACTGCGCAGGATCGCTGAGGCTTCGCAGGCAGTCAGCGGCGAGGTGCTGCAGTCGGCGTTCGAGCGGGCGTTCTACCCGATCTATTCGGCTAGCACGAAAGTGCAAAGCTGGGACATCTACTCATGCGTGCGTCAGGTGCTCGCGGTGCTCGACCCCGTCCCCGATCCGCTGCCTGACGTGGTGCTCGCCGAGCACGGACTGATCTCCGAGGACCGCGCGCTGCGGGCGATTCATCTGGCCGAGGACGAAGCCGAGCGGCGACGCGCCCGGCAGCGGCTGACCTTCGACGAAGCGATGGGTCTGCAATGGGCGCTGGTGACGCGCAGGCACGGAGAGCTGTCGGAATCCGGTCCGGCCGCACCGCCACAGCCGGACGGCTTGGCGCAAGAACTGTTGCGGCAGTTGCCGTTCGAGTTGACCACCGGCCAGCGTGACGTGCTCGAGACGTTGACTCGCGAAATCGATGCGACCCGCCCGATGAATCGGCTGCTACAGGGTGAAGTCGGCTCGGGCAAGACCATCGTCGCGGTGCTCGCCATGTTGCAGATGGTCGATGCCGGCTACCAGTGCGCGCTGTTGGCACCGACGGAAGTCCTTGCAACACAGCATGCCCGGTCTATCCGCGATGTGCTTGGCCCGCTGGCGATGGGCGGCCAGCTTGGCGGAGTGGACCACGCGACCCGGATCGGGCTGCTCACTGGGTCGATGTCGGCAGGGCAGAAGAAACAGGTTCGCGACGAGATCACCTCCGGGCAGGTGGGTGTCGTCGTCGGGACTCACGCGCTGTTGCAGGACGCGGTCGAATTTCACCGGCTGGGCATGGTGGTGGTCGACGAGCAGCATCGGTTCGGCGTCGAGCAACGAGACCAATTGCGCGCCAAGGCTCCCGCCGGTATCACGCCGCACCTGCTGGTGATGACCGCAACGCCGATCCCGCGGACCGTTGCGCTGACAGTCTACGGCGATCTGGAGACTTCGACCTTGCGTGAACTGCCCCGCGGGCGGCAACCGATCACCACCAAAACGATCTTCGTCAAAGACAAGCCCGCCTGGCTGGACCGCGCCTGGCAGCGCATCATCGAGGAGGTTTCCGCCGGCCGCCAAGCCTATGTGGTCGCACCCCGCATCGATGAGACCGATGAGGGCCAGACTGAGGAAGGCCAACGGCCTTCAGCGACAGCGGTAGAGCTGTTCGCTCGGTTGCAGCGCCGTGAGCTGGCCGGCGTGCGACTGGGGCTGATGCACGGTCGGTTACCCGCCGACGAGAAAGACGCTGTGATGACAGCGTTCCGTACCGGTGCAATCGATGTGCTGGTGTGCACCACGGTGATTGAGGTGGGCGTCGACGTCCCGAACGCAACGGTGATGCTCGTGATGGACGCCGACCGCTTTGGCATCAGCCAGTTGCATCAACTGCGGGGCCGCATCGGCCGCGGTGCGCATCCCAGCCTGTGCCTGCTGGCGAGCTGGTCGTCGCCGAATTCGCACGCCGGAGCGCGACTGGCTGCCGTCGCCGAGACGCTGGACGGGTTCGCATTGGCCGACCTCGACCTCAAGGAGCGGCGCGAAGGCGATGTACTGGGCCGCAACCAATCCGGCCGTGCGATTACCCTACGGCTGCTCTCACTGGCTGATCACCGGGAAATTATCGAGGCGGCGCGGGACATCTGCGAGCGCGCCTATGACGAAGACCCGGCGGACGCCGGGCTGGCGCTGCTGGCCGCACCGTTCACCGGCACCGAGCGCATCGAATACCTGGACAAGTCATGACCGCCGGCGCCGATGCACTGGGGGCACCCCCAGCCGCGCAGCGGCGAGGGGGCCGAAGCGATGAGGAGAAGCGGCGCATATGAAGGGCAGGACGCTGCTGTGGCTTTTCGCGATCGCGGTGCTGGCGGTGGTGATCGCCTATCAGGTGCTGGCATCGTCGGCCGGTGATCGCGCAGAGGAGTTCGCCGCGCGCGCCGACGTCCCGACGGTGCAACCCGGCGTCGACGCACTGGCCGGCATTGCGCTGGTGCCCAGCAGGATCCATCGCTATGACTATCGGCGCGAGGCGTTCGGCGACGCCTGGACTGACGACAACGACGCGCCCGATGGGCACAACGGATGCGACACCCGCGACGACATCCTCAACCGTGATTTGGTCGACAAAACCTATGTTTTCATCAAACGCTGCCCGGACGCCGTGGCGACCGGCACGCTGCACGACCCCTACACCAATGCCACCGTCGACTTTCGGCGCGGCGCGCGGGTGGGTGCGTCGGTGCAGATCGACCACATCATCCCGCTGGCGCTGGCCTGGGACATGGGCGCCTATGCCTGGCCGTTTCCCCAGCGGCTGCGCTTCGCCAACGATCCGGCCAACCTGCTGGCGGTGGCCGGAAAGGCCAACGAGGACAAGAGCGATTCTCAGCCGGCGTTGTGGATGCCGCCTAACACCGCGTTCTGGTGCCAGTACGGCATGCAGTTCATCGCCGTGCTGCGTGGTTACGCGCTGCCCATCGACGAGGCGTCGGCCGAGGTGCTACGTCAGGCGGCAGGCAAGTGTCCGATCGGATAGCGATGGCTCTACATCATCAGCCCGAACATAATCGCTATGCCGGCGGCGATGAACGCCTGACATAGCAATCCCAACTGCGCCAAACCCGGGTGTGCTGGCTGTGTGGTGTGCGACAGCGGGTTCGTCCTACACGCCACGAAGTAGCGGTAGAGCCAGTACCCCGTCGCTATCACGAACCCGGCGGTCGCGCTCCAGTTGACCGCGGCGATCCACCCGGGTTCGGGCCCAGTCAAAAACATCTCCTGTCCTCGCATGTCCATCGGGGGCATCTCCATTCCCAGCGAGCCCGAATGGATGTGAGCGGATGAGTTACTTGTCTGGCCCGGCAGGCTGCCATCCATCACTGCGTACATCCACGCCATCGCCGCCATCATCACGGCGTTGTAGGCGTTGGCAAGTCGGTCAGGGATACCGCAGGACACCCGCCTGGCCGCAAACATGAACCAAACCGCCGCCAGCAGGAAGAAGGCTGTCGGTGCGATGTTGGGGAGGTCGATGGCGGCACGCCACGCCATCTCAACCATTGCCAGCGACATCGCTAGGTGCAACAGGTGATCGATGGTGCCGGTCCATCGACCATGGTGCGCGACAAGGATATACAGGTACCCGGAGATGCTGATGCCGAACAGGGCAGTGACGATCCAGCGCAGCGCGAGGTCGGCGGTCAAGAAACCGGACCCCGAGTCGGAGGGGGCACGGCTACCGGCGGATCGCAGCCGGTGCGGCGGCCGCGTCGACCCGAGTGGTAACCGAATCTCCGCGCGCCGCATGGGCACTCGACTCCGGATGGAGATCCAGCCGGCGCAACAGTTGTGCGTTGAGCGCGACGATGACCGTCGACAGGGACATCAGGATTGCGCCAACCGACATCGGCATCACAAAGCCCACGGGGGCCAGCACACCGGCGGCCAGCGGTACCGCAATGAGGTTGTATCCTGCGGCCCACCACAGGTTTTGCTTCATCTTGCGGTAGCCGGCCGCCGAAAGTTGGATCACCGACAGCACCGAACGCGGGTCGGAGCTGGCCAGGATCACACCCGCTGAGGCGATCGCCACGTCGGTGCCCGCGCCGATGGCGATACCGACATCCGCCTGCGCCAGGGCCGGAGCGTCGTTGACACCGTCACCGACCATCGCGACCTTCCAGCCTTCAGCCTGCAACTCCGATACCTTGGCCGCCTTGTCCTCAGGCCGGACCCCGGCGAATACCCGGTCGATGCCGAGTTCGCCGGCGACCGAGTGTGCGACGGTCTCGGCGTCACCGGTGATCATGACCACCTGGATACCCAGCCGATGCAGCGCGTCGACTGCCTGGCGTGACTCCCGGCGCACTTCGTCGGCGAGCGCCAGCGCCCCGATTACAGCGTCGTCGCAGAGCACATGAAGGATCGTGGCGCCATCGTCACGCCAATGCGTAGTTGTCGCTAATTCCGCAAGCCGGGCCTCCTCGAGTAGCCGCGGACCGCCAACCCGGATGCGTCGACCGTCGACCGTCGCGATGACCCCGACCGCGGGAGACGACGCGAAATTCGTTGCGGCGGAAACACTCAGACTTCGCTCGCGGGCTGCGTGCACGATCGCGCGAGCCAGCGGATGCTCGGAATCAGCCTCGGCCGCGGCGGCCAGCGCCAGCACCTCGTCCTCGTCGTAGCCGTCGATGGTCGCGACACCGACCACCGCGGGCTCCCCCTTGGTCAGAGTGCCGGTCTTGTCGAACAGCACCGCGGTGACGGTGCGCATGCTCTCCAGCGCGAGGCGGTCCTTTACCAGGACGCCGCCGCGAGCCGCCCGCTCGGTGGCGATGGACACCACCAGCGGGATGGCCAGGCCCAGTGCATGCGGGCAGGCGATCACCAATACGGTGATTGTCCGGATCACGGCTTGGTCGGGATGGCCAAGGAACCCCCAGACGATCGCGGTGAGCACACCGGCGCCCAACGCGAACCAGAACAACCAGCCCGCCGCTCGGTCGGCCAGGAGTTGCGCGCGCGACGACGAACTCTGCGCCTCGGTCACCAGTCGCTGAATGCCGGCTACCGCGGTGTCGTCACCGACCGCGGTCACTTCCAGGCGCAACCCCGAGTCGGTCGCCACGGTGCCGGCAACGACGTGATCGCCGACCGTGCGTCGCACAGTGCGTGACTCGCCGGTCACCATCGACTCATCCATCTCGGCCGCGCCATCGGTGATCCGGCCATCGGCCGGCACACTCCCACCCGGACGGACGACCACGACGTCGCCCACCTCTAGCTCAGCGGGGGTCACGCTGACGACGGAATCACCCTCGACACGCTCGGCCTCGTCCGGCAGTAATGCGGCCAGGGAGTCAAGCGCCGATGTCGTCTGTGCCAGCGAGCGCATCTCGATCCAGTGCCCGAGCAGCATGATGACGATCAGCAGGGCCAGTTCCCACCAGAAGTCGAGCCCGTGTGCCACCCAGCCCAGGGTCGACGCCCACGACGACACGAACGCCACCGTGATCGCGAGCCCGATCAGCAGCATCATTCCCGGTGCCCGCGACCGGATTTCGCTGACAGCACCGGTCAGGAATGGTTGGCCGCCCCACGCATACATGATGGTGCCGAGTACCGGCGACACCCATGTCGAGCCGGCGAAGCTGGGCACGGTGTAGCCGATGATCGTGGCGAACATGCCCGAGAGCCCCACTGTGGGGATCGCCAGCACCAGCATCGTCCAGAACAATCGGCGGAACTGTGCAACATGGTCGCCGTGACCCGCATGCCCCTGATGCGACTCGTGCCCGGCATGGTCGACATGGCTGGTCTGCGGCTCGGTCATGCCAGCCACTATATACCCCACTGGGGTATATAGTGAGGCTGACGGAATCGGTGGCCCGGATTACACGCCGGTGTAGGTCAGCGGATCCTCACGCACCCGGGTGCCGTCGTTGAGCCCGTTGAGGGCATCCATGTGCTCGGTGGCCAACTCGAAATCGAACACGTCGAAGTTTGCCGCGATGCGTTCGGGCTTGCTTGATCGGGGGATGACGACATTGCCCAATTGCAGGTTCCACCGGATCAGCACTTGCGCAGGTGTCCGGCTGTACTCGCCGGCTATCGACGTCACCGTCGGATGGTCCAGCAGCCTGCCGACCGCCAGCGGGCTGTAGGCCTCGGTGACGATGTTTTGCCGGGCATTGACCTCGCGCAACTCGACCTGGCTGAGCAGTGGGTGCAGCTCGATCTGATTGACCGCCGGTGTCACAAAGGTGAGGTCGGTGACCATCGACAGATGCTCCTCGGCGAAGTTGCAGACGCCGATCGACCGGGTAAGGCCGTTTCCGCGGGACTGGATCAGGCCGCCGAAGCTATCCACATATTTGCCCAACTGCGCAGCCGGCCAATGGATCAGATACAGGTCGACATACTCGAGGCCCAACCGTTCCAGGCTGGCGTGGCAGGCCTCTTGTGAGGTACTGAAGCCCTGGTCGGCGTTGGCCAATTTGGTCGTGACGAACAGTTCGGCGCGCGGAATCCCCGACGCTGCGATCGCGCGGCCGACGGCGGCCTCGTTGCCGTACACCGCCGCGGTGTCGATCAACCGGATCCCGATCTCCAGCGCCGCCGATACCGCGCGTTCGGTCTCGTCGTCCGACAATTCCGCGACGCCGAGGCCGAGCACCGGCATTGTGTTCTCGTCATTGAGTAATACGGAAGGGATAGAAGGGCCAGCGGCGCCCGTCATCGTCTCACCTGCCTGTGAAATTGAAGGTACGTGGATCAGGACCAAGCCGGGTCCCGTCGTCGAGCGAGGAGATCGACGCCATCTGCTCTGCGCTGAGTTCGAAATCGAACACGTCGAAATTGCTCACAATCCGCGAAGGGTTTACCGACTTCGGGATCACGATATTACCGAGTTGGATATGCCACCTAATCAACACCTGGGCAGGCGTGCGGCCGCAGCTGTCGGCGACGGCGGTAATGGTCGGGTCGGTGAGCAGCGAGCCCTGCCCGAGCGGGCTCCAGGCTTCGGTCGCGATGCCCAGGCGGGCGTGGACTTCCCGCAGCGCCATCTGAGGCAGCCGTGGATGCAGTTCCACCTGGTTGACAGCGGGCACGATGCCGGTGGCATCGATCAGAACCTGCAGGTGCTCGGGCTCGAAATTGCTCACCCCGATGGACCGGATCCGGCCCTGGTCGCGGAGGTTGGCGAACGCCTTGAAGGTGTCGACGAATTTGTTGAGCTCAGGCAGCGGCCAATGCACCAGGTAGAGGTCGAGATAGTCGATTCCGAGCCGATCCATGCTGGCGTCGAAAGCCGCCAATGTGCTGTCGTAGCCTTGGTCGGCGTTCCACAACTTGGTGACCAAGTAGAGTTCGTCGCGGGGCACACCGGAATCCGCTACCGCACGCCCGGTCTCACGTTCATTACGGTAGGCCGCCGCTGTGTCGATATGCCGGTAACCGGCTCGCAGGGCGGCGCCCACCGCCTGCTCGGTGTCCGCAGGTGGAATTTGGAAAACACCGAATCCGACCGCCGGAACGCAATTACCGTCGTTCAGCCTGACTAGGGGAGCAGCCATGACAAGGAGTCTGCCAGGCCGCCTGCAGAACACCGCTACCAACATCGGCGTCAAGATCATCCCCTGGATCCCGACCCGCGCCAAGCGACTGCTGACCGGCGGCCGTTCGGTCACCATCGACGGCAACACACTGGATCCCACACTGCAGCTCACGCTGGCTGCGCAACGCGCGGCGCGGATCAACAGCCTGGTCGTCGACAACGACCCGAGCGCCTCGCGGGCCCAGGCACGGATGATGTCCCTCGGGTTCGGTGGATCGCAGATTCACGTCGAAGTCACCGATGTGTTGATACCGGGACCGGCCGGCGACATTCCGGCCCGCCATTACCGCCCGGCCAGCACCGAGCCGGCGCCGCTACTGGTCTTCTACCACGGCGGTGGCTGGGTGATCGGCGACCTGGATACCCATGATGCGCTGTGCCGGTTGGCTTGCCGCGACGCCGATATTCACGTGCTGTCGATCGACTACCGGCTGGCGCCTGAGCACCCGGCGCCGGCCGCGGTCGACGACGCCTATGCGGCCTTCCAATGGGCACATGAGCACGCTGGCGAACTCGGCGCCTTCCCCGGCCGGGTCGCGGTCGGCGGCGACAGTGCGGGTGGCAACCTGGCGGCGGTCGTCTCACAGCTGGCACGCGACGACGGCGGCCCGGCCCCGGTGCTGCAGTGGCTGATCTACCCGATCACCGACCACACCCTTCCGACCCGCTCACGCACCCTCTTTGCCGACGGTTTCGTGCTGACCAAGCACGATATCGACTGGTTCCATGAGCAATACCTCGGCGGTTCTGGCGTCGAACCGGACGACGCGCGGGTGTCGCCATTGCAAGCCGACAACCTGTCGGGGCTGCCGCCCACGCTTATCGCGATCGCGGGCTTCGACCCATTGCGCGATGAGGGCGAGCGCTATGCGAGGGCCCTGCAAGCCGCCGGCAACGCCGTCGACCTGCGTTGCTTCCGATCACTTACCCATGTATTCGCGAATCTGTTCCCGCTCGGCGGCGGCAGTGCGACCGCGACGACCGAACTGGTCTCGGCGCTGCGCGCCCACCTCAGCCGGGTCTGAGCTCCGTTACTCTAGTGTCGATCGCCAGCGCCATCGACAACGGAGGATCAGCAAACCTGTGGCCGACAAACCGAAACGCCCCGCCTATGACCTGAAGAAAGCCGGACGGCGACGCGACATCGCGATCCGGACCGGGCTGACGGCGATCGTGCTGATCTTCGCCGTCGTGCTGGTCGGCTACATCGTCATCTCGCACGACAAGAAGGGTGACCGCGAGAGCCGGGCGGTGCGGGTGACCTCGAGCGCGCTGGTCACCAAGGACGGAACCAAGGACCCCAAAGCCGTCGTGTCGTTCTACGAGGACTTCCTGTGCCCGGCGTGCGGCAACTTCGAGCGGACGTTCGGTCCGACGGTGTCCAACCTGATCGAGTCCGGCGCGATCGCCGCCGACTATTACATGGTGGGCATTCTCAGCAGGCCGCAGAACGACGACTATTCGACGCGGGCCGGATCGGCGGCCTATTGCGTCGCCGACGAGTCCATCGACGCCTTCGGCCGCTTTCACGCCAAGCTGTTCACCAAAAACGTGCAGCCCGAGGAAGTGGGTGGCACCTACCCGGACAATGCGCGATTGATCGAACTCGCCCGCCAGGCCGGTGTGGTCGGCAAAGTTCCCGATTGCATCAATAGCGGCAAATATGCCCCGATGGTCGACGGGATGGCATCGGCCAGCGATATCCATGCCACCCCGACTATCCGCATCAACGGTCAGGATTACGAGTGGTCGACGCCTGACGCCCTGGTCGCCAAGATCAAAGAGATCGTCGGGAATGTGCCGGGCCTCGACACGGCGGCGAGTCCGCCGGCGCCGTGACCACCGCGGTGTCGGCGCAACCCGGTGAGCCGCTCGAGGATTCGGCGTCCAACGTTGCGGTAGCGGCCAGCAGCGCGTGGTGGGTGCTGATCGCCGGAGTGGTCGGGCTGATCGCCTCGGGGACACTCACGGTCGAGAAGATCCACCTGTTGATGAACCCGTCGTATGTGCCGTCGTGCAACCTCAATCCCGTGCTGTCATGCGGCTCGGTGATGGCGACCCCGCAGGCATCGCTGCTCGGCTTCCCCAATCCGTTGATCGGGATCGTCGCTTTCAGTGTCGTCGTGGTCACCGGTGTGCTGGCGATCGCCAAAGTGGCCCTGCCGCAGTGGTATTGGATCGGACTGGCGCTCGGTAGCTTGGCCGGCACGGGATTCGTGCACTGGTTGATCTTTCAGAGCCTGTACCGGATCGGGGCGCTGTGTCCGTACTGCATGGTGGTGTGGGCGGTCACCGTCCCGCTGCTGGTGGTCGTCGGGTCGATCGCTTTCAATCCTGCCGACGGGGGCCCGGTCGTCCGCGCGCTCTACCATTGGCGGTGGTCGCTGACCGCGCTCTGGTTCACGGCGCTCATTCTGCTGATCTTCACGCGGTTCTGGGATTACTGGTCGACACTTCTCTAGAACGAAGGGGCGCGCGTGATTTCCAAAGTGCTGGTCGCCAATCGCGGTGAGATCGCGATCCGCGCCTTCCGCGCCGCCTACGAACTGGGCGTGGGCACCGTCGCGGTCTACCCATACGAGGACCGCAATTCGGTGCACCGGCTCAAGGCTGACGAGTCCTACCAGATCGGCGATGTCGGACATCCGGTGCGGGCCTACTTGTCCGTCGACGAGATCGTCGAAACCGCCCGCCGCGCAGGCGCCGACGCGGTGTATCCCGGATACGGATTCCTGTCGGAGAACCCCGAATTGGCAGACGCCTGCGCACGGGCCGGGATCACGTTCGTCGGCCCGAGCGCCGCGGTGTTGGAGCTGACCGGCAACAAATCCCGCGCGATCGCGACGGCGCGCGAAGCGGGCCTGCCCGTGCTGATGTCCTCGCAGCCGTCGGCATCGGTCGACGAGTTGGTGGCCGCCGCCGGCGATATGCGGTTCCCGATGTTCGTCAAGGCGGTCGCGGGTGGCGGCGGCCGCGGGATGCGTCGCGTGGACGACATCACCGCGCTGCCTGAGGCCATCGAAGCGGCCAGCCGCGAAGCCGAATCGGCGTTCGGAGATCCGACGGTTTATCTCGAGCAGGCAGTGATCAACCCGCGCCACATCGAGGTGCAGATCCTGGCTGACACCCACGGAAACGTCATCCACCTCTACGAGCGGGACTGCAGTGTGCAGCGTCGCCACCAGAAAGTCATCGAACTGGCGCCGGCGCCGAACCTCGACCCGCATGTTCGGGAGAAGATCTGCGCCGACGCGGTCGCCTTCGCCCGCCACATCGACTACAGCTGCGCGGGAACCGTGGAGTTCCTGCTCGACGAGCGTGGCGAGCATGTCTTCATCGAAATGAATCCGCGCATCCAGGTCGAACACACCGTCACCGAGGAGATCACCGACGTCGACCTGGTTTCCAGCCAGCTGCGCATCGCCGCGGGGGAGACTCTCGACGACCTGGGCCTGCGCCAAGAGGCGATTCGGCCGCACGGCGCAGCGCTGCAGTGCCGGATCACCACCGAAGACCCGGCCAACGGGTTCCGGCCCGACACCGGACGAATCAGCGCCTACCGCAGCCCGGGCGGGGCGGGCATCCGGCTGGACGGCAGCACGCATCTGGGTGCGGAGATCAGCGCGCATTTCGACTCCATGCTGGTCAAGCTGACCTGCCGGGGCCGTGACTTTTCGACGGCGATGAACCGTGCCCGGCGCGCGCTGGCCGAGTTCCGGATCCGTGGTGTGTCGACGAATGTCCCGTTTTTGCAAGCAGTGTTGGACGATCCGGACTTTCGCGCCGGCCGCATCACCACGTCGTTCATCGATCAACGTCCGCAACTGCTGACGGCGCGTGCGTCGGCCGACCGCGGCACCAAAATCCTCAACTACCTGGCCGACGTCACCGTCAACCAGCCGCATGGCGCTCGGCCGTCGACGGTGTACCCGCACGACAAGCTGCCCGAGGTCGACCTCGAGGCGGCCCCGCCGCCGGGCTCCAAGCAACGGCTGGTCGAGTTGGGGCCGGAGGGTTTTGCGCGCTGGTTGCGGGAGTCCGCAGCAGTCGGGGTCACCGAAACCACCTTCCGCGATGCCCACCAGTCGCTGCTGGCCACCCGGGTGCGGACTCTCGGGCTGCTCACCGTGGCGCCCTACATTGCGCGGCTCACACCGCAATTGCTGTCAATGGAGTGCTGGGGCGGCGCGACCTACGACGTGGCGCTGCGCTTTCTGAAGGAGGATCCCTGGGAGCGGTTGGCGGCACTGCGTGAAGCGCTGCCCAACATCTGCCTGCAGATGTTGCTGCGTGGCCGCAACACCGTGGGCTACACGCCGTACCCGGAAGTTGTCACCACGGCTTTCGTCGAGGAAGCCACCGCAACCGGAATCGACATCTTCCGGATCTTCGACGCGCTCAACAACGTCGAGTCGATGCGTCCGGCGATCGACGCGGTACGCGAAACCGGTTCTGCCATCGCAGAAGTCGCGATGTGCTACACCGGCGACCTGGCCGATCCGGATGAGAACATCTACACGCTGGATTACTATCTCAAGCTCGCCGAGCAGATCGTCGATGCCGGCGCACATGTGCTGGCCATCAAGGACATGGCCGGGCTGTTGCGGGCACCCGCCGCGACAGCACTGGTGAGCGCATTGCGGAGTCGCTTCGACCTGCCGGTGCATGTGCACACCCACGACACCCCGGGCGGGCAGCTGGCCAGCTATGTCGCGGCCTGGCATGCCGGGGCCGACGCTGTCGACGGTGCGGCCGCCCCATTGGCGGGAACGACCAGCCAGCCCGCGCTGAGTTCGATCGTGGCTGCGGCCGCGCACACCGAATACGACACCGGGCTGTCGCTTGCTGCGGTGTGCGATCTGGAGCCGTACTGGGAGGCGCTGCGAAAGGTGTACGCCCCCTTCGA
This sequence comes from Mycobacterium sp. NGS51, assembly GCF_059812525.1. Taxonomy (NCBI): domain Bacteria; kingdom Bacillati; phylum Actinomycetota; class Actinomycetes; order Mycobacteriales; family Mycobacteriaceae; genus Mycobacterium; species Mycobacterium sp. NGS51. The sequence continues at coordinate 219,400 of NZ_JCALCV010000004.1, forward strand.
ATCCGGGCTGCCCGCACCGACCGGCCGGGTCTACGACCACGAGATCCCCGGCGGCCAGTTGTCCAATTTGCGTCAGCAGGCCATTGCGCTGGGTCTGGGCGATCGTTTCGAAGAGATCGAAGTCAATTACGCCGCCGCCGATCGGCTGCTGGGCCGGTTGGTCAAGGTCACGCCGACCTCGAAGGTGGTCGGCGACCTCGCACTGGCGTTGGTCGGCGCCGGAGTCAGCGCCGAGGAATTCGCCTCGGAGCCGGCCCGATTCGACATCCCCGAGTCGGTGCTGGGTTTTCTGCGTGGCGAGCTGGGTGATCCGCCCGGCGGCTGGCCGGAGCCGCTGCGCACCGCGACGCTGGCCGGCCGCGCGCCCGCCAAACCCGCACCGGAGCTCTCCGCAGAAGACGAGGCGGTGCTGGCACAGCCGGGGCCCAAACGACAGGCCACCTTGAACCGATTGCTATTCCCCGGTCCGACAAAGGAATACGAATCGCATCGGGAAGCCTACGGTGACACGTCGCAGCTGTCGGCCAACCAGTTCTTCTACGGTCTGCGCCAAGGCGAGGAACACCGCGTCCAACTGGAACCGGGTGTGGAACTGCTGATCGGGCTGGAGGCGATTTCCGAACCCGACGAGCGCGGCGTGCGAACGGTGATGTGCATCATCAACGGCCAACTGCGACCGGTGGAGGTGCGTGACCGCAGCATCGCCAGCACGGTGCCGACGGCAGAAAAGGCCGACCGTGGCAATTCCGGTCATGTCGCGGCGCCCTTCGCCGGCGTCGTCACTATTGGCGTGTCCGAAGGCGACCGGGTGAGCGCCGGGCAGACCATCGCAACCATCGAAGCGATGAAGATGGAAGCGCCGATCACCGCCCCCGCCGATGCGACGGTCGAACGGGTGGCGGTATCGACCACCGCCCAGGTGGAGGGCGGTGACCTGCTGGTGGTGCTGCGCTGACCCGCATCATCGGCGGTATGGCCGGGGGCCGGCGCATCGCGGTGCCATCGCGGGGAACCCGGCCAACCACCGATCGGGTCCGCGAATCGCTGTTCAACGTGTTGACGGCCAGGATCGATCTGACCGGCATGTCGGTGCTGGACCTTTACGCGGGCTCGGGTGCTTTGGGTTTGGAGGCGTTGTCGCGGGGCGCGGCGTCGGTGCTGTTCGTCGAGTCCGATCGGCAGGCCGCGGCCGTCGTCGAGCGCAACATTGCGGCCCTCGGACTGCCCGGCGCGACACTGCGCCGCGGAAACGTGTCGACGGTGGTGGCAGCCGGCGCCGCCACGCCGGTCGACCTTGTGCTGGCCGATCCGCCCTATGACGTCGACGCCACCGACATCGAGGCGCTGCTGGATGCACTGACCGATTGTGGGTGGACCAGCGCCGGAACCGTCGTTGTGCTGGAGCGGGCCGCCGGCGCCGTTTCGGTGACATGGCCGGCCGGCTGGCGGCCCTGGCAGCAGCGGGTTTACGGCGACACCCGGTTGGAGCTTGCCGAGCGGTCCTGAGCCGGCGTGTAGCGTCGTGAGCCATGAGTGGCGCGGTATGCCCAGGATCCTTCGACCCGGTGACGCTGGGGCACGTCGACATCCTCGAGCGCGCGGCCGTGCAATTCGACGAGGTGGTGGCCGCCGTACTGGTCAACCCGAACAAAAAGGGCATGTTCAGCGTCGACGAGCGAATCGCGATGATCGAGGAGTCCACTTCGCATTTGGCGAATGTTCGGGTGGAGTCGGGCGAGGGCCTGGTGGTCGACTTCGTCCGGTCGCGCGGGCTCACCGCGATCGTCAAGGGGCTGCGCACCGGCACCGACTTCGAGTACGAGTTGCAGATGGCGCAGATGAACAAGCACATCGCCGGCGTGGACACGTTTTTCGTCGCGACCACGCCGCGGTATTCCTTCGTGTCGTCGTCGCTGGCCAAGGAGGTCGCGTCGATGGGCGGTGACGTGTCGGAGCTGCTGCCCGAACCCGTCAACCGTCGGCTGGCCGAAAAGCTATCGCGCGGTAGGTAATTCGTTACGGAACGTCGTCATCCTCGCCGTCGCCTTCGCGCAGGAGCCGCTCGGGGTGGTGGTAGCTGTTGGTTCTTGGTTGGCCGTGGTCGAGGTGTGGGGGTGGGATCCATTCGGTGTCACCGTTTTTGAGTTTGCGGGTTTTCCATCCGCCGGAGGTGACTAGTTTGTGGTGGGGCCCGCATCCCAGGGTGAGATCGTCGATGTCGGTTTCCCGGCACTGGGCGTAGTCCGTGACGTGATGAACTTCGGTGAGGTAGCCGGGCACGTCGCAGTTGGGGAAGCTACACCCACGATCTTTGGCGTGCAGCACGATTCGCTGCCCCAGTGAGGCCAGTCGCTTGGTGTGGTAGAGGCCGATCGCTGTGCCCTTGTCGAAAATCGACAAGTAATGGTGGGCATGGGAGGCCAGGCGGATCACATCGCTCATCGGTAGCAGGGTGCCCCCGGCGGTGAGGGCTTTACCGGTGCCGGCTTGCAGTTCGGCCAGCGTGGTGGACACGATGATGGTGGCGGGTAGTCCGTTGTGCTGACCCAGATCACCGGAAGCCAACAGCGCGCGCCCGGCAGCATTGAGCGCGTCGTGATTGCGTTGGCCAGCGCTGCGGGTGTCGCCCTGGATAGCTTCCTGCGACGGCGTGCCGCCGAGACACGGCGTGGAATCCTCCGGGTTGCACATGCCCGGGGCGGCAAGCTTGGCCAGCACGGCATCCAGGGTGGCGCGCGCCTCGGGGGTCAAATACCCGGTGATCGGGCTCATCCCGTCGACGTCCTGTTTGCCGAGCGTGAGGCTGCGGCGCCGGGCCCGATCATTGTCAGTGAAATCACCATCGGGATTGAGGCAGTCGGTGAGTCGGTCGGCCAACTTGCTCAAGTCATCGGGGCGATGCTCGCCCGCCAGCTGCGCCAGGTGCGCTTCAGCGCGCTGGCGGGTTTCCACGTCCACGGCATCGGGCAGCCGGTGAAAAAAGCTGCGGATCACCGCCACATGCCCGGCCCCGATGCGTCCGGCGCGCTGGGCGGCGGCGGTCGCCGCCAAAACCGGCTCCAACGGTTCGCCGGTCATCGCCCGGCGTGACCCCAGGTCGGCGGCCTCACCGATACGCCGTGAAGCGTCGGCGCGGGTGATCTGTAACCGCTCGGCCAACGCAAACGACAGCTTGCCACCCAGCTCGGCTTCGTCGGCCTGCTCGCCGAGTTGGTTGATCAGCGGATGTTCGACGGCGGGCAGCTGGCGGCGCAGCGTTTCGGTGCGCTGCAGCATGACCAGCCGCTCGGGCGTGGTCAGCCCGTCGAAGCAGAGGTCCAGAGCCCGTTTGAGGTATGTCGCCAGCCCGTCGAAGACCTCGTCGATCTCTTCCCGGCTACTCGAACGCATATTCGAATCATACCTGAAGACGGCGACAAGCGCTGTGGTTATCTACAGGCAAAACTACAGTGACACAAGTGGTTTGAGGGAAACAAGTGGTGAAAATTCGGGGAGCTGACGACCATGCCCAAGGTGTGGCCGGAACGTCTGGCAAAGGAAGGGGCGGGTGGCCGGCCGGCCGTGCGCGGGCCACGTTGCCGCGAGACCCCACTGGCCGACATAATGACGCCAAGTGTGCAGGTGAGCGGCATAGCAGCCAATGTCCGACACACCGGGCACGGCAACCCAGTCACAGAAGCAACACCAGGCACACTGGTAACAACAAACGATGCCGGAAGGGTGTTGCCGTGTACCGAGTTTTTGAAGCCCTGGACGAACTGGGCGCGATTGTCGAAGAAGCCCGCGGAGTACCGATGACGGCCGGCTGCGTGGTTCCGCGCGGTGACGTGTTGGAGTTGATCGACGACATCAAGGACGCCATCCCCGGTGAGTTGGACGATGCCCAGGATGTGCTCGACGCCCGCGATTCGCTGCTCCACGACGCCAAGACCCACGCCGAGTCCATGGTGTCCTCGGCGACCACCGAATCCGAGTCGATGCTCAACCACGCCCGCTCGGAGGCCGATCGGATCCTGTCCGACGCCAAGTCGCAGGCCGACCGGATGGTGGGCGAGGCGCGCCAACACAGCGAGCGGATGGTTGGCGAAGCTCGCGAGGAGGCGGTCCGCATCGCGGCCGCGGCCAAGCGCGAGTTCGAGGCCACCACCGGCCGGGCCAAGGCGGAATGCGACCGATTGGTCGAAGAGGGCAACATTTCCTACGAGAAGGCCGTGCAAGAGGGCATCAAAGAGCAGCAGCGGCTGGTCTCGCAGACCGAAGTCGTGGCGTCGGCCCACGCGGAGGCCACCCGGCTCATCGACTCCGCGCACGCCGAAGCCGACCGGATGCGCGGCGAGTGCGATATCTACGTCGATGCCAAGCTCGCGGAATTCGAGGAGTACCTCAACGGCACGCTGCGCTCGGTCAACCGCGGTCGACACCAGCTGCGGACCGGGGCCGGCACCCACGACTACGCAACGCGTTAGTTCGGATTCGGACCCCTGCCTGCCCCGCCCGTAAAATCGCGGGCATGCCTAGGCAGCACAGCTCGACACGGCACCGGCAGCCAACGTCACCGCTCGCGATCAACGTCGCGCGGCTGCCGCGACGGCCGGGGGCGATGTTCTCGCTGCATGACACCGTGGCCAGCCCGTCGCGCATCGGGCTGGACTTGATCGCAATCGAGCGCGGGGCGCCGATGCAGCTGGATCTGCGGGTGGAGTCGGTGTCCGAAGGCGTGCTGGTGACCGGCACGGTGGCCGCGCCCACCAGCGGCGAATGCGCTCGTTGCCTGAGGTCGGTCACCGGGCAGGTGCAGGTTGACCTGACTGAGCTGTTTGCTTACCCGGACAGCGCCACCGACGTGACCACCGAGGACGACGAGTTCGGCCGCGTCGTTGACGACATCGTCGACCTGGAGCAGCCCGTCATCGACGCCGTCGGGTTGGAACTGCCGCTGTCGCCGGTGTGCCGCACGGATTGCCCGGGGCTGTGCCCGGACTGCGGGGTTCCGCTGGCCACCGCCGAACCCGGCCACCACCACGACCAGATCGACCCGCGCTGGGCCAAGCTGGCGGGCATGGTGCGCCCGGACGAGGACGCGGCGCAGTCGTGAACAGTCTGCTCGAGGCGCTCGGGACGGACCTGCCCGACGAGCTGCTGACACTGGCGCTGACGCACCGCAGCTACGCCTACGAGCACGGCGGGCTGCCCACCAACGAGCGCCTGGAGTTCCTCGGCGACGCGGTGCTGGGACTGACCATCACCGACGAACTTTTTCGCCGCCACCCCGACCGTTCGGAGGGCGATCTGGCCAAGTTGCGATCCAGCGTGGTCAACACCCAGGCGCTTGCCGACGTCGCACGTGGGCTGACCGACCAGGGGCTGGGCGCCCACTTGCTGTTAGGCCGCGGCGAGGCCAACACCGGCGGCGCCGACAAATCGAGCATCCTGGCCGACGGGATGGAGTCGCTGCTGGGCGCGGTCTACCTACACCACGGGATGAACACGGCCCGGCAGGTGATCCTGCGGTTGTTCGGTGGGCTGCTGGACGCCGCGCCCACGCTGGGCGCCGGCTTGGACTGGAAGACCAGCCTGCAGGAGTTGACCGCGGCGCGTGGCTTGGGCGCGCCGTCATACCAGGTCACCTCCACCGGGCCCGACCACGACAAGGAGTTCACCGCCGTCGTCGTCGTCATGGAGACCGAGTACGGCACCGGTGTGGGTCGATCCAAAAAGGAAGCCGAACAGAAGGCCGCTGCAGCAGCCTGGACTGCCCTCGACAGCGCGTGATGTAGATGCCCGAACTCCCCGAAGTCGAGGTGGTGCGACGCGGGTTGGCCGACCATGTGGTCGACAAGACGATCACCGCGGTCCGGGTGCATCATCCCCGCGCGGTGCGGCGCCACGAGGCCGGCCCGGCCGACCTCACGGCGCGACTGCTCGGCGCACGGATCATCGGCACCGATCGCCGCGGCAAATATCTGTGGCTGACGCTGGACGGCGACCAGGCGCTGGTCATCCACCTGGGGATGAGCGGACAGATGCTGCTCGGCACTGTCCCCAATGTCGGCCATTTGCGGGTCGCCGCGGTGCTCGACGACGGGACCACGATGAGCTTTGTCGACCAACGGACGTTCGGCGGGTGGCTGCTGGCCGACCTGGTGACTGTGGACGGCAGCGTGGTGCCCGCGCCGGTGGCGCATCTGGCCCGTGACCCGCTCGACCCGCGATTCGACGTCGCTGCTGTCGTTAATGTGTTGCGGCGCAAGCATTCCGAGATCAAACGCCAGCTGCTCGACCAATCCGTGGTGTCGGGTATCGGCAATATCTATGCCGACGAGGCGCTGTGGCGGGCCGAGGTGAACGGAGTCCGCCTCGCCGACGGTTTGAGCCGACCGAAGCTGACAGCGGTGTTGGCGGCGGCCGCCGAGGTGATGCGTGACGCGTTGGCTCAGGGCGGCACCTCGTTCGATGCGCTGTATGTCAACGTCAACGGCCAGTCCGGCTACTTCGACCGGTCGCTGAATGCTTACGGTCGCGACGGCAAACCCTGTCGGCGCTGTGGTGCGGTGATCCGCCGGGAGAAGTTCATGAACCGCTCGTCGTTCTACTGTCCGCGCTGCCAGCCCCGCCCGCGCTGACTCCTGTTTGGCCGGGCGCGAGCGTGCGCTATCCCGGGCGACACGCCGGGCAAATTACCGGGAACACGCACGCTCGCGCAGAGGGCGTCAGTCGAAGATGTCGCGGCGCACCGATCCCGGGGGCGCGTCCGGGTCGACGAACCATTCCCGAGCGAACAGCAGGCCGAACACCTGAGGTGGTAGGCGCAGCAGCACCCCGAACATGCGCGCGGCCGCACCGGTGCTGCCGATCTGCGAGCGATGAGCGGCCAATGCATCCCGCTTCTGCCGTGCAAAACGGAAAACGTCGATCCGGTGGGTGATGGTTGCCCGCGGAGCGTATGCGGTGCGGACGACGTCCGGCTCGTACGGCGCCGGCAGGCGCAGCACCCGAGCGAGATCGCTGATCCGGCACAGCCATTCCCGGGGCATCGTCACCTCGAGCACTCTCGGCGTGCCAGCGAGTTCGGCCGCCCGCTTGCCGACATGGTGGACCTGCACATGATCACGATGGTGATAGCCGCCGTTGGATTGGTAGTTCAGCAGCAGGTCCGCATTTTCGGCGCGAAGTATCGCCGCCAGTCGCTGCGCCGCCTCCTCGACATCCGCTCGTCCGAACCGGACTCGTCCGGGCGGGTCAGGGTAGAAGTCGGGGCCGTATCCGCTGTCGGCATAGCCGAGACACTCGACCCGATGCGCCCCGAGAATGCCTGCACTCGACCGCAATTCGTCTAGGCGAGGTCTGTCTTCGGCATTATCCATATGACCGTCGGTTGCCGTGACGACAACCACACGGTTCCCGGCCGCGGCCGCTCGCGCCAGCGTGCCACCGGTCAGGATGACCTCGTCGTCGGGGTGGGCGTGGAATGCGACGACGGTGGCCATGGATTGCAGTATTACCCGACCTTGTCGATTGCCGCACACGGTAGAACTGACCCATGACGCAACTGTGGGTGGAACGCACCGGGGTCCGTCGCTACACCGGACACAGCTCGCGGGGCGCACAGGTCCTCGTCGGGTCCGAGGACGTCGACGGAGTGTTCACACCGGGGGAGTTGCTGAAGATCGCGCTGGCGGCCTGCAGCGGAATGGCCAGCGACCAGCCGCTGGCCCGGCGTCTCGGAGACGACTACCCGGCCACCATCAAGGTCTCCGGCGTGGCTGACCGTGAGCAGGAGCGGTATCCACTGCTGGAAGAGACCCTCGAGCTCGACCTGTCCGGCCTGGACGCCGCCGAAAAGGCACGGGTGCTGACAGTTGTCCAGCGCGCCGTCGACCAGGTCTGCACGGTCGGACGCACCCTCAAATCGGGCACCGACGTGATATTCGAGGTGACCAGTGGCTGAGGTTCGGCTCACCGCCTGGGTGCACGGCCAGGTGCAGGGCGTGGGCTTCCGCTGGTGGACCCGCAGCCGGGCCCTGGAACTGGGTTTGACCGGCTACGCCGCCAACCGGCCCGACGGGCGGGTCCAAGTCGTCGCGCAGGGATCGCGTGACGCCTGTGAACAGCTGTTGCAGCTGTTGCAATCCGGCAAAACACCTGGCCACGTCGACAACGTAGTTGTCGATTGGTCGCCGCGCGGCGAACCGATCAGCGGATTCACCGAAAGGTAGTCTGCACGCCGTGTACCTCAAGAGTCTGACGCTCAAGGGCTTCAAGTCCTTTGCCTCGCCGACGACTCTGCGTTTCGAGCCGGGCATCACCGCCGTGGTCGGGCCGAACGGCTCAGGTAAGTCCAACGTGGTCGACGCCCTGGCGTGGGTGATGGGCGAGCAGGGGGCCAAGACGCTGCGCGGCGGCAAGATGGAAGACGTCATCTTCGCCGGCACGTCGTCGCGAGCACCGCTGGGCCGCGCTGAAGTCACGGTCACCATCGACAACTCGGACAACGCGCTGCCGATCGAGTACTCCGAGGTGTCGATCACCCGGCGGATGTTTCGCGACGGCGCCAGCGAATACGAAATCAACGGCAGCGGTTGCCGTTTGATGGATGTCCAGGAGCTGCTGAGCGACTCCGGCATCGGGCGCGAGATGCACGTCATCGTCGGGCAGGGCAAGCTCAACGAGATCCTGGAGTCGCGCCCGGAGGACCGTCGGGCGTTCATCGAGGAAGCCGCCGGGGTGCTCAAGCACCGCAAGCGCAAGGAAAAAGCGGTCCGCAAGCTCGAGGCGATGTCGGCGAACCTGGCGCGGCTGACCGATCTGACCACCGAATTGCGTCGCCAGCTCAAGCCGCTGGGCCGCCAGGCCGAGGTGGCCCGTCGCGCCCAGACCATCCAGGCCGACCTGCGCGACGCGAAGCTGCGGCTGGCCGCCGACGACGTCGTCACCCGGCAGGCCGAGCTCAATGACACCAACGAGGCAGAAGCGGTGTTACGTCGCGAGCACGACGAGGCCGCCACCCGGTGCGCGGTAGCCTCCGACGAGCTGGCCACGCATGAAGACGCGCTGACCCAGCTATCCGACCGCGCTGAACGCGCACAGCAGACCTGGTTTCGGTTGTCCGCGTTGGCCGAAAGGGTCAGCGCGACCATACGGATCGCCAGCGAACGCGCGCAGCATCTCGACGTCGAGCCTGCTACGACCGGTGGTCCGGACCCCGACGCGTTGGAGGCCGAAGCGCAACAGGTGGCGGCACAAGAACAGCGGCTGCTGGCGGAGTTGGCCGGCGCTCGCACCGGGCTGGAGGCCGCCCGGGCGGAGTTGTCGCACCGTGAGCGCAGCGCCGCCGACGCCGAGCAGGCACACCTGGCGGCGGTGCGCGCCGAGGCCGACCGCCGGGAGGGTCTGGCCCGGCTGGCCGGACAAGTCGAAACCATGCGCGCGCGGGTTGAATCGATCGACGACAGCGTCGCCAAGTTGTCGGAGCGCATCGAGGAGGCGGCCACTCGAGCGCAGCACGCGGTGGCGGAGTTCGAAACCGTGCAGAGCCGCGTGGGTGAACTCGATCAGGGCGAGGTAGGCCTCGACGAGCATCACGACCGGATGGTGGCGGCGCTGCGACTGGCCGACGAGCGGGTCGCCGAACTGCAGTCCGCCGAGCGCGGGGCCGAACGTCAGGTGGCGTCGCTGCGGGCCCGCATCGACGCGCTGTCGGTGGGACTCGAGCGCAAGGACGGTGCCGCCTGGCTTACCGAAAACCGCAGTGAAGCAGGTATTTTCGGAACCATCGCGAAGCTGGTCAGGGTTGAGTCCGGCTACCAGACGGCGCTGGCGGCGGTGCTGGGCGCGGCCGCCGACGCCGTGGCCGCCGACAGCGTCGGCGCTGCCCGCTCGGCGGTGACCGCGCTCAAGCAGGCTGACGGCGGACGGGCGGCGATCGTGCTGGGCGACTGGCCGGCCGCAGCCGAACCCGAACGCGCCCCGGCCGCGCTGCCCGACGGTGCCCGCTGGGCGCTGGACCTCATCGAGGCGCCGCCGCGGCTGCGTGGCGCGATGACGGCGATGCTTTCCGGCGTCGCGGTGGTCGCCGATCTGAGCGCGGCGCTGGATCTGGTGGCGGCGAGCCCGCGGTTGCGCGCGGTCACCCACGACGGCGATCTGGTCGGGGCGGGCTGGGTGAGTGGAGGATCAGACCGCAAGCCCTCGACGCTGGAAGTGGCCGGCGAAATCGACAAGGCCGGTGCTGAACTGGCGGCCGCTGAAGCTCAGGTCAACCAGCTATCCGCCGCGCTGTCGGGTGCGCTCAGTGAGCAAGCCACCAGGCAAGACTCCGCCGAGCAGGCGCTGGCCGCGCTCAACGAATCCGATGCCGCGATCTCAGCGATCTACGAACAACTGGGTCGGCTGGGCCAGGAGGCCCGTGCCGCCGACGACGAATGGCGCAGGCTCTTGCACCAGCGCGAGGAGCTGGAGACCGGCCGCGCCCGGACCCTCGAGGAGCTCGGTGAGCTGGAGACCCGGCTACGCAACGCCGAACAGACCCAAGATGTGTCGGCCGCCCAGCCCGTCGACCAGCAGGAGATTGCCGCGGCCCGCACTGGTTTAGAGGCTGCCCGCACCGCCGAAGTGGAAGCCCGGTTGACGGTACGCACTGCCGAGGAGCGTGCCAATGCCGTTCGGGGACGGGCGGATTCGTTGCGCCGAGCCGCCGCCGCCGAACGGGAGGCGCGGCTGCGCGCCCAGCAGGCCCGCGCCGCGCGGGAGCACGCCGCGGCGGTGGCAGCTGCGGTGGCCGACGCCGGGAACCTGCTGGCCGGGCGGCTCAATCAGGTGGTCGGCGCTGCATCGCGCAACCGCGACGCGCTGACTACCGAACGCCAGCAGCGATCGACGGCGATGACGGCGGTGCGCGACGAGGTCAACACGCTGAACGCGCGGATCGCCACGCTGACCGAAGCGCTGCACCGCGACGAAGTGGCCAAGGCGCAGGCGGCGCTGCGCATCGAGCAGCTCGAACAGATGGTTCTCGAACAGTTCGGGATGGCGCCCGATGACCTGGTCGCCGAATACGGTCCCGATGTCGCGCTGCCGCCCACCGAACTCGAGATGGCCGAATACGAGCAGGCTCGCGAGCGCGGGGAGCAGGTCACCGCGCCGGCGCCGATGCCGTTCGACCGGCCCACTCAGGAGCGTCGGGCCAAACGCGCCGAACGTGAGCTGGCCGAACTGGGCCGGGTCAACCCGTTGGCGCTGGAGGAGTTCGCCGCGCTGGAGGAACGCTATAACTTCTTGTCCACCCAGCTCGAGGACGTCAAGGCCGCCCGCAAGGATCTGCTCGACGTCGTCGCCGACGTCGACGCCCGCATCCTGCAGGTGTTCACCGACGCCTATGCCGATGTGGAGCGCGAGTTCCAAGGAGTGTTCGCAAGCCTTTTCCCGGGCGGCGAGGGCCGGCTGCGGCTGACCGATCCCGACGACATGCTGCACACCGGCATCGAGGTGGAGGCCCGCCCGCCCGGCAAGAAGATCAAGCGGCTGTCGCTGCTGTCCGGTGGCGAGAAGTCGCTGACCGCGGTGGCGATGCTGGTGGCGATCTTCAAAGCCCGGCCGTCGCCGTTCTACATCATGGACGAGGTAGAGGCCGCGCTCGACGACACCAACCTGCACCGGCTGCTGCAGCTGTTCGAACAGCTGCGCGCCCAGTCGCAGCTCATCGTCATCACTCACCAGAAGCCGACGATGGAAGTGGCCGACGCGCTGTACGGGGTGACGATGCGCGACGACGGCATCACCGCGGTGATCTCGCAGCGAATGCGCGGCCAGGAGCTGGTCACCGCCGGATAGCGCCGCCGGCGACCGGCCCTCGGTGTTGGGTGTGGCCCCTGGAACAATGGCGTGGTGTCCGAAGCTCTGTGGATCGCCGTCGCGGTCATCGCTGCACTGGTCGTCATCGCCGCACTGATCTTCGGCCTGGTCCGCTACCGCCGGCGACGGATCAGCTTGTCGCAACAGCCCGCAACGCTTGACCGCTCCGGCGGCTACACCACGTCAGCGGGCATTACATTCAGCCAGACAGCGCCGCCGGTCCAGCCGGCCGAGCGCATCGACACCACCGGCCTGCCCGGTGTCGGCGACGACGCCACCATTCCGCGTGACGCCCCGAAGCGCACCGTCGCCGATGTTCAGCTGCCCGAACCCGAGACCGAAACACCGCCGGCGCCGCCCGCGATGCCCGCACTAACAGCGCCGCCAGCACCAACGGCGCCGCCCGCGCCGAAAGCCCCGGACCTTGAGGCGATTGCCCCGGCCGAAGGCCGGTTGGAGCGGCTGCGTGGACGGCTGGCCAGATCGCAGAACGCGTTGGGGCGCAGCATGCTCGGCCTACTGGGCGGCGGGGATCTCGACGAAGACTCCTGGGAGGAGGTTGAAGAGACGCTGTTGGTGGCCGACCTGGGGCCGACGGCCACCACGTCGGTCGTGTCGCGCCTGCGCAGCGAGCTCGCCGGCAAAAACGTGCAGACCGAGGCCGATGCCCGCGCGGTGCTGCGGGAGGTCCTGATCAGCGAGCTGCAACCCGAGTTGGATCGCTCGATCCGTGCGCTGCCGCACGCCGATCATCCGTCGGTGCTGCTGGTGGTCGGTGTCAACGGCACCGGCAAAACCACCACGGTCGGCAAATTGGCGCGGGTGCTGGTCGCCGACGGCCGCCGGGTGGTGCTGGGCGCCGCCGACACGTTCCGCGCCGCTGCGGCCGACCAACTGCAGACCTGGGCCGCCCGGGTGGGCGCCGAAGTGGTACGCGGCGCGGAGGGCGCCGACCCGGCCTCGGTGGCGTTCGATTCGGTCGACAAGGGCATCGCCGCGGGCGCTGACGTCGTCGTCATCGACACCGCGGGCCGATTGCACACCAAGACCGGGCTGATGGACGAACTGGGCAAAGTCAAACGGGTGGTGACGCGCCGCGCGGCCGTCGACGAGGTCCTATTGGTGCTCGACGCGACCATCGGGCAGAACGGCCTGGCGCAGGCGCGGGTGTTCGCCGACGTCGTCGACATCACCGGCGCGGTGCTGACCAAGCTGGACGGAACCGCCAAAGGCGGCATCGTGTTCCGGGTGCAGCAGGAACTAGGCGTGCCGGTCAAACTGGTCGGCCTCGGCGAGGGACCCGACGATCTCGCGCCGTTCGAGCCCGCCGCCTTCGTCGACGCCCTACTGGGCTGACGGGTCGCACCCACCGGCACCGGTGAGCATCCTGTAACGCTGGCGAAACCACGCCGCGTCGGAGCCGAAACAACGACTGCGCATTGTTTGACCAGGTCGTTGGCAGCTTCGGCGAAGGAGGTCTGGGCGCGTGGACCAATACCCGACGATGGGGGTGCCGAACACCGGCGATACCGCCTGGATGCTGGCCAGCTCCGCGCTGGTGCTGTTGATGACACCGGGCCTGGCCTTTTTCTATGGCGGCATGGTCCGCGCCAAGAGCGTGCTGAACATGATCATGATGAGCGTCAGCGCGATGGGCGTGGTGACGGTGCTGTGGGTGCTCTACGGCTACTCGCTGGCCTTCGGCGACGATGTCGGGTCCATCGCGGGCAATCCGACCCAATACTGGGGCTTAAAGGGGCTCATCGGCGTCAATGCCGTCGCAGCCAACCCGGCCACCCACTCGGCGTCCGTCGAGATTCCGCTGGCGGGAACCGTGCCGCAAACTGTGTTCGTCGCATTCCAGCTGATGTTTGCGATCATCACGGTGGCGCTGATCTCCGGAGCTGTGGCCGATCGGTTGAAGTTCGGCAGCTGGATGCTGTTCGCCGCGCTGTGGGCGAGTTTCGTGTACTTCCCGGTCGCGCACTGGGTCTTCGCGTTCGACAAGGTGACGGCGGCGCACGGCGGGTGGATCGCCAACAAGCTGCACGCCATCGACTTCGCGGGCGGTACCGCCGTCCACATCAACGCCGGCACGGCGGGCCTGGTGCTGGCCATCATCCTCGGCAAGCGCAGAGGGTGGCCCGCCATGCCGATGCGGCCGCACAACGTGCCGCTGGTGATGCTCGGCGCCGGTTTGCTGTGGTTCGGCTGGTACGGCTTTAACGCCGGTTCGGCGCTGTCCGCCAACGGGGCCGCCGGCTCGACGTTCATCACCACCACGATCGCGACGGCCGCGGCGATGCTCGGCTGGCTACTCACCGAGCGGATCCGCGACGGCCACGCGACGTCACTTGGGGCCGCGTCGGGCATTGTGGCCGGGCTGGTCGCGATCACCCCATCATGTTCGTCGGTCAACGTAGTTGGCGCACTGGTAATCGGCGTGGTGGCCGGTGTCGCCTGCGCGTTGGCCGTCGGACTGAAATACCGATTCGGGTTTGACGATTCGCTCGACGTGGTCGGGGTGCACCTGGTCGGCGGTCTGGTGGGTACCTTGCTGGTGGGCTTGCTCGCGGCCCCGGAAACGGTTGCCATCGCCGGCGTGGCGGGGGTATCGCCGGGTTTGCTCTATGGCGGCGGTTTCGATCAGCTGTGGCGGCAGACCATCGGCGCAGGCGGTGTTCTCGTCTATTCGGCTATCGGCACCGCTATCTTGGCTCTGATCGTGAAATACACGATCGGACTGCGACTGGGTGCGGAGGATGAAACCTCAGGCATCGACGAAGCTCAACACGCCGAAGGCGGCTACGACTTCGCTGTTGTCCGCAGTTCGGTTATCGCACATCACGACTTAGCGGACGGAGCAGAGGTACACAACGATGAAGCTGATTACCGCGATCGTCAAGCCGTTCACGCTGGAAGACATCAAGGCCAGCCTGGAGGAGGCAGGACAACTGGGGATGACAGTCAGCGAAGTCCAGGGCTACGGACGGCAGAAAGGTCACACTGAGGTTTACCGCGGTGCTGAATACTCGGTTGATTTCGTACCGAAGGTGCGAATCGAGGTCTTGGTCGACGACTTTGCCGCCGACAAGGTCGTCGACAGTATCGTGCGAGCGGCGCGCACCGGCAAGATCGGTGACGGCAAAGTATGGGTCTGCCCCGTGGAAACCGTTGTGCGGGTGCGCACCGGCGAGCGTGGGCCGGATGCGATATGAGGTTCGTTCTGAATTTCTGCCCCCGGCCGGGCAGCCATGAAATCAGGCCGCCCGGGCCCGCCGGGCACGGGTGAGTGGGAGACGGCGACAGGCGGAAGTAGCGGCGCGGCAACCGATTTAGTCTCGGCCCGAGAGGAACTGCTGGCCGCAGCGCCGGGCCAACTGGATTCGCGGGCGCTGCGCAAAGCCTGGGGAGAGTTGCACGAGTCCTGGCTGGCCGCGAAGGCGGCCGAGATCGGTATCACCGCCGGCAGCGGGTTTGCCGTCGTCGCCACCGGTTCGCTGGGCCGTCGCGAACTGCTGCCGTATTCCGACCTGGACCTGATGCTCATGCACGACGACATGCCGGCAGGAATCGTCGAGCAGACCGCTGAGTCCTTGTGGTATCCGCTGTGGAACGCCAACATTCGTCTCGACCACAGCGTGCGCACGGTCGCCGAGACACTGGAGGTCGCGGGTGCGGACATTTCCGCGGGCCTGGCGATGCTCGACATTCGCCACATCACCGGCGATCAGCGGTTGTCGACCCGGCTGATCGACGGTGTGCGCCACCAGTGGCGAACCGGAATACGTTCCCGCTTCGATGAACTCGTCGAGGCGACGCAATCACGGTGGCACCGCAGCGGCGAAATCGCACACCGCGCCGAACCCGACCTGAAATGCGGCCGCGGCGGCCTACGTGACGTTCAGCTGCTCGACGCGCTGGCCATCGCCCAGCTGGCCGACCGCCTCCCATCGGATAGTCCGACAGCCTCGCTGACCGGCGCATACCTCAACCTGCTCGACGTCCGCACCGAACTGCACCGGGTTTCGCGGCGCGGGCATGATCTGCTGCTGGCCCAGTACGCCGACGAGATCAGCGAGGTGCTGCACGTCGGCGACAGATACGACCTATCGCGCATGCTGTCCGACGCGGCCCGGACCATCAGCTACCGCGTCGACGCCGGGTTGCGGACCGCTGCCAACGCGTTGCCGCGCCACGGGATGTCGAGTGTGCGGCGGCGGCTACGCCGACCGCTGGATGACGGCGTGGTCGAGCATGCCGGGGAAGTGGTGCTCGCCCGCCAAGCCCGCCCCGAACGTGATCCCGGTCTGGTGCTGCGTGCGGCGGCTGCATCGGCCGTCACCGGATTACCCATCGCGGCGTCCACGCTGAACCGGTTGGCCCATACTGCAGCGGAACTGCCCACGCCGTGGCCGCGTGAGGCGCTGGACGACCTACTGGTTCTGCTGGCTGCGGGCCCCGCGGTGGTGGCGACGATCGAAGCGCTCGATCGCACCGGTTTGTGGGGCCGGCTATTCCCGGAATGGGCCGCAATCCGCGACCTCCCACCACGTGACGTCGCCCATGTCTGGACAGTGGACCGCCATCTGGTCGAAACTGTCGCTCGCGCAAGGATTTTCACAACCCGAGTGGCACGACCCGACCTACTGGTGCTTGCCGCGCTGCTTCATGACCTCGGGAAGGGCCGCGGCGCCGATCACAGCGTTGTCGGTGCCCAGTTGGCCACTCAGATCGGTACCAGGCTGGGCATGTGGCCCTCCGACGTCGAGATGCTCTCGCGGCTGGTGTTGCATCACCTGCTGCTGTCGAAGATCGCCACCAGACACGACCTGAACGACCCGAAAGTCATTTCCACCGTCGCGGACGCCCTGCACGGGGACCCGGTACTGCTCGACGTGCTGCACGCGCTCACCGAAGCCGACGCGCTGGCCACCGGCCCAGCAGTGTGGAGCGATTGGAAGGCATTGCTGGTCGGGGAGCTGGTGCGGGCCTGCCGGTTGGTGATGGCCGGTGAGCCGTTGCCGCAGCCTGACCCGATCGATCCTGACTATCTGTCGCTGGCAGCAGACCACGGCGTGCATGTCGAGATCCGAAGCGGCGGCGGTCGACGCACCTACCGGGTGACGATGATTGCCCCGGATCAGCGCGGCCTGTTGTCGAAAGCCGCTGGCGTGCTGGCATTGAACAGGCTGCGAGTCCATTCGGCCTCGGTGAACATTCACGACGGTTCGGCCATCAACGAGTTCGTGGTGTCGCCACACTTCGGAGCCCCGCCGGCCACCGGCCTGCTGCGCCAGCAGTTCGTCAACGCCCTGGACGGCGACCTCGACGTCCTCGGCGTGCTGGTGCAGCGTGACGGCGATGCCCGGCCCGTCCGCGACGTGCCGACCGGAGTTCCTGCCGATCTGCCGACCGCCCCGCCACGCGTTTTGTGGTTCGACGGCACGAGCAACCGGCTGACCGTCGAGATTCGCGCCACGGATCGCACCGGCTTGCTTGCGCAGGTGACCGGGGTGTTGGAGCGGGGCGGAGCGGACATCATCTGGGCGAAGGTCGCCACCCGGGGCTCGACGGTCGACGACACGTTCTGCGTCGTGCTGCCCACTGGGGCGGCCGACCAAACCGCCAGCATGCAAGCGGCGATCGAGTGGGAATTGGTCGCGATGTTGCGCGGCGATACCGCCGAAATTCCACCGACCACCTAATTCGGATCCGCCCGGCCGACGCTAATGGCCGGCCAGGTGCTTTGTCGAAGTGAAGGCTGCATTAACTTCGTCATGCTCATGACACATAGCGAGCCAAATTTAGTAAACCTTCCGAGCTGACCGTTAAAAGCCAGTTACCCGCCTATTCATTGGTGGATGAATCCGCAAAACTATGAGTAGGAATGGGTAGCCAACACGCCTACTCGGCGTTTATAAGAAGGGGTCCATGACGTTATGACTACACAGCCCGAATCGTTGTCGGCAGCAGTCAGGAAGCTACAGGACACCGGCGTGGCGGTGGCTGCGCAGAACGCCGCCGTTGCCATTCCCACCAGCGCGGTACACCCGGCCGGCGCCGACGCAGTGTCGGCAGTGACCGCGGCGCAGTTCGCGCTGCACGGTGAGATGTACCAAGCGGTCAGCGCCCAGGCCAAAGCCATTCACGAGATGTTCACCAGCATCCTGGCCCAGGCGGACAACGCCGCCGTCGACAGCTAAAACAGCTAAAAGGGCCCGTCGACCTCATGCTCACGGGGCCGCAGCCGCCCCCGCGCGATGTGGCTGACCATTGCGTCGTCAGACGAAGACCGGTTTGGGCATCACCGTGGGTTTGAAGCCGTAGCGCGGGGCACCGAAGCCAAAGCCGCCGCGCCCGGCCGAAGCCGCCGACGGCATTCCGGCCGGCACGGTGGCCACCGCGGCGCTTTCCTCGGCGGCGGCCGTCCAACCGCTGCCCGCCAGCGTCGCAGCACCAGTGCCGGCCGGGGTGGCCGCAGACCAACCCGCAGGCACCGACAACCCGCCGACCGAGGACGCCTGGCCCAGGCCCGCCAATATCGGCGCACCGCCCAAGCCGACAGAGCCGGCTGGGCCTGCTGCGCCCGCGAGCATCGTGCCCAAGCCCGCGCCCAGGCCCTCCGCACCGGCAGCTTCGGCGGCAACGGCCGCGGGCGCGCTGCCGGCCAGGGTATGCCCAAGTGATACCGCGTTCGGGATGGCGGCCATGACGAACCAGGCCGCCGTATTGACCGCCCCGTTCGTGGCATTCGACACCAACGGAATGCCCATGAAACTGTCGAGCGCCGCCATGAACCCCGTGGGCCCCGCCGTCGCCGCCATGGGCGTGGCCAGTTGTTGCATGGTGCTGGGCAAGTTGGTGACCAGCTGGGAGAGACCGGTTTGGGTGCTGGCGGTAGAGGCTTGGGTGACTGCCGCGGCTTGGGCCGTCAGCCCGGCGGGATTGGTGGTGGGCGCCGGGGAGGTCAGCGGTTGCAAAATTCCGGCGCTGGCCGAAGCAGCGGCGTACCCGTACATGGCGGCGGCGTCTTGGGCCCACATCTCGGCGTAGAGGGCCTCGGTGGCTGCGATGGCCGCGGTGTTTTGACCGAGGAAGTTGGTGGCAACAAGTACGGCCAGCTGAGCCCGGTTGGCAGCGATCACCGGCGGAGGCACGGTCATCGCGAAGGCGGCCTCGTAGGCGGCCGCTGAGGCCATGGCCTGGACAGCGGCATGTTCGGCAGCCGCGGCGGTGGTGTTCATCCAGGCCAGATAGGGAGCGGTCGCGGCGGCCATGGCTGCGGAGGCCGGTCCCAGCCATTCCTCGCCGCTCAGCATGGAGATCACCGACTCATACGACGCCGCGGTGGCGGCCAGCTCGGCACCCAGGCCGTTCCAGGATGCCGCGGCGGCCATCATCGGTGCGGGGCCCGGGCCGGCGTAGATGCGGGCGGAGTTGATCTCAGGGGGTAACGCGGCGAAATCCATGTTTGCGCTCGTTTCTGGGTTGGCGACGCGGAGTGGTTCCTAGACGACGGCAGGTTTGGGCATGACGGTCGGTTTGACGCCGTAGCGTGGTGCGCCAAAGCCGAAGCCACCCCGCCCGGCGCTGGCTGCCGATGGCACCCCGGCCGGCACCGTGCTCACCGGAGTGCTGTGCGGGGCAGCGCTGGTCCAGCCCGCACCGGTCAACGTCGCGGGGGTCGCGCCGGACACTGGGGCGGTTACCCCGGCCCAACTGGGCGGCACCGAGAGCCGGCCGACCGAAGAGGCCTGACCCACCGCCGCCATCGGCGCCGCGATGCCGCCGGCAGCCGCCGGCTGCGCCGAGCCGGCCAGGAGTGCCCCATCCAAACCGCCCGCACCGACAGCGTCGGCGTCGGCAGCCAGCTCGGCGGGGGCATCAAACAGACCGCCGCCGGCCATCCCGAGCAGGTTCGAGCAGGCAGAAGCCCAGTTTCCCCCGCCGATATTGAAGATGTTGGCCATGTTGCTGGACAGGCCCCCGGGCCCCGTCCCACCGAGGATGTCGGTGAGCCACGACAACGGGTCCGACCCCGATGACCCCGAAATCCCGCCGAGCAGTCCGGATACTCCCGACGAAGATGCGGCCGCGACCGAGTTGGCGGTCTCGGTCTCGCCATACGAACCCGCGCTGATCCCCAGCGTGTGCACGAACATCTCGTGAATCGCCGTGGCTTGGGCGCTGACTTGTTGGTACAAGGTGCCGTAGGCGGCGAACTGAGTCGCCTGCAACGCCGACACCTGGTCAGCGGCTGCCGGGACCACGCCCGTGGTCGGCGCTGCCGCCGCCGCGTTCTGCGCGGCCATGGCCGAGCCGATTCCCTGCAACGTGCCTGCCGCGGCGGCCAACGCTTCGGGATGTGTAGTCACAAAAGACATGGAGTTCTCCTCATAATGCGCGCCATCCGAAAATGGGTGGCCGACTGTTGGCGCTCGACCCATTGCACGTGCATGAGGTTTCCGCAGATTGGCCCAAAAGAATGGTGCGGTAACGGCCTTTTAACAGCTATGCCCGGAAGCTTAACGAAATGCGATGGCCTGTGAGGATTCGGCAATTGCCCTTTAAAGGGCTCGACTCCGAACAGTAACCGTTGGATTTCTTTAACACCACAGTTACATTTTTGCGAGGGCAGTAATTGTTGGGATTTGCTCCAGCAGTGCCAGCCCGCGTCGGACGGCTGCCGCCATCCCGGCCAGCATCGTCGCCCGGCGGCGTCCGGCTAGCATGGCGACGTGTTTGAATCGCTGTCCGACCGCCTCACCGGTGCACTGCAGGGGCTGCGCGGCAAGGGCCGGCTGACCGACGCCGACATCGACGCCACCACCCGCGAGATCCGGCTGGCGCTGCTGGAAGCCGACGTGTCGCTGCCGGTGGTGCGCGGTTTCGTCAACCGGATCAAAGACCGCGCCAAGGGCGCCGAGGTCTCCGCGGCGCTCAACCCTGCGCAGCAGGTCGTCAAGATCGTCAACGAAGAACTCATCGGCATCCTGGGCGGCCAGACCCGCCAATTGGCGTTCGCCAAGACCCCGCCGACCGTGGTGATGCTGGCCGGCCTGCAAGGCTCCGGTAAGACGACACTCGCCGGAAAGCTCGCCGCGTGGCTGCGCGGCCAGGGCCACACTCCGCTGCTGGTGGCCTGCGATCTGCAGCGGCCGGGCGCCGTCAACCAGTTGCGCATCGTCGGCGAACGGGCCGGCGTCGCGGTGTTCGCCCCGCATCCGGGCACCTCCGTTGAAGCGGACCCGACGCAGCAGGCCGGCCCCGGTGATCCGGTCGCCGTGGCCGCGGCCGGACTTACTGAGGCGCAGACCAAGCATTTCGACGTCGTCGTCGTCGACACCGCCGGGCGGCTGGGCATCGACGACGAGCTGATGACCCAGGCCGCCGCCATCCGCGCGGCCATCGACCCCGACGAGGTGCTGTTCGTTCTCGACGCGATGATCGGCCAGGACGCCGTCACCACCGCCGAGGCGTTTCGCGAGGGCGTCGGTTTCACCGGCGTGGTGCTGACCAAGCTGGATGGCGACGCTCGCGGTGGTGCCGCGCTGTCGGTTCGCGAAGTAACCGGTGTGCCAATCCTTTTCGCGTCTACCGGCGAGAAGCTGGAGGACTTCGACGTCTTCCATCCCGACCGGATGTCCAGTCGCATCCTGGGCATGGGCGACGTGCTGAGCCTGATCGAACAGGCCGAGCAGGTCTTCGATGCGCAACAGGCCGAGGCCGCCGCGGTCAAGATCGGGTCCGGCGAGCTGACGTTGGAGGATTTCCTCGAACAGATGCTGGCGATCCGCAAGATGGGTCCGATCGGCAACTTGTTGGGCATGCTGCCCGGCGCCGGCCAGATGAAGGACGCGCTGGCCGCCGTCGACGACAAGCAACTCGACCGGCTGCAGGCCATCATCCGGGGGATGACCCCACAGGAGCGGGCCGATCCCAAGATCATCAACGCGTCGCGCCGGCTGCGCATCGCCAACGGGTCCGGGGTGGCGGTGTCAGACGTCAACCAGCTCGTCGACCGTTTCTTCGAGGCCCGCAAGATGATGTCGTCGATGGTGGGCTCGATGGGAATCCCCGGCCTTGGCCGTAAGTCATCAGGCCGCAAGGGTGGAAAAGCAAAAGCCGGCAAGGGGAAAAAGAACAAGAAGCGCGGACCGACGCCACCCAAGGCACGGAGTCCCTTCGGGCCCGGGATGCCCGCGATGCCCGCCGGTTTCCCCGACTTGACCCAGATGCCCGAGGGCCTCGACGAATTGCCGCCCGGCTTGGCCGATTTCGACTTGTCCAAGCTGAAGTTCCCGGGCAAGAAGTAACCGCATGGGGCTCCATGTGCGCGGCCGCGGGTTACCCGACGGCGAACCGGTGCAGTGGTGGATCGCCGACGGAAAGCTCAGCGCCGAGCCGGTGACCGACGCCGACACCGTTTTCGACGGCGGCTGGATCATCCCCGGGCTCGTCGACGCGCACTGCCACCTCGGCATAGGTCCCGATGGACCGGTCGGAATTGACGAGGCCATCCGGTACGCCGAGACCGAGCGCCGCGCCGGGGTGTTGCTCCTACGCGACCCCGGAGTGCCGATCGACACCCGGGGCCTCGACGACCGTGACGACCTGCCCCGCATCATCCGTGCCGGGCGTCATCTGGCCCGGCCCAAGCGCTATATAGCAGGCTTGCCGATCGACATCGAAGACGAGGCACAGCTTCCCGCAGCGGTGGCCGAACAGGCGCGGCACGGCGACGGCTGGGTCAAGTTGATCGGCGACTGGATCGACCGCGCGGTGGGCGATTTGGCGCCGTTGTGGTCCGACGACGTACTCAAGGCGGCGATCGACACCGCGCACGCCCACGGCGCGCGGGTGACCGCCCATGTTTTCGGCGAAGACGCCCTGCCGGGACTGATCAACGCCGGCATCGACTGCATCGAGCACGGCACCGGGCTCACCGACGACACCGTCGAGTTGATGCTCGAACACAACACCGCCCTGGTGCCGACGCTGATCAACGTCGAGAACTTTCCCGGCATCGCCGATTCCGCCGGGAAGTACCCGGTGTATGCCGCTCATATGCGTGACCTGTACGCAAAGAGCAAGCAGCGACTGTCCGCGGCGCGCGAGGCCGGCGTACCCATCTACGCCGGCAGTGACGCAGGAGGCATGGTCAGCCACGGCCGGATCGCCGACGAGGTCGACGCGCTCACCGGCATCGGGATGACTACCACCGAGGCGCTCGGCGCTGCCTGCTGGGACGCCCGCCGTTGGTTGGGGCGCCCGGGCCTGGAGCCCGGCGCATCCGCAGACCTGTTGTGCTACCGCGACGATCCCCGCCGCGGCGCGGCCGTGCTGAACCGGCCGGACGTGCTGATCCTGCGTGGGCGGGTGTTCTGACCGGCACATCCGGCGACGGCCCGTTAGCATCGAAGGATGTCGTTGGCCACCGGCGCGACGTTTGCTGGATACACCATCCAGAAAATCCTGGGCTTCGGCGGGATGGGCGAGGTCTACCTGGCTCGGCATTCCACGCTGCCGCGTGAGTTCGCCTTGAAGGTGCTGCCTGCGGCAGCGTCGGCCGACGACGGGTTGCGCCAGAGGTTCACCGCCGAGACGTCGGCGGTGACGACGCTGTATCACCCGAACATCGTCGAGGTGGCCGACCGCGGTGAATACGACGGCCACCTGTGGGTCGCGATGGATTACGTCAACGGCATCACCGCGGCCCAGCTCGTCGCCGACCGTTACCCGGCCGGCATGCCGGCCGGTGAAGCCCTTGCCGTCGTCGCCGCCGCGGCCGGCGCGCTCGACTACGCCCACCGACGGGGAATCCTGCACCGCGGCGTCAAACCCACCAACATCGTGCTCACCGATCCGCAGGACGGTGAACAACGGATCCTGTTGACCGACTTCGGACTAGCCCGATATTCGGCGCAGCAGCGCGAAACGGCCGCCTATGCCGCGCCGGAACAGCTGACTGGCGGACCGATCGACGGGCGCGCCGATCAGTACGGTTTGGCGGCAACCGCCTATTACCTGTTCACCGGTGGCCCGCCGCAGCATTCCGGCTTCGCGCCGTCGAAGCTCAGTGACCGGCGCCCCGAGCTGGCGCGGCTCGACGAGGTACTGGCCACCGCTATGGCCAACAATCCTGCCGACCGGTTCGGTCGCTGCAGCGAGTTCGCCGCGGCCCTCTCCGAGCGTGCCGGCGGGTGGATGGGCGATCGCAGCACCGAAGCCTTCTTCACCGTCGTCGACTATCCCGACGACCCGGAGCCCGAGACAGCCGCTGCAACAGCGCCGGTACCGGCGAAGCGCACCCGGCGCTGGACTTTGCTGGGATCCGCGGCCGGCGCGGCGCTGCTGCTCTTATTCACCGGTCTGCTGGCCGGCATCATGATCGGCCGAAAACACGACGCGTCGCCCGCACAGGCGGGCGGCCCCTCGATGCCTCAGCCTCCGGCGGCCATCCCGACGAGCAGCGCGCCCGCGCTGCCTCCGGCGGGCCAACAGCTCGATGGCACCTACCAAGTAGACGTCAACCGCGCCCAGCAGACGTTCAACGACCGCCCTGATCCGCAACCACCCAACGTGACGACATGGTGGGCATTCCACTCGTCGTGCACGCCGACTGGTTGCGTTGCCACCGGGATCCAACTCGACGACCAGGACCACCAGAACCCACACCGAACAGCCGGGCTTCGGCCACTTGTCTTCGATTTCCACGACGGCGCCTGGCGGTCACGCCCGGAAACGCTGCAGTTCCCCTGCGTCGGACCCAACGGAGCGGCGGATAAGCAAACCATGACCCAGGTGTTGTCACTTGAGCCGCAGAGTCACGGCCCGTTGCGCGGCGTGATGACGGTGACGGTCCAAACCGATGAATGCGGCCAGCAGGGCGGCCGGATCGTGATTCCGGCGGTGGCCGGACGGCTGGGGCCGGTGGCGCCTGGGGTCACGGTGCCCGGCGTCCCACCGGTCGCGGAATCTCCGGCTTCGAGTACGTCGAGCCCGCCCACGTCGTCCAGCCAAACCCCGGCCAAGCCGGGCGGCTGAACTTCCAGCACTCAAAAGATTGTGAGTGCTTACTATCTATGTTAGGGTGGGCAGCAGCGAGGACGATGCAGAGGAGCGGCGCTATGACCCGCCCGGCGACGATGCAGAGCGAAAGCGATGAGGAGGAGCGGCGCTATGACCTACGACGTGATCGTGCGCGACGGCTTGTGGTTCGACGGCACCGGTAACCCACCACAGATCCGCACACTGGGCATTCGCGATGGCGTCGTGGCAGCGATTTCGGCCGGCGCGCTCGACGAGACCGGCTGCCCCGAGGTGATCGACGCCGCAGGCAAATGGGTCGTCCCCGGCTTCATCGATGTGCACACGCACTACGACGCCGAGGTACTGCTGGATCCCGGATTGCGGGAATCGGTGCGACACGGGGTCACCACGGTGCTGTTGGGCAACTGCTCGCTGTCGACCGTCTACGCCGACTCCGCTGATGCCGCCGACTTGTTCGCCCGGGTTGAGGCGGTGCCCCGCGAATTTGTGCTCGGTGCGCTGGAAGACAAGAAGACCTGGTCGCGGCCCGCTGACTACGTCCGGGCACTGGATGCACTGCCGCTGGGGCCGAATGTGGGCTCGCTGCTGGGGCATTCGGATCTGCGGACGGCGGTGCTGGGGCTGGACCGCGCCACCGACGACACCACCAGGCCGACCGACGCCGAGCTCGACCGGATGGCGGCCATGCTGGGCGAGGCGCTCGACGCCGGGCTGCTCGGCATGTCCGGGATGGACGCGGCCATCGACAAACTCGACGGTGACCGCTACCGATCACGGGCCTTGCCGTCGACGTTCGCGACCTGGCGGGAGCGCCGAAAGCTGATCAATGTCCTGCGCAAGCGCGGCCGGATTCTGCAGAGCGCTCCCGATGTCGCCAATCCGCTCTCGGGGCTGCTGTTCTTTTTGTCCAGTAGCGGATTGTTCGGACGCCGCAAGGGAGTTCGGATGAGCTTGCTGGTGTCGACCGATGCGAAGTCGATGCCGGGAGCGGCGACCGTCTTCGGGCCGATCATCCGGCTGCTTAACGCCGTCCTTGGCGCCAGTGTGCGCTTCCAGCATCTTCCGGTGCCGTTCGAGCTGTATTCCGACGGCATCGATCTGCCGGTCTTCGAAGAGTTCGGGGCGGGCACCGCGGCGCTGCACCTCCGCGATCAACTGGAGCGCAATGCGCTGCTGAAGGACACCGAATACCGTCGCAACTTCCGGCGTGAATTCGACCGCCGCAAGCTCGGACCGACGTTGTGGCACCGCGACTTTCACGAAGCGGTGATCGTCGAATGCCCCGACAAGGCGTTGGTCGGCAAGAGCTTCGGGCAGATCGCCGACGAGCGCGGGCTGCACCCGCTCGATGCATTCCTCGACGTACTCGTCGACAACGGCGAGCGCAATGTCCGGTGGACCACCATCGTGGCCAACCACCGGCCCAAGCAGCTCAATAAGCTGGCCGCAGATCCCAGCATCCACATGGGGTTTTCCGATGCCGGCGCACATCTGCGCAACATGGCGTTCTACAACTACGGTGTGCGACTGCTCAAGCGCACGCTGGACGCCAAGCAGGCGGGGGCGCCGTTCCTCACCCTCGAACATGCCGTACACCGGCTGACCGCCGAGGTCGCCGACTGGTTCGGTCTGGACGCCGGCACGCTGCGGCAAGGCGACCGTGGCGACTTCGCGGTGATCGATCCGGCCGGTCTCGACGAGTCGGTGGACGGCTACTACGAGGAGAAGGTGCCGTTCTACGGCAATCTGAGCCGGATGGTGAATCGCAACGACGCCGCCGTCGTCGCTACCGGGGTCGGCGGTGAGATTGTGTTCCGCAACGGCCGCTTCCGCGACGGCTACGGCACAACGGTGAAGTCCGGCCGATTCCTGCGTGCGGGCACCCGTCAACTACAGCAGGCGTGAGATGGCCCGCACCCAGCAGCAGCGCCGCGAGGAGACGGTCGCGCGACTGCTCGACGCCAGCATCGCGACGATCACCGAAGTCGGCTACGCCCGCGCGTCGGCCGCGGTGATCACCAAGCGCGCCAATGTATCTGTGGGCGCGCTGTTTCGACACTTCGACACCATGGGCGATTTCATGGCGGCCACCGCCTACGAAGTGATGCGCCGCCAGCTCGACGAATTCAGCAAAAAGGTCGCCGAAATACCCTCCGACAAGCCGGTTCTGGAGGCCGCCCTGGCGATCCTGCGCGATCTCACAGCAAATTCCACGAATACCGTGATGTATGAACTCATGGTTGCCGCCCGTACCGACGAGAAACTCAAAGCCACGTTGCAAAACGTCCTGGCACAGTATGGGGCCAAGATCCACGATGCCGCGAAGGCACTACCCGGCGCCGACAACATCCCCGACGATGTATTCCCGGCGTTGGTGGCAGTGCTGACCAACACCTTCGACGGGGCCGCGCTGGTGCGGGCGGTGTTGCCGCAACCCGAAATCGAAGCTCAGCGGATCGCGCTATTGGCGTCACTGTTGAGCGGAATGTACGTCGCCGACGCCGCAGCGGGTTAGGGCCCCGGCTATATCCCGGAAAGCCTGCTCAGCGCATCGTCCAGGGTGCGGCACAGCGACATGATCTCGTTGAGGCCCAACAGGGTGAGTGGCCGATGGGTGGCCGGCCCGTCGGCGACAACGGCGAAGCGATCCGTGTCGCCGATGTTTTCGTGGGCGGTGATGATGACACTGATCCCCGCCGAGCCGAGGAACTCCACCCGGGAGAGGTCGACAACCAAACCGGCCGGGCTTTTCGCCAGCGCAGCATCAAGCGCCTCGGTCAACCAGGGCGCGCTGAGCATGTCCACGCTGCCGCTGACGGCGACCACAGCCAACTGATCAACCCAGTGCTCGTCGACGTTGAAGTCGTTTTTGCCGGGCTGCGGTGTGGAACCCGGTGGAGCCTGCTGGTGTTCGGCCATCATTTTCCTCGTTCCTTGCACGCGTGTGCGCGGCATGCTCGCGGCGCCGGCATGTTCGGCCGTGGGCTGTGGCCTCAACCCCATAACCAGCGCCGACGGCTGCCGACGCACACCGTGCACCCGACTCGCGGACAACAGGATGTCACGGCATCAGAAGACTAGCCCACAAAGCTGCACTCCACCGGGGAGGGGAGCGGTTTCGGAGCGTCGCTGCACTCAGAGGGCGCCGATGCCCGACTGGGGGCCCAGCGCGAAGCCCCAGTCGAGCAGGCTCGCGGCCTGATCCCAGTAGGACGGGCCGCCCTCGCGGACCAGTCCGTACATCATCGCGATCACCAACCGGCGGCCGTCGCGCGCGGCGGCGCCGACGAACGTCTTGCGGGCGGCGTCGGTGAAGCCGGTCTTGCCGCCGATCGCGCCCGGATACCGGTAGAGCAACTCGTCCTGGTTGACGATCTGGTGTTCGCCGTGGATCCCGGGGCCCGCCGGAAAGGGGGCTGACGGCTGGGCAGTAATCTGCGCGAACACCGGGTTGGCCAGCGCCGCGCGGAAGATAACCGCCAGGTCGTGCGCGGTCGAGGCGCCCGAACCGCCGGGCCCGTCCAGTCCGGAGGGGGTCGCCGCGTGGGTGCTTGTCGCGCCCAGGGCGCCGGCCTTGGCGTTCATCTTGGCCACTGCGGTCTGTTGGCCGCCCAGCATCCGCGCCAGCGTGTTCGCGGCGTCATTGCCCGACACCAGCAGCAGACCGTCCAGCAGCTGGCGTGCCGTGTAGGTGCGGCCGGCTTTGACGCCGACGCAGTTGCACTCGACGTGGGTGTCGGTTTCGTCGGCGACCACGGTGGAATCCAGGCTCAGCTCGTCGAGGGCGACCAGCGCCAGCAACACTTTGATGGTGCTGGCCGGTGGGTGTCCGACGTTCTCGTCGCGCGCGGCCAGCACCCGGCCGGAATCGAGGTCGGCGACGATCCACGTCTGTGCCGGTCCATCCGGGATGGGCACCGAGCCGACGGGTTGCACGCTGGTATCAGCCCACGCCGTCGTGGTGGATGCGCTGAGCGCGGTGAGGACAGCCGCGATCGCGGCGACAAGCCTGCGCATGGGCGGTCAGCCTAACGTCGGGTCGCCATCGTGTTCAATCAATCCCATGTTGAGCCAGGCGGAAATCTCCGACCGATTCGAAATCCAGCAGCTGTTGGTTGATTACTCGAGCGCCATCGATACCCGTCGATTCGACGATCTCGACGATGTGTTCACCAGCGATGCATATATCGACTACAGCGCCTTTGATGGGATCGTCGGGCGCTATCCGGAGGTGAAGGCCTGGCTGGCGGAGGTGCTGCCGAATTTCGCCAACTATGCCCACATGCTGGGTCTGCCGTCGATACGGGTCGACGGTGACTCCGCACGCGCGCGGACCTTCTGCTTCAACCCGATGGTGTTCGGTGGTGAGACACCCAGCACCATGCTGTTGGGCCTGTGGTACGACGACGAGTTCGTCCGCACCCCGGCGGGCTGGCGGATGAGCCGCCGTGTCGAGACCAAGTGCTTCGACCGGCGCCCCTGACGGATTTCCACTCAACGTCGGCGTTCTGGCACAATGAGCGGCTGCACACGCGAGGCAAAACCGGATCCCGGCATCCTGCCCGGATCGCTGAATTGCAGCGTGACACGCATAGGAGAAGTCGCTAACCATGGCTGTGAAGATCAAGCTCACTCGGCTTGGCAAGATCCGCAATCCCCAGTACCGCATCTCTGTCGCCGACGCGCGCACCCGTCGCGACGGCCGCGCCATCGAGGTCATCGGCCGTTATCACCCCAAGGAAGAGCCGAGCCTCATCGAGATCGACTCCGAGCGCGCCCAGTACTGGCTCTCGGTCGGTGCTCAGCCGACCGAACCCGTGCTCAAGCTGCTGAAGATCACCGGTGACTGGCAGAAGTTCAAAGGGCTGCCCGGCGCCGAGGGCCGGTTGAAGGTCGCCGAAGCCAAGCCAAGCAAGCTGGAGTTGTTCAACGCCGCGCTGGCTGCCGCCGAGGGTGCGCCAAGCACCGAGGCCGCGACGCCCAAGAAGAAGAAGGTTCCGACCAAGAAGGCCGACAAGCCGGCCGATAAAGCCGACGAATCCGAGCCGGCCGCCGAGCAGTCCGAGCCGGCCGAGCCGGCCGCTGAAAGCTGATCATGGCCACTGTGGTCGTTGACGCCGTCGAGCATCTGGTCCGTGGGATCGTCGACAACCCCGACGATGTTCGGGTCGACATGGTCACCAACAGGCGTGGCAGGACCGTGGAAGTGCACGTTCATCCCGACGATCTCGGCAAGGTGATCGGCCGCGGCGGACGCACCGCGACTGCGTTGCGCACGCTGGTGGCCGGAATCGGCGGTCGTGGTATCCGCGTCGACGTGGTGGACACCGACCAGTAGCCCCGATGGAGCTGCTGGTCGGGCGGGTGGCGAAGGCGCACGGCATCACCGGCGAGGTCGTCGTCGAGGTCCGCACCGACGATCCCGAGACCCGGTTCGCGCCGGGAACAGTCCTGCGCGCCAAGGGATCCGACGGCGGGGAGCGCAGCTATGTCGTCGACACCGCCCGCGCGCACGGCGGGCGGTTGCTGGTTCGATTGATCGGGGTGGGTGATCGCGACGCCGCCGATGCGCTGCGCGGCACCCAGTTCCTCGTCGACTCGCAGGACCTGCCGCCCATCGACGAGCCGGATACCTATTACGACCACGAGCTGGAAGGTCTTCGGGTGCGCA
Source organism: Mycobacterium sp. NGS51 (assembly GCF_059812525.1). Lineage (NCBI taxonomy): Bacteria > Bacillati > Actinomycetota > Actinomycetes > Mycobacteriales > Mycobacteriaceae > Mycobacterium > Mycobacterium sp. NGS51. Next base: position 249,977 of record NZ_JCALCV010000004.1, read on the forward strand.
CGATCACCGGACAGGACATCGGCACCGTCACCGAGGTACTGCACACTGCCGGCGGTGAGTTGCTGGCGGTCCGCCGCGACGACGCGGGCGAGCTGCTGGTGCCGTTCGTCGGCGCGATCGTCACCTCGGTGTCGCTGGACTCTCACACTATCGAGATCGATCCGCCCGAGGGACTGCTGGAATTGGGGCAGTGAGGGGCGCATCGACATGAAAATCGACGTCGTGACGATCTTTCCAAGCTACCTGGATCCGCTGCGACAATCGTTGCCGGGCAAGGCAATCGAGTCGGGTCTGGTGCAGCTCGGGGTGCACGACCTGCGGCGCTGGACCCACGACGTACACCGCTCGGTAGATGACACGCCCTACGGCGGCGGCCCGGGAATGGTGATGCGGGCGCCGATCTGGGGTGAAGCGCTGGACGAAATCTGCTCGCAGGACACGCTTCTCGTCGTTCCGACGCCGGCCGGCACGCCCTTCCGGCAGGAGACCGCCCAACGGTGGAGCAGCGAGGCGCATCTGGTGTTCGCGTGCGGACGCTATGAGGGCATCGACCAACGGGTCGTCGACGACGCCGCCCGACGAATGCGGACCGAAGAGGTTTCGATCGGCGACTATGTGTTGCCCGGTGGCGAATCGGCGGCGCTGGTGATGATTGAGGCGCTCATCCGGCTGCTGCCGGATGTGATCGGCAATCCGCAGTCAGTTCACGATGATTCGCATGCCGATGGCCTGCTGGAGGGGCCGTCGTATACCAGGCCGCCGACGTGGCGCGGACTCGACGTGCCCGAGGTGTTGCTGTCCGGCGACCACGCGCGCATCGCCGAATGGCGGCGGGCGGCCGCGCTGCAGCGCACCCGGGAGCGTCGGCCGGACTTACTGCAGTAGTGGCGCCGCGCTGATGCGGGCTCAGATCCGGCCGGTCGGGAACATGGTCTTGACCGCTTGGGTGATCGTGGCCCGCGCGGTGGCCTCATCGGACGGCTGCAGCGACTCGATCACCATGATGTAGCGCCGATCCGCGCCGATAACACCGGTCGACAAGTGCATCCAATCACTGCCGATGCAGCACATCCATCCCTGTTTGACGGCAACCGGCTCGGCGTACAAGCCGTCCGGGATACCGAACCGTTGCGGGTAGCCGTCGATGCCGATCGGGGTGGACCGGGCCAGGTTCGCCACGATGATGTCGGCCTGCGCTGTCGGCAGGCCGCCGGACCCGCTGAGCAGCATGTCGTAATAGCGGACCAGGTCGGATGCCGAACTCATGGTGTCCCACCAGCGTCCGTCGCCCGGTGGTGTCGTGGCGGTCAACCCGTACCGCTCGACGACCTCGGCGATGATCGCCTGGCCGCCGCGCTGATTCCAGAAATTCTCGGCAGCGTTGTCGTCCGAGGAGCGCAGCATGATCTCGAGCGCCTGCCGGTCCTCCGGCGACAGCCGGATCTTGTCCTGGGATTCGGCCAGCAGCAGGTCGTCGGCGATGAACAGTTTGGCCACCGACGCGATGCCGATCAGCGTGTCCCTGCCGTTGGAGAACATCCGGTTGGTGTTGCGGTCGAAGAGCGCCACCGAGATCGTCGCGCCGTCCGCGGCGGCCTTGTCGGTGGCTTGCTGGATGCGCCTCTGCAGCCCGCCCAACGCCGCGGCGGACTCAGCGAACCCCGATTCGGGCGGGATCAACGCAGCCACCAGCGGGGCTACCCGGCTCGTCCGGTGTTCTGCCGGCCTGGCGGTGGACGCGCCGTACACCTTGGCCTCGCAGCCGGCCACCACCACCGTCAGCGCCGCTGTCGCGGCAACGAGCAGCATCGGGGCCCGCGCTCGCATGCGTCTCCTCGAAAAGGTTGCCAAAAAATACACCGGACGCGGTGGTCAGGCCCCTTAATGTGTACCACCCGGCCGCTCGTTCGGATGGCAGGCCTGACCGGTGATTTTGCCTGATTTCACTGCGTGCGCGCCATCTGGCACAATTGACCAGTTGTCTCCAGCGGTTGCCGGGCGGCCGGGCTGCTTCCGCCTGCTGCGAGATGCGTCAAGATGCCCGAATCCATCGGCTCGGTTGACCGCCCATGCGCCGCCGGCGCAGGCAGAAACCCCAGCCGCGAACCGCAAGGAAGTGTCTTCGGAAATGAACACGCTGGACTTCGTCGACAACGCGTCGCTGCGCGACGACATCCCGGCCTTCAACGCCGGCGACACGGTCAACGTGCACGTCAAGGTGATCGAGGGCGCCAAGGAGCGCATCCAGGTGTTCAAGGGTGCGGTGATCCGCCGCCAGGGCGGCGGGGTCCGCGAGACGTTCACGGTGCGCAAGGAAAGCTACGGCGTCGGGGTGGAACGGACTTTTCCGGTGCACTCGCCCAACATCGACCACATCGAGGTTGTGACCCGCGGCGATGTCCGTCGCGCCAAGCTGTACTACCTGCGGGAGCTACGCGGCAAGAAAGCCAAGATCAAGGAAAAGCGCTGAATCGCGGCCCCTTCGAAGTCGGGCGGATGCGGCTGACGGCGGTGCGAACCGCCCTGGCTACCCTGATCTGGTGACCGAAACCACGGACTCGTCATCCGAGCGCGAACCCGATTCCGGTCCGGCGGAGCCCAATGTCGCCACCCGAGAACCCACCCCCCAGGACGCGAAGACCACCGACGAGCCGAAGGGCAATAAGCGGGCGGCGCTGCGCGAGGTCGCGATCCTCGCGGCAATCGCGGTGATTCTGTACTACGTCATGTTGACCTTCGTGGCGCGGCCCTACCTCATCCCGTCGGAATCGATGGAACCCACGCTGCACGGGTGCTCGGGCTGTGTCGGCGACCGCATCATGGTCGACAAGGTCAGCTACCACTTCGGATCGCCGCAACCCGGCGACGTCGTCGTGTTCAAGGGACCGCCGTCGTGGAACCTCGGCTATAAGTCGATCCGCTCACACAACACCGTGGTGCGTTGGCTGCAAGACGGACTGTCGTTCGTCGGATTCGTGCCACCCGACGAGAACGACCTGGTCAAACGAGTTATTGCGGTCGGCGGGCAGACCGTGCAGTGTCGCAACGAGGGCGGGTTGACGGTCGACGGCACGCGGTTGACCGAACCGTATCTGGATCCGGCCACGCTGATGACGGACCCCGCCGTGTACCCGTGCCTGGGCAACGAGTTCGGGCCGGTCACCGTCCCGCAGGGCCGGTTGTGGGTGATGGGCGACAACCGCACCCACTCGGCGGACTCCCGCGCCCACTGCACCAGCACCCCGGCCGATGCGATGAAGGGCCTGTTGTGCACCGGCGATCCGGTGTCTGGCACCGTGCCGGTGGGCAACGTGATCGGCAAGGCCAGGTTCATCGTGTGGCCGCCGTCGCGCTGGGGTGGTGTGCGTTCGGTCAATCCCCAGCAGAGCCAGTAGCCGTGGCCACCACTTGGCCGCCGCGGACGGTAATCCGTAAATCCTCGGGCTTGCGCACTTTGGAGTCCGCCCTGTACCGCAACGGTTTGGGACCGGTGGTCGGGGTCGACGAAGTCGGGCGCGGAGCCTGCGCGGGCCCGCTGGTGGTCGCGGCTTGTGTGTTGGGTCCCGGTCGGCTGGAAAGTCTTGCCCTCCTTGATGATTCGAAGAAGCTCACGGAGAAAGCGCGGGAGAAGCTGTATCCGCTGATCCGCCGTTACGCGCTGGCGTACCACGTGGTGTTCATCCCGTCCACCGAGGTGGACCGGCGCGGAGTGCACGCGGCCAACATCGAGGGCATGCGACGCGCGGTGGCCGGCCTGCCGGTGCGCCCGGGGTATGTGCTCTCCGACGGTTTCCGGGTGCCCGGGCTGCCGGTGCCGTCGCTGCCGGTCGTCGGTGGCGACGCGGCGGCCGCCTGTATTGCTGCCGCCAGCGTGTTGGCCAAGGTCAGCCGGGACCGGCTGATGGTGGCGATGGATGCCGAACATCCCGGCTACGGCTTCGCCGAGCACAAGGGCTACAGCACGCCGGCCCACTCCGCGGCGTTGACCGAGCTGGGTCCCTGTCCCGAGCACCGCTATTCGTTCATCAACGTCCGCCGGGTGGCGACCGGATCGGGTACTCGGGTAGTGGCCGAATGCCAGCCAGTTCCGCCGGGTGGAGGAAGATGGGACCAGATCGAGCAGAAGGACGCCTGAGCAGATGAGTGCCGAGGATCTCGAAAAGTACGAAACCGAGATGGAGCTCTCGCTGTACCGCGAATACAAAGACATCGTGGGCCAGTTCAGCTACGTCGTGGAAACCGAGCGGCGGTTCTACCTGGCCAACAGCGTCGAGATGGTGCCACGCAACGCCGACGGCGAGGTGTACTTCGAGCTGCGGCTTGCCGACGCATGGGTGTGGGACATGTATCGGCCGGCGCGGTTCGTCAAGCAGGTGCGGGTGGTCACCTTCAAGGACGTCAATATCGAAGAGGTGGAAAAGCCCGAGTTGCGCCTGCCCGAGTAGCTACGCGGCGATCGCAAGCGCGGCGAAGCCGGGCGCGGCGGGTCGCCGCCAATGGCGTCAGCTGCCCAGCGAAGGTTGGTCGTCGCTGAAGATCGGGTTGCCGCGGTTCTCGATGACCGTTCGTGCCACGTCGGCGAGTTTGATGTTCAGGTCCTGGGAATAGCGCCGCAGCACATCGAATGCCTCGTCCTCGGATACCCCGTGCAACAGCATCAACATGCCCACCGCCTTGCCGATCTCCCGGTTGCTCAGTAGTCCCCGGCGCAGGGTGGTGACGTCCTCGCCCGCGGCGATGGCGTTGATGGCCACACTGGCAAAGGAGGCCAGCACGATCGCCTGACCGGCGGACTGGGTGTCGAAGGCGTTGGCGCTGTCGCTGAACAGGTTCAGCGCGCCGCTCTTGCGGCGATCGACCAAGATGCGAAACCCCATAGCGCCGCGCACTGGTGTCTCATCGAGCAAACGAGCAGCCAGTTTGGGCCACTCGCTCGGCGTGGTCAGGTCGGTTTCGATCTGGGGAGTCTCCTCCTCGATGGCGTCGAGGCATGGCCCTTCGTCGACGGCCCGTTCCAAGTTGTCGATGCGGTGCGCGACGTGGTCGCTAGCGCCGACGGTCACGTAACGCTCGCCGCGGCGCACCAGCAGGCTGGCGTGGTCGCAGCCAGACACGATCAGCGTTGCAGCGATGCAAATGGCTGCATACACCTCACCGGGGTCCGAGCCTTGGTAGATGATCTCGGCCAGCGCGGCGAACACCGTCGCGGGGTCGGCTTTGACCGGCTGGGCTATTGCCTCGGAGTTCGTGTTGGCCTCTTCTGCCACGTTGTTCCTCATTTCAGGTGCTGCCCTCGCCGAGGAACGCGCACGTCTTGCGGCGACATGTCGCCGGAAACCACCGTATACCGGGCGTCGGCCCAGCTGGCTGGATTAGCTGTCCAGGTTCGTTGCGTTTGATGACGATTCGGTGCAGCAACGGGCTGCTGCGTCCGGGTACTTGCGGCGAAGTTCCTTGTCCCGCGGCTACGGCAGCGATGGCAGGTGAAAGCCGCCCGACGTGGTTGTCGGCGCGGTGCTGGTGGACGGTGCGGTGCCGACTAGCTTGAGCCCGCATCGGCGGAGGCTGTCGACGTTCAGTCGACTCTGCCGACTGCCTCGACTTCACGACGCGGTCCGTGACGTTGCCACTTCGATACGAAGGGAAAGCGCAGTAGTGCCAACCCAGCGATCGTCAGGGTCAACAGCAAACCGCCAAGCGCCCAGCCGCCGACAATGTCCGTGGGCCAGTTAGTGCCCAGGTAGGCGCGCGTCGCACCGCCGATGGCGGCGATCACGACGGCCGCGATGACTGCGGTGACTCGGTGGCCGCGGCTGCGCAACCAAGGCCAGGCAAGCGTGACCACCAGCCCCCAAACCAGGACCGAGGTGGCTGCATGGCATGAGGGAAAAGCGTAGCCGTCAGCGCTTGTCAGCCAGTGAGCCTGGGGCGGACGCTGCCGCTGCACCAGCTTCGACACCCCGGCGCAGATGACTTGTCCGATGATCAGTGCCGGTACGGCGAAGGTGGCAGCCCAGTAGCGGTCGCGCCAGATCACCACCACCACCGCGATAACAACAACCAGATATGCAACAGGGGTGCTGCCCAGGTACGTCAGGAGGCGGGAGAGGTCCGAGAAGACGGCCACGCGATGGTCGACCAGGAACTCATGCCAGTGCGGGTCTTGCTGTGCCAGCTCTTCATGTCCGACGACGTCTTCGGTGACGCCGCCGAACAACCAGCCGGTGCCTCCCGCGGCCGCGATTATCAAGGTCAGTGGAAGCCCGGTCCAGCGCTCGGTTGACAGTCGCGCGTCGACCAGCGGCGCCAGCCGGGGGTGCCGCCGGAGGCGAGCCAAGAGGTATCCGCCGATAATCAGGACGAGAACACCGACGCCGATGATGCTCATACGCTGTTCCGCGGCGTGGTAGCTCTTTCCGGCGATGTAGCCGACCATCGTCGCGGTCGTAGCCCAGCCGATGCCGCCAATCGCGTTGAATACCAGAAATGTCGGGTACGGCAGCCGGCTGATACCGGCCATTCCGGGCACAAGCACCCGAAGTGCCGCGGTGAACCGCCCAATCAAAACCGCCGACCCGGCGCGGCGTCGCAGCAATGCAGTCGTGCGTTCGATGTGTTCAGGCTTGACCAGCCGTTTCGGCAGCCGGTTGAGCAGGCGTTGTCCGTAGCGCTTGCCAATTTCGTAGCCGACGCTGTCGCCGATGATCGCGCCACCTGACGCCACAATTATCACGAGCCAGAGCGGCAGAGCGCCTTGGCTGGCCACAACACCCGCAATGAGTACCGCGGTCTCGCCGGGAAAAACAACGCCGACAAACATCGACGACTCCAACAGCGGAAGCAGAAAGGCCGCGCCGAGAACTACCACGGCGGGTAGCTTGACGAGCCAATTGATGAACTGATCCATCCGCGTCTCTACTTACCGGTCGGCCATACGTGAGCGCTCAGCATGCGACGTTGATGTTGTGGCTGACGATCAGGATTCACCTACGTAGAAACCATCAGCCGGTGAGGCAGTTGAGGCGAGCTTCATCGCCTGGCCCGATGCTACTCCGGCTAATACGCAGTGTTGTGTCAGCCGGCGGCCGGCGAGCGGGGCACGACGCTCTTCGTACGCAGCTTCGCGGCGACGTTACTGACACCTCGTCCTGCCAGCGTACCGAGGAGCGCTTCACCGAACATGCCGGGAGGCATGACACCGGAGGCTGCCGGAGCTGCCGCGGCGCTGGTGCTCGGCAAAGTCAGTGCCGCGGGGCCAACCGCCGGGGTGGCTGTGGCGGCCCAGGTTTGCGGGACCGACAAAGTGCCGACCAGGCTGGCCCGCCCCGTCGCCGCCGATACGGACGACGCACCAAAGTTCGCCGGTCCGGCAGACGATGCCAGTGTCAGCGGCCCGGCCGGTCCTCCCAAGAATGGTCCAATTCCTTGCGCCGCGTCGCGTTCGGCATTGATCGCCACTGCATGGTTCGTCACGCCTATCGACGATCCAGAAAAGGATGCACTGGTAATGGACGCGGCGCCGCTCGTCGAACTCACGGTGTCGTTGAAGACGTCGGTTGGATTCAGCAGCGGGGTAGGCGCGGCTGGCGCCGCGGGTTGCTGCAGCGTCGTGGGTAGTTGTGGCATCGACTGCGCTGGGCTCCCGGCGGAATGCGCGGCCGCGGCAGTTTGTGCGGCCACCCCGGCTGGGTCCGTGGTGCGTGGCGGGTTAATAAACGGTGTCAGTCTCGACGCGGTGTGCGATGAAGCGGCGTAGCCGTACATCGCGGCGGCGTCCTGAGCCCACATTTCGTCGTACTGGGCTTCGGTTGCCGCAATCGCCGGGCTGTTCTGACCGAAAAAGTTGCTCGCTACCAGCGACTGCAGTTGCGTGCGGTTGGCTTCGATCAGCGGCGGAGGCACCGTCATTGCGAAGGCGGTTTGATAGGCTCCCGCGGCGGTCTTGGCCTGTAGCGCGGTCTGCTCGGCCTGAGCGGCGGTGCTGTGCATCCACGCCACATAGGGCGTAATCGCATTTGCCATCATCATCGACGACGGGCCCTGCCAGCCGCTGGTTGTCAGGCCGGTGATCACTGACCCGTAGGCGGCGGCCGACGCATTCAGTTCGTGGGCGAGCTGGTCCCACGCGGAGGCCGCGGCTATCAGCGGGGACGAACCGGGGCCGGCATAAATTCTGGAAGAGTTGATTTCTGGGGGCAATGCTCCAAAGTCCATGTCTGCAAACCTTTCTCAATCAGCGGTATAGGTTTTGGCGTTTGGGCTGCTATCCGGCAGCCGGCGAGCGGACGATCACCGGTTTACTTTTCGCGCGGGGACCGTCGAACCCGTATCGAGTTAGCGTCCCCAACACGGACTGGCTGAACGCGCTTCCGGGAACGGGCGGCATTTCCGCGGCGGTTGCCGGCGTTGCGCCCACGGACTCCGGCAAGGTCAGTGCGACCGTTCGGATCTCTGGTACGGCGGTGGTCCAGTTGGCCGGCACTGACAAGGATCCGACCACCGCGGCCCGGCCCATTCCTGCCGACACCGGTGGGCCGAGTACTCTCACCGGAGCGGTCGAGACAAGGCGGCCACCAGACACGGCAGATTTTTCCGCGTCCCGGGCCTGTTGGAACGCGAGCCTTTGATCTTGGATCACGATGCTGCGCCCCGTGTTTGCGGCGTTGCTCGTCGAGAACACCGTGTTCACGATTTTGGTGACCGAAAGGAAGGTGCTGAGCGTAGACGAGGGGGACAGCGAAGCAGCGGGTGCGGCGAGTTGCTGCAGGGCGGCGGGCGTAGCGGACATCAGTTGTGGCAGTGTCGTCGGCTGCGCCGCGACGGCATTGCTGACGGCGTTGACGACCGTGCCGGCTTGGGCCGCAAGCCCGGTCGGATCGGTGGTGGGTCGCGGGGGGACGAAGGGGGCCAACCGAATCGCCGCCGCCGAGGATCCGGCGTAGCCATACATCGCGGCCGCGTCTTGGATCCACATCTCGGCGTAATGCGCTTCGGTTGCCGCGATCGCCGGCGTGTTCTGACCGAAGAAATTCGTCGAAATTAGTGCCATCAACAGGCTGCGGTTAGCGGCAATCACCGGCGGTGGAACTGTCATCGCGAACGCCAGCTCGTAGGCGGCCGCTGCCTCCTTAGCCTGGATGGCGGTCTGCTCGGCCTGAGCCGCGGTGCTGTGCAGCCAGGCCACATGCGGTGCCGCCGCGGCGGCCATCGACAACGATGCTGAGCCCAGCCAGCCGCCACCGATCAGTTCCGCGATAATTGACCCGTATGCCGTTGCGCTGCAGGACAGCTCGACGGCCAGCACGTCCCAGGCCGTTGCGGCTGCCAACATCGGCGCGGGTCCGGGTCCGGAATACATTCTGGCTGAGTTGATCTCCGGTGGTAACGTCCCGAAATCGAACACAAGCCCGCCAGCTCAGCCGGTTGCGATGGCGTTGGCCGCCTCAGTGGCGGCATAGGAGCCGGCACTGGTACTCAAGGCGGTGACAAACATCTCGTGAATCGCCGAGGATTGGGCACTGACCGCCTGATACAGCTGGGCGTGCGCGGCGAACTGCGCTGCGGTCAGCGCCGAAACCTCATCTGCGGCAGCCGGAATCACTCCGGTGGTCGGAGCGGCTGCGGCGGCGTTCTGAGCGGTCATCGCTGACCCAATCCCCTGTAAACTGCCTGCTGCTGCCGTAAGCATTTCCGGCTGTGCGGTGACGAAAGACATGACTATTCCTTTCCTGGATGACGTTGGTCGTTGTGAAGGCGCTGAGAAAGCGCGCCGGGGGACCGCGAACTGGGAGGTGCTGCGCCACCGGGCATTTCGAGGAAATTGTCACGCCCGCATTCCGCAGCGACGTAGGACGCTGAGGAAAGCTACTGGAATGTGGTGCCATTCGCCGCTACCCGCCTTCCACCCCGACTTACTCACGGGTAGAAGCCATCAGCCAGGGGCGGCGGTTACGGCGAGCTTCATCGCCTAGCGGGATGCTACGCCGCGTCCAACCGGACGCGCAATCACTTGTGGATCGACATGCAACTGGGGATAACTGGCCGCTGAACCGTGGTGGCTGCCCCGCGGTGTCGGCCCGGCCACGCAGGGTGGCCGTATGACGACGTTGACGCGGACCCAGTTGGGAGCCCTCGGCGAACAGCTGGCCGTTGACCACTTGATCGGTTCGGGATTAGAGATCGTGGCCCGAAACTGGCGCTGCCGCTACGGCGAGCTGGATGTGATCGCCGCTGACCCGGCCGCGCATGCGGTGGTCTTCATCGAGGTCAAAACCCGCACGGGGGACGGCTTCGGCGGCCTGGCCTATGCGGTGACCGACCAAAAAGTGCGCCGGCTGCGGCGGCTGGCCGCGGCCTGGCTGGCCGGTCAGGACCACCGCTGGGCGGCGATCCGCATCGATGTGATCGGCGTGCGGATCGGTCGTCGTCGCACCCCGGAGATCACCCACCTGCGAGGGATCGGCTGATGGCGCTGGGGCGTGCGTTCTCGGTGGCGGTGCGCGGGTTGGACGGCGAGATCGTGGAGATCGAAGCCGACATCACCTCGGGCTTGCCGGGTGTGCACCTCGTTGGTCTGCCCGACGCCGCCCTGCAGGAGTCCCGCGACCGGGTCCGGGCAGCGATCACCAACTGCGGCAATCAGTGGCCGCAGGCCCGCCTCACGCTGGCGTTGTCGCCGGCCACCTTGCCGAAAATGGGTTCGGTCTATGACGTGGCGTTGGCGGCGGCGGTGCTGTCGGCGCAGCGCAAAAGACCTTGGCAGCGGCTGGGGAGATCGGTCCTGCTGGGCGAGTTGGCGCTGGACGGCCGGGTGCGGCCGGTGCGCGGCGTGCTGCCGGCCGTGCTGGCGGCGAAGCGCGACGGCTGGCGAACCGTTGTGGTGCCGACGAAGAACCTGGCCGAGGCCAGCTTGGTCGACGGCATCGAGGTGTGGGGCCTGCGCACCCTGGGTCAGTTACAGGCCTGGCTCGGCGGGTCGGCGCGGCTGGACGAGCGGATCGGCGGCACACTCCCGGCGCCGGAACCGTCGGCGGATCTGGCCGATGTGGTGGGACAGTCCCAAGCGCGCTTCGCCGTCGAGGTGGCCGCCGCCGGTGCACATCATCTCATGCTCACCGGGCCACCCGGCGTCGGGAAAACAATGCTGGCTCAACGTCTTCCGGGTCTGTTGCCCGCGCTGTCGGACAGCGAGTCGCTGGAGGTCACCGCGATCCACTCGGTGGCGGGCCTGCTCTCGGATGCCACACCGCTGATCACCAGACCACCGTTTGTGGCGCCGCATCACAGTTCCAGCGTCGCCGCGCTCGTCGGCGGTGGATCGGGCATGGCCCGGCCCGGTGCTGTCAGCCGTGCACACCGCGGGGTGCTGTTTCTCGACGAGTGCGCAGAGATCGGTGTCAGCGCGCTCGAGGCGCTGCGAACACCGCTGGAGGACGGCGAGATTCGGCTCGCCCGCCGCGACGGCGTGGCGCGCTACCCGGCCCGGTTCCAGCTGGTGCTGGCGGCCAACCCCTGCCCGTGCGCACCCACGAACCCGCAGGATTGCATCTGCGCGGGCGCGGTCAAACGCCGTTACCTGGGCCGACTATCCGGGCCGCTGCTGGACCGCGTCGACCTGCGGGTCGAGATGCATTCCGTGCGCACCGCGGCGTTCTCGACGACGCGGGCCGAGTCGACGGTGCAGGTGCGCAACCGGGTAGCGCAGGCCCGCGGTGCGGCGGCTGAGCGCTGGCGAGCACACGGCTTTCATAGCAACGCCGAAGTCAGCGGACCGTTGCTGCGGCGGCGGTTCCGGCTCGGCACCACGGCGATGGAGCCGCTGCGCGCCGCCCTTGATCGCGGCCTGCTGAGCGTCCGTGGCGTCGACCGCACTCTGCGGGTCGCGTGGACGCTGGCTGATTTGGCCGGCCATGCCGCTCCGGGACTCGACGAGGTGGCCGCCGCGCTGAGCTTCCGCCAAGCCGGAGTGTCGCGATGAGCGATCCGACGCTGCGGGCCTGGGCCTACCTGTCGCGCGTTGTCGATCCACCGTGCGCTGAACTGGCCGGGTTGGTCGAGCGGGTGGGGCCGCAGGAGGCAGCCGAACGGGTTCGACGTGGGCAGGTCGACGACACGTTGGCACGCTTCACTGAAGCGAGGCGCGAAATCGACCGGGCTGCTGAGGATCTCGAGCTGCTTGCGCACCGGGGCGGGAGACTGCTCACACCCGCCGACGACGAGTGGCCGGTGCTGGCGTTCGCCGCATTCGGCGGCGCAGCCGCCGCGGCCAAACCGCAGGGCAGAGCGCCGATGGTGTTGTGGGCGGTCGGGCCGCAGCGGCTGGACCAGGTCGCGCAGCGCGCGGCTGCGCTCGTCGGCACTCGTGCGTCCACCACCTACGGCGAGTGCGCGGCGGCTGATCTGGCGGCAGGACTGGCCGACCGCGACGTGGCGGTGGTATCGGGCGCGGCCTACGGGATCGACGGCGCGGCGCATCGGGCTGCGCTGGCCGCAGATGGCGTCACGGTCGCGGTCCTCGCCGGGGGCATCGATATTCCTTATCCGGCAGGACATTCCGGACTGTTGCATCGCATCAGCAGACACGGGTTGCTGGTCACCGAATATCCCCCAGGCGTGCGTCCGGCGCGGCACCGGTTTTTGACCCGCAACCGTCTGGTGGCAGCCTTTGCGAACGCGGCCGTCGTGGTGGAAGCCGGTCTACGCAGCGGCGCGGCCAGCACCGCCGCCTGGGCCAGGTCGCTGGGTCGGGTAGTTGGCGCGGTACCCGGGCCGGTGACCTCCTCGGTGTCGGCGGGTTGTCATGTCCTGCTGCGCGACGGCGCCGAGCTGGTCACCCGTGCAGAGGACATCATCGAGTTAGTGGGCCGCATCGGCGAATTGGCATCCGAGCAGTCCCGGCCCACCACAGCGCTCGACGGCCTCAGCGACATCGAACGCCAAGTGTATGAAGCGCTGCCGGGCCGCGGTGCCGCCACGATCGACGAGATCGCGGTCGCCGCGGGGCTGGCGCCGGCGCGGGCGCTGGGCCCATTGGCGATCTTGGAGTTAGCCGGGCTGGCCGAGCGCCGCGAAGGCCGATGGCGCATCGTCCGTCAGGCGGCGCGGCTCGTATAGTCGACGGAGTGGCCGGTCGACCAGTGCACACCCTTGAAGTGGTCCGCAGCGAAGAAATCACCCCGCACATGGTCCGCGTGGTACTCGGCGGCAGCGGCTTCGACACTTTCACTCCCAGCGACTTCACCGACTCCTACGTCAAGCTGCTATTCGTCGCCGACGACGTCGACGTGACCAGCCTGCCGCACCCGTTGACACGGGACAGCTTCGCCGAGCTGCCCGCCGAACGGCAGCCCGTCGTTCGCACCATGACCGTGCGCCGCGCCGACCTGGCGGCGCGCCAGATCGCCATCGACATCGTCGTGCACGGTGAACACGGGACAGCCGGGCTGTGGGCCGTGGGGGCCGAAGCCGGCCAACCGGCCTATCTGATGGGGCCCAGCGGCGCCTACGCCCCGGACCCGGCCGCCGACTGGCATCTGCTCGCCGGCGACGAATCAGCGCTGCCGGCCATCAGCGTGGCACTGGAAGCATTGCCGCCCAACGCCGTCGGCAAGGTGTTCATCGAAATCGCCGACCCCGAGGATGAGATTGCGCTGACCGCGCCCGAGGGCGTGTCGGTGAACTGGATCTACCGCGGTGGGCGCGCCGATCTGGTTCCCGAGGATCGCGCCGGTGACCACGCCCCGTTGATCGAGGCGGTCACGACCACGCAGTGGCTGCCAGGGCAGGTGCACGCCTTCGTGCACGGCGAAGCCCAGGCCGTCATGCACAACCTGCGGCCCTACATCCGCAAAGACCGTGAAGTCGACGCCAAATGGGCATCGATCTCTGGTTACTGGCGGCGGGGTCGCACCGAAGAGACGTTTCGGCAGTGGAAACAGGAGCTCGCCGCTAAAGAGGAAGCCGAAGCCGGCGGCTGATCGACGGCTGGCATCCTCACTGTCATGGCATTCGGCGATTACCAGTTCGAGATCTACCTGCAAGGCCTGGCCGGCGTGGTCCCAAAGCTGCCGATGGCTTTCGCCGAATTGGAGGCCAAGGCGCATGCCGCCATGCCGCCGTCGGTGTGGTCGTACGTCGCGGGTGGCGCCGGCGACGAGCGCACCCAGCGGGCCAACTGCGAGGCCTTCGAGCGCTGGGGGTTGATCCCACGGATGTTCGTGGGCGCCACGCAGCGCGACATGTCCATCGAACTGTTCGGCATGGCGCTGCCGTCACCGATATTCATGGCACCCATCGGTGTCATCGGGATCTGCGCCCAGGACGGCCACGGCGATTTGGCCACCGCCCGCGCGGCGGCCCGCACCGGCGTCCCGATGGTCACCTCCACATTGACCGCCGACCCGCTCGAGGATGTCGCCGCCGAATTCGGTGGCACCCCCGGCTTTTTCCAGCTGTACACCCCGACCGACCGGGAACTCGCCGCGAGCCTGGTGCATCGCGCGGAGGCCGCCGGTTACCAGGGCATCATCGTCACGCTCGATACCTGGGTGCCCGGCTGGCGGCCGCGCGACTTGGGAGGCGCCAATTTCCCGCAGCTGCGCGGACATTGCCTGAGCAACTACACCAGCGATCCGGTGTTCCGGGCCGGGCTGCAGCAGCCGCCGGAAGATGATCCGCGGGCCGTGGTGCTGCGCTGGGCGCAGGTCTTCGGTAATTCGCTCACGTGGGATGACCTTCCGTGGCTGCGCTCGCTGACCAGTCTGCCGCTGATCGTCAAGGGCATCTGCCACCCCGAGGATGCCCGTCGTGCCAAGGACGGCGGTGTCGACGGCATCTACTGCTCCAACCACGGCGGCCGGCAGGCCAACGGCGGACTGCCCGCGCTGGACTGCCTGGCAGCCGTGGTCGACGCCGCCGACGGCCTGCCGGTGCTGTTCGACTCGGGCATCCGCAGCGGTGCGGACATCGTCAAGGCGCTTGCGCTGGGTGCGTCCGCGGTGGGCATCGGCCGTCCGTACGCCTACGGCTTGGCGCTCGGTGGAGTCGACGGGATCGTGCACGTACTGCGTGCGCTGCTGGCCGAAGCCGATCTGACCATGGCCGTCGACGGCTACCCGACACTGGCTGATCTGACCCGCGAGGCGCTGCGGCGCGTCAGCTGAGCCAGATGGTCGCCGTCTGCGACCGTGGGGGAGTGGAGACGGTCCTCGACGAGTTCGACGACTATTTGACGCTGCAGCGCAATCGCTCGGCGCACACCCGTCGTGCCTACCTGGGCGACGTGCGGTCGTTTTTTGCCTTCGCCGAGGAATATGCGCCCGGATCCGGCCTTGCCGCGCTGACCCTGCCGTTGTTGCGGTCCTGGCTGGCCACCCAGGCCGGCGCAGGTGCAGCGCGCACGACGCTGGCGCGCCGCACGTCGGCGGTCAAGGCGTTTACTGCGTGGGCGGTGCGCGGTGGGCTGTTGAGCGCCGACCCGGCTGAGCGGCTGCAGGTGCCCAAGGCGCATCGCACGTTACCGTCGGTGTTGCGCCAGGATCAGGCGCTGGCGGCCATGGCAGCCGCGAAAACCGGCTCACAGCAAGGCGATCCATTAGCGTTGCGGGACCGGCTGATCGTCGAGTTGCTGTACGCCACCGGAATCCGGGTCAGCGAGCTATGCGGTCTGGATATCGACGACGTCGACACGGCGCATCGGCTGGTGCGCGTGCTCGGCAAGGGTGACAAGCAGCGCACCGCCCCGTTCGGGGGGCCGGCAGCCGAGGCGTTGAACGCGTGGCTGGCCGACGGGCGGCCCGCGCTGGCCACTGCCGTGTCCGGGCCGGCGCTGTTGCTGGGTGCGCGGGGCCGCCGGCTCGACGTCCGCCAGGCCCGCACCGTCGTGCACCAGACCGTGTCTGCCGTGGCCGGCGCGCCCGACATGGGTCCGCACGGGCTGCGGCACAGCGCCGCCACCCACCTGCTCGAAGGCGGCGCTGACCTGCGTGTCGTGCAGGAGTTGCTCGGCCATTCCAGCCTGGCCACTACCCAGCTCTACACCCATGTCACGGTTGCTCGGCTGCGCGCTGTCCACGATCAGGCCCACCCGCGGGCCTAACTCGCGAGCAGACGCAGAATCGCACGATCCGAGCCCCGGACGTGCGATTCTGCGTCTGGTCGCGCTACCCACGTAGCGGCTTGAGCCGGATCGGCGTCGACGCGAGCAGCCCGAGCGGGTCGACGTAGTCGGCTCGGGCAGCCGGGCCCCACATCGCGCCCCAGTGCAGGCACGCTGCAGCCCCGCACCCCGGGTGGCCGGCCAGCAATTCGCCGATCACCGTCGAGCCGGTCACCGGTTGACCGACCTGAACAGCGGCTCGGACCGGCTCGTAGCTGGTATGTAAGCCGCCCGGGTGGGCCAGCGACACCACCGGCCTACCGGCCAGCATCCCGGCGAACACCACCGTCGCGTTGCCCGCCGCGTACACCGGCTGACCGGCGACTCCGGCCAGGTCAACGCCCCGATGCCCGGGATTCCAGTTCGGCGAGGGAGCATCGAAGCGGTGCACGACGGCCGGGGGCGGCCGCAGCGGCCAGTGCAGCCGGACGTCATCGGCAACCGCCGGGGCAGCGCACAGCAGCGCACAAAGCAGCACCACAACCAATCGCACCGGCCCAGTTCAGTGCGCAGCGGGCCGACCCGCCAGCCGGGCTGTGGACAAAGCACCTGCTTGAACCGTGTAAACTCGTCCGCGCAGCTCGCCCGAGCGGGCTGACTTCGCGTGTCTGCAGCCGAACGGATGCCGCGCGGTCCCGTCCTCAGGCGGGTCCGGCATCCCGCAGACACCAGGGCCCGGCTTCACCCGTCGCCGGGCGACAACCGACACAACATAAAGGCATAAGCATGGCCGTAGTAACCATGAAGCAGCTGCTGGACAGCGGCACCCATTTCGGGCATCAGACCCGTCGCTGGAATCCCAAGATGAAGCGGTTCATCTTCACCGACCGCAACGGCATCTACATCATCGACCTGCAGCAGACGCTGACGTTCATCGACAAGGCGTACGAGTTCGTCAAGGAGACGGTCGCCCACGGGGGCACGGTGCTGTTCGTCGGCACCAAGAAGCAGGCGCAAGAGTCCATCGCCGCCGAGGCCACCCGAGTCGGGATGCCGTACGTCAACCAGCGCTGGCTGGGCGGCATGCTCACCAACTTCTCCACCGTGCACAAGCGGCTGCAGCGCCTCAAGGAGCTCGAGGCGATGGAGCAGACCGGCGGCTTCGAGGGTCGCACCAAGAAGGAAATTCTTGGTCTGACCCGGGAGAAGAACAAGCTGGAACGCAGCCTGGGCGGTATCCGCGACATGGCGCGGGTGCCGTCGGCGGTCTGGGTCGTCGACACCAACAAGGAGCACATCGCCGTCGGTGAGGCCCGCAAGCTGGGCATTCCGGTGATCGCGATCCTGGACACCAACTGCGACCCCGACCAGGTCGACTACCCGATCCCGGGCAACGACGACGCGATCCGCTCGGCGGCGCTGCTGACCAAGGTGATCGCCTCCGCCGTGGCCGAGGGGCTGCAGGCGCGGGCCGGGCTGGGCCGCGGGGACGGCAAACCGGAAGCGGACTCGGCCGAGCCGCTGGCCGAATGGGAACAGGAGCTGCTGGCCAGTGCCACCGCGTCTGCGCCCGATGCCGCCGCCGCGACGGGGACCACCACCGAGACCACTGACCCTTCATAGGAAAGGCTGAGCATTGGCGAACTTCACAGCTGCCGACGTCAAGCGGCTTCGTGAACTGACCGGCGCGGGCATGCTCGACTGCAAAAACGCGCTGGCCGAAACCGACGGCGACTTCGACAAGGCCGTCGAGGCGCTGCGGATCAAGGGCGCCAAGGATGTCGGCAAGCGCGCCGAGCGCGCGACCGCCGAAGGTCTGGTCGCCGCCAAGGACGGTGCGCTGATCGAGCTGAACTGTGAGACCGACTTCGTCGCCAAGAACGGCGAGTTTCAGCAGCTGGCCAACGAGGTAGTAGGCGCTGCCGTCGCCGCCAAAGCTGCCGATGTCGAGGCGCTCAAGAGCGCGCAGGCCGGGGAGCGGACTGTCGAGCAGGCCATCGCCGAGCTGTCGGCCAAGATCGGCGAGAAGCTCGAGTTGCGCCGAGTCGCGTTCTTCGACGGCACCGTGGAGACCTACCTGCACAAGCGGTCGGCCGACCTCCCGCCGGCGGTGGGCGTGCTGGTGGAGTACACCGGCTCCGACCACGAGGCTGCGCACGCGGTCGCGCTGCAGATAGCCGCGCTCAAGGCACGCTACCTGTCCCGCGACGACGTCCCCGAAGACGTCGTCGCCAGCGAACGCCGCATCGCGGAGGAGACCTCGCGCGCCGAGGGCAAGCCCGAGCAGGCTCTGCCCAAGATCGTCGAGGGCCGGCTGGGCGGATTCTTCAAGGATGTCGTGCTGCTGGAGCAGCCGTCGGTGTCCGACAACAAGAAGACGGTCAAAGCCCTGCTAGACGAGGCCGGTGTCACCGTGACGCGATTCGTCCGCTTCGAAGTGGGTCAGCAGTAGCATCAGCCGGATGCGACACGTACACGCATTTGGCGGCCCATTCCGCGATGACGCGCTGGGTGACCTCGACGCGGTTGCGTTGGCTGAGGCCATCCAGTCCGGCACAGTTTCTCGCGTCGAGGTCATCGAGGCTGCCATCGCCCGGACCGAGGCGGTCAACCCGGTCCTGAACGGCTTGGCGTATGAGGCATTCGACCGCGCACGAGCCGAAGCGTCCGCGCCGCCGAAAAGCGGTTTCTTCAGCGGCGTGCCGACGTTCGTCAAAGACAACGTCGACGTGGCCGGCATGCCGACCATGCAGGGCACCGACGCGTGGGACCCCCGCCCGGCCGCCGTCGACGGCGCCTTCGCCCGGATGTATCTCGCCACCGGGCTGAACACGTTGGGCAAATCCCAGTTGAGCGAGTTTGGTTTCAGCGCCGCCGCCGAGCATCCCCGGCTGGGCGCGGTCCGCAACCCGTGGAACACCGACCACACCGCCGCCGCATCCTCGTCAGGGTCGGCGGCGTTCGTCGCTGCTGGGGTGGTGCCGATCGCGCACGCCAACGACGGGGGCGGGTCCATCCGGATTCCGGCAGCCTGCAACGGCCTGGTCGGTCTCAAACCATCGCGCGGCCGATTGCCGCTGGACGACGACTTTCGCCAGATGCCGGTGCGCATCGTCTACAACGGCGTGGTGTCCCGCTCGGTGCGCGACACCGCCGCCTTCTACCGGGAGGCCGAACGCATCTGGCCCAACCCCAAGTTGTCGGCGATCGGCGATGTCACCGGCCCCGCCAAGCGGCGGCTGAAGCTTGCGGTCGTCACCCAGTCCATCGGCCGGGAAGCCACCCCGGAAGTGCGCGAGCTGACATTGAAGACCGCGGCTCTGCTGGAGGAACTTGGCCATCGGGTGGAATACGTCGAAAACCCGCCGGTGCCAGCCTCTTTCGCCGACGACTTCCTGCTGTACTGGGCGTTCTTGTCCACCGCGCTGGTGCGCCGGGGACGGCGCGTATTCGGCCCCTCGTTCGACCGCACCCGGCTGGACAACTTGACGCTGGGGCTGGATCACTACGCCAGCCGCCGCCTGCACCGGCTGCCGCTGGCCATCGCCCGGCTGGCGGCTTCATCACGGCGCAGCGCACGGTTCTTCCGCAGCTACGACGCGTTGTTGACGCCGACGCTGGCCACCGAGACTCCCCGCGTCGGGCATCTTGACCCGACCGCGGACTATCAGCAGATCATCGACCGGCTGATGGAGTGGGTTGCGTTCACACCGCTACAGAACGCCACCGGTGATCCGGCGATCTCGTTGCCGCTGGCCCACACCGCCAACGGTTTACCGCAGGGCATGATGTTCTCGGCAGAGCGCGGTGCGGAGGCCCGACTGCTGGAGTTGGCCTACGAGCTCGAAGAAGCGCGGCCGTTTGCCGCCATCCAGGCCGCGGTGGGCGATTAGTCGGATCCCAGCGCTTCGAGCATCCGTTTGAACTCACGCTGCTGCGACGTTGACAGCTTGCTCAGGATGCGGGCGTCGGCTTCGCGCACTGCCGCCTCGGCGCGCTTGAGCAGCGCCCGGCCCGCGCCGGTCAGCGTGGCCGGCAGCGCTCGCCCGGACGGCACCGTCGCCGGCCTGGCCACCACCGCGACGTCTTCGAGCTTGCGCAGCACGGTGTTCATCGCCTGCGGTGTGACGTTGGTCTGCCGCGCCAAGTCGGCGCTGGACATCCCCGGATACATGGAAAGTATTCGCATGCAGACGAATTCGGGCAGTGTCAGTTCGAGTGGGCGCAGTACCGCGGTTACCTCCGGACGCAGCGCGGCGCCTACCCGGTACAGCAGATAGCCGAGTGGTGCATCCTCGATCCGTCCCATGTCAACCATCTTGACATATATCAGGCTGGTTGATATACCGGACGGTATGACTGAAACCAAGAATTTCGATTTCGACTTCGATCCCGCCTACCGCGGCGAGGCTGCCGAGTTCGGCGCGGGCGTCCGACCACCGTGGAGTCTCGGCGAGCCGCAGCCGGAGATCGCGGCGCTGATCGACGCGGGCAAAATCCGGGGCGATGTGCTCGATGCCGGCTGCGGCGAGGCCGCGCTGGCCCTGCACCTGGCGGCATTGGGCCACAACACCGTCGGGCTGGACGCCTCGCCGACCGCGATCGAGTTGGCCAGCGCCAAGGCCGCCAAGCGTGGATTGACCAACGCGTCTTTCGAGGTCGCCGACATCTCGGCGTTCACCGGCTATGACGCTCGGTTCGACACGATCGTCGACAGCACGCTGTTTCATTCGATGCCGGTGGAGCTGCGCGACGGATACCAGCGCTCGATCGTGCGTGCCGCTGCTCCCGGTGCGTCGTATTTCGTGCTGGTCTTTGACCGGGCCGGGATGCCGGACAGCCCGGCCAATCCGGTCACCGAGGATGAGCTGCGCGAGGTGGTCTCCAAGTACTGGGTTATCGACGAAATCCGGGCCGCCCGAATTCACGCCAATTTCCCCGACGGCGTTTCCGCCGAGTTTCCGGTGGTGGATCTGCGCGACGAGGCCAACGGGCGCAAGTCGGTGCCGGGCTGGCTGCTCTCCGCACACCTCGGCTGAGCGGCGGCGGGTCACAACCGCAGCAATTGGCTGAACTCGTCGAGGTGGGCCCACACGTCGAGCGGTCCGGCGTAGATCGCCGCCGCGCCGGCGTGTTCTAGTGCCTCCCGGGCGATTCCGCCGCTGAGCACCGCCGCGGTCGGGACCCCGGCACGCCGGCCCGCCTGCACATCCCACACTGTGTCGCCGAGCATGACGGCCTGCGAGGGTTGTGCCCCGACACACTCCAGTGCGCTGGCGACGATGTCAGGATCCGGCTTGGCCCGGTCAGCGTCAGCGGCCGACGTCACGGCGGCCACCAGGTCTTCCGCGTCGAGGACGCTGCGCAGCAGCGCAAGCTCGTCTTCACCGGCCGACGTGGCGAGTACCGCGCGCCAGCCCTGTTCTGCGATCGCCTCGAGCAGCTCGCGCGCACCAGGCAGCAGGCGCAACGTCGACCCGCTGTCGAGGAAGTAGCGGGTGTGCGACTTCTCGACCTGTGCGCCGTGCGCGTCGGCCAACTCGTCGCCCAGCAGAATGCGCACGAGTTCAGAACCTGAGCGGCCGACGAGTCCGTGGATGCGCCAACAGGGCACCTCCTTACCGATGTCGAGAAAGGCGCGATGCCAGGCGACGACGTGATGAAAGTTGGAATCGACCAACGTGCCGTCGACGTCGAACAAGACAGCCGGTTTATCACCGGCGCCGCTGTCACGCGCCGACTCGACCGGGGCGGGTTGCGCCATGACGAACAATCCTTCCGTGGGTGGTGGGCCGCTACTGGGTACCCCGTCGGCGGCCGGCCGACGCGGCCGTAGCCGGTCGGGGATTGCCGGGCCCCGACATCGGGTAACCGGCGTGCGAAACCCGACTCGAGGAGTGGCAGTGGGCGACGTGACGGACATGGCCAAGCGCGCGCGTCAGGAAGCAGATACATATCGCGGAGACAACCCGCGGCCGTTGGGCGGCTACCTGGTGGTTCTCGCCGTCTACGGGACGGTCGTCGCGCTCACGGCGGTGATCGCGGCCGCCACCGGACGCCGGCTGCCCGAGCGATGGCGCATTGACGATCTGCTGACCGTGATGTGCGGCACCCATAAGCTGTCCCGCTCGCTGACCAAAGACGCAGTGACCAGCCCGCTGCGGGCGCCATTCGCCCACTACGCCGGCACCGGCGGTCCCGCCGAAGTGCAGGAGGAAACGCGGCACTCCAGTCAATTGCGGCACAGCCTGGGCGAATTGCTGACATGCCCGTTCTGCCTGGACATGTGGGTAGCCACCGCATTCGTCATCGGGCTGATCTTCGCGCCGAGATTCACCCGCCTGGTGGCCGGCAGTTTCACCGCGCTGGCGGGCGCGGACTTTTTGCAGCTCGCATACGCAATGGCACAGCAATCCGCGCAGGGTTGACGTTCAAGGAGGTCAAGTCATGCCCAAGACAACCAAAGGCGGCAAGCCCAAGCAGGACGAGTTGCCCAGTACGTTGCAACGTTCCAGCTCCAGAGCCCAACGCACCTTCACCAAAGCTCATGACGCCGCCGCCGAACAGTACGGTAGCGAGCGGCGGGCCCATCGGGTTGCCTATTCCGCCCTTAAGCACAGCTTCGAGAAAGTCGGTGACCGCTGGTTGCCGAAGAAGAAGAAAGGCCCTTCGGACAAACGCGCCGAACGCGGCGGCCTGAACAATCCGATCCCCTCGGCGGAGGGCGTGGATGCCAACGCCAGCAAAAAGCACCTGCTCGACGTCGCCCGTCGCCTCGACGTCCCGGGACGGTCCACGATGAACAAGTCGCAGCTAGTCGACGCGATCAAAAAGCACAACCGTCGTGCCCGGGACCGGTGAGCGGCCGGCGCACAACCGGTCGCCCGGGCCTTTCGCTGCGCTGACCGTGTTGGCGGCGGTGCTGGGTTTGCAGCTGCGGTAGCTCACTCACCAAAGCCTTGCGGTGGGGCTGCCACCGACACGGGGACGGGCGGACCTGCACCAAGGCTGTTCGCTGCAAAGGCCGCTCCCTGGTCAATCATCGCGCCGTCGTCTGCATAGGTTTTGTGGGCAGAAAAATTCATCCCGTCAGAGCAGATCGGGTCCTCGGTGGCGCACACCTTGATTGTCTTGCCCTGATACGCCGGGCCGATGACGACCGGCGGCTCACCGAGGAAGTTCATGGCCCGAACATTGGGCATTCCGAACAAGACGACCGAGGCGACGTGGTTGGCCACGGCGGGGTCCAGAGGTTTGGGGACTGTCGCCGGATCGACGCCGTCGGGGACTGCAGCCGAGGTGACAAACCCCATCACGGCCGCGCCCTGAGAGTATCCGCCGAGCACCATCTTGGTCTGCGGACAGCTGTTGGCCGTGGAAAGGACGTGCGCGCCGGCATCTCTGATCCCGTCGACACCGGTATCCCACTGTTCGGTGGCGGGATAGTTGACCGGATATACGTCGAACGACCGTGGGCCAACTCGCTGGTGCAGGTTGTCGACGAACGCCTGCCCGACCGGGCCGACACCCGGATCGTCCCCGGTGCCGCGGGCGAACACCACCTGAACATCGGGGCACGGCTCGGCGGACGCGGTGGGAAGAGCAGAATCAGACAGGAACCAAGCGCTGAGGCCGCAGGCGGCAAGTGCCGCAGGACCAAGGAATCGGACGAGGTGACGTGCAATCATGGCGCAGGAAGTGCCCACCGGATCGCGCCCTCAAACCAGAAAGTTTTTGGGCACTAATACTCGGTGACTACCCGGCTTCGACGCAGGCGCCAGCGGGTACTCCAGCGGACGAGTTTCGTCGGGATGCGACGTAAGGACCGTGTCGCTGATGGAGAACCACCTCAATGCGAAGTCCGGGCAGACCCCGGCTGCCGGCTCGTCGGAGCCGATGCTGGACGCGCTCACGCCGGACGAACTGAGTGCCGCTCATTCGGTCATCGCCGCGGGTGAGCCGCAACGCGTCGGCAGGTCCTGGTACTTCCTAGGCGGGCAGCGCTCGGAGTAGTCGGATGGGTCGCACGCAGCCACGGCGCTATCAAGTCTGTGCTCCGCCGCCGGCGCCCAGCGTCTGCTGCATATCCGGCTTCATGGCCGCCAGCTGGCTACCCCAGTAGCCCCAGCTGTGAACGCCGTTGCTGTCGATGTTGAACGTCGCGTTGTGGCCGCCAGCCGCGGTGTAAGCGTTCTGGAAAGTAACGTTGCTTTGCAAGATCACCTGTTCGATGACCTGCCCCGGCACGCTGCCCTCGCCGATGTTTTCCGAGGGCGTGCCGTTGCCGCTGTAGATCCACAGCCGAGTGTTATTGCCGGCTATCCGGCCGGCCTGCACAGTGGGGTCGTTGCGCTGCCACCCGGGGCCGCCTGCCGGTCCCCACATGTCCTCGGGGTTGAAACCGCCCTCGTCGTTCATCGCGAACTTGATGAAGGTCGGCCCGCTGCCCTGGGAGGGGTTCAGCAATGCCGACAGCGAACCGGCGTAGGCGAACTGCCCCGGATGGTAGGCGGCCAAGATCAACGCTGACGATCCGGACATCGAAACGCCCACCACGGCATTGCGATTCGACCGCACACCTCTGCTGGAAAGATAGCCGGGAAGCTCATTCGTCAAGAATGTTTCCCATTTGTAGGTTTGGCCATTCGCCGAGCCGTACCAGTCGGAGTAGAAGCTGGAGCGTCCGCCGACCGGCGCCACCACCGATATACCCGAACCGGCGTAATCGTTGAAGGCGTTGGTTTCGATATCCCAGCCGCTGCGATCGTCGCGGGCACGTAGCCCGTCGAGCAAGTAGACCGCCGGCGCTCCGCCACCTTGAAATTCGACGGTGATGTCGTGGCCCATCGACGGCGACGGCACCGCAAGGAATTCGGGCGCAGCGGCTCGCGCCGGCGGTGCAGTCCCGACCAATCCAGCCAGTCCCGGTAGCGCGGCGGCCACAACTCCGGCGTTCAGCAGTCGACGCATCCAACGTCTTTTGTCCGCATCCATCTCTATCCCTTACGTCCGGTTGGGCTGCCGCCCATCAGCCTTGTCCACGAATTCCATTCCGAATCAACGAATTTCGTCATCCACCACCCTTCCGGAGTTGGCTTATCCATCAGACGGCTTCGGCGGATCGCCGACATCTATCGCCAACGGTCGAGGCGCGTAGATGGTCGGGGGAAGCTTGCTCAGCACGACTACCGGCCAGGAGAGTTCGATAACACGGCTCATGGGGCGTTCTTTTCGTAGCGCGGTGCCCCCGAGCGCCGTGATGGATGGCTGCCCGCAGTCTGAAAGACAGACCACGACCTCTTTTTCTTAACAAAGATGAGGCGATCTGTCCAGAAGGTTTTCGGCAACGCCGACGCCGCGTTTTCGGTTTGATCCGTTACGGGTTCAGTCGATCCGCGGCCGGCCGTTGCGCGGAGTTGGCGGGGCCAAGCCCGCCGCTTTGTGGTGCCGGCGCGTGGTCAGCCTCCAGTCGGAAGTCGGCTCAATGCGCGCGGATTGCCCCATTCCGCTTGCGTCGGCCGCTGCGCCGGGCCACCGCAAGCTACCGCGTGCTATAGCCCGTGGCGCGGACACCGTCGGAGAGCGGTGCCCTCTGCCGAAGACCCGCTGGTCGAACTCATCGATGCCCTAAGCACTGCCTCCCACAGCTTGCCGAGTGAATGGCCGGGACTGTTGGGCATGTCGTCGGCGACCGCGTCGCGCGTCAGCCCGTGTGTTCCGCCGAGTTCGGGCAGGGCGGCCGGGCACGTCCTGTAGCTTAGCTAGCAGGGCTAGATGGTTGGATTCGTGATCAACTGGCTGGAACTAACGCACTGCGTGATCGCGCTGGCCCATTATCTCGACGACAACCGGAGCCGCGAGCTCGATGCCGAGCAGCAGATCGTGGAATCGGTGAGGTCGGCCAAGGGTAGCGCGGGTCACAAGCCGCCCGATACCGCCCAGAGCCATCAGCCCCGCGAGCGTGCGCATCCGGTTCAGGTCTGGTTCCGGGGCGGACGCGGCGTCGAGCCACCCCAGCCCATATCCTGCAAAGACAGGACCCATGAAGCGGATGTGTGAGTCCACCGTCGCGTCACCGGTCATGCCAGGCTCTCCGCGCGCCCCGCCGATGAGCTGGATGCCTCCAATTGCGATGCATGTCCATCCGGTCACGCGCCCCAAGATTCTCATCCCTGTCATGATCTCAGCCTCTCACGGGTCGTTCCGGACGTCCCAGAGCAACTGTTGAAACTGGGTCCACCAATCGATGGGTTGCGTCCGGAATCCGGTGGAAATAGGGGGCCGTTGGTTTGAAAGACGCAACGCTCAGTGATTCGTACCGCATGGTCGGCGAAGCGCTCATAGAGCCGACTTACCAGTGCCGCGTCAACGCCCGCGGCGACGTCGTATCGCCATCCTGGGTCAATTAGCACGGTCAGCAACTGACGGTGCGATCGCCGACGCCGCCCATCCGCGGCGAGCCAGATTAATTGGGCTGCGCCAAGTGGATTCGATGGTGCGCCGTATGGATCGAGTCAGGCGCGAGTCATTCTCCAAAACCCCCGCCCGGAGACGCCGCCGGCACTGCGGCGCCGGGACTCGACTGTAGGTGGCTTGCGGCGAAGTCCGCGCCCTGGTTGATCAGGCTGCCCTCGTCTACGTAGGTGTTGTGCGCGGCGAAGTTCATCCCGTCAGAGCAGACCGGGTCCTCTGGAACGCACAACTGCAGGGTCTTGGGCTGATACAGCGGGCCGATGGTGAGGGGCGGTTCGTTGAGGAAGCTCATCGCCCGCACGTTCGGGGTTCCGAAGAGAACGACCGAGGCCACGTGGTTGGCCACGGCGGGGTCCAGTGGTTTGGGGACGGTCGCCGGATCAACCCCGTCCGGCACCGTTGGCGACGTGACGAAGCCCATCACGGCCGCGCCCTGGGAGTAGCCGCCGAGCACCATTTTGGTGTTGGGACAGGTGTTCGCCATCGACACGACATGAGCGCCCGCGTCCCGGACGCCGTCTACCCCGGTGGCCCACTCGTCGCTGGCAGGGTAGTTGACCGGATACACCCCCAGCGACCTCCCACCGATGCGCTGGCCGAGCGCATCGACGAATGCCTGTCCCGTGGGGCCCACGCCTGGTGGCTCACCGGTACCACGCGCAAACACCACTTCGGCATCGGGGCATCCCGCGGCCGAGGCCGACGGAAGAGCCTGGCCAGAAAGGACGGTGGTGCTGAGACTGCATGCTGCGACCATCGCAGAACCGACGAAACGAACGACGTGACGTGTCATCATGCCGCAGTTGTTGCCCATACGCTCACTTCCTTAAACGCAAACTTTCCGGCTCAATTCATCCGCCGCGATTCCGGCCTGTCCGCGGCTGGTTGTCGGCACGACTAGTGTAGTGGGTGAGCTCTCGATTATGTTAAACCTCAGCTCTTTTCGATCCCGGTAGGAGCGCGGCGTGTCTGGTCAGCGCGTGAGCGGCTTGCAACCCGCTGCCGGAGAGCTCACGACGCGGAAGTCCTCGCTTGTGTCAATCTGCGGGTCGACCCCATTTTGGAACGGGATGAGGATCTCGGAACCGCCGAACTGGAAGTAGCCGAACTCCGCGCCTTTGGCCATGTGCTTGCCAGCAGTCGAAGTGAGCGTTACCGAGGACACGTGCGCCATTCCTACCCGGGATGACTGCGACGATCCCGATGTCACCTAAGTCGGACTGCGGCGTGTCGAGGGTGACCACGCCGCGGGTCTGTGAGAATTCGTAGCCGCTGGTGGCGTTGTCGCTGGCCTGTAGCTCGTGGTCTTCTACTCCTCGTACTCGCCGATATCCGTGGGCCATTCCAGCTGCTCCTATCGGGTTTCAGGAGAAGTACCCGCAGCTGAGTCGGGTAACCAGGGACGTCTTCGGCCTAGCGCTAACCCCCCAGAGCCGGCCCGGCGATCGGCGGCAGACCCATGGTCAGTGTGAGCAGCATCAGCAGCAACAAAAACCAACCCGCGCCCTGCCATGCCCACCAGGGCCTGCCCTGCCGCCACAGCCGGTACGTTCGCGCGAACGCCCAGACGCCTCCGCCGAACAGAATCACCGGCGCGCCAACTCCCAGCGCGATGCGCAGTACTGAGCCACACGCCGCTGTGTCGGTGCGCGTGCCGCCGTCGCAACCAGCAACTGACAATGCCGCCAGGACGAGGAAGGCCACGCCTACCACGGCGATCACCAGAGCGAAAGTGACCGCCGGCCGGACGCTGCGGTCTTCGCGGCCGGGCTCGTCGGGGCGGGGCGGCAACGGTGGCGTACCCATCGTTACTGTTGCCGGTCGGCCAGCGCGTCGTCACCGGATTCGCGTGCGCAGTGCACGCAACAGTAGACAGCGTCAGTGGTCTCGACCCCGTGTCCGAGAATCCGGCAGCCGCAATGCGCACACTGCGGCGCAATCTCGCTGGCCGCGCATTCGATGCTGTCGAAAGTAGCGGTGCGCCCCTGCCAAGTCACCGTGAACGCTTTGTCGTAGTCGTTCCCACATGTTGCACAAATCGCCATGTCAGCCGAATCCCCACAGAGTGGCACCGGTAAACCCGGCGCGGTGTCGTGACCTGCGATGAGCGTTTACCGAGGCGAGCGGTCGGGCACCCAAATGCTATGGCCGCCTCAACCACCCGCAGCCGACTTCGACACTGCCTCAACGACGTCGACTACCCCGCGAGCAAGGACGATTTGTTGGCTGCAGCTCGACGAAACGGTTGCGACGAGCAGACCGGACGCGCGCTGCGGGCTGTGCCGCCCGAGACATATGCGAACCTCGGCGAAGTCCTCCCATCGGTCACGGTCGCAGACAACGAGGATGGCATCGACGCGGCGGACAGGAGGTAAGCATGCCGGCGTCGCCGCCCGATCGCGACAACATCGAACTGGTCCGCGAATACATGCAAATCGCCTACGCACCGGGCCGCGCCAGCGCACAGGCGGTTGCCCACTTATGTGCCCCGAACAATCGTTTTGTCGCGCCCACTACGTTCCCGGACGTTCATACCCTTGAGGAGTACGCCGAGGACCACGGGCGGTTGATGGAACAGGTGAACGATCTGCACATTGTCAGTTTCGATGTTCTGTTCAGCAAGGACGACCGTGTCTGTTTGCGCTACACCGCAGCAGGAGCGCACCGTGGTCGACCGCACGGAGACCTCGCGCCGACCGGACGCACCGCGCGCTGGACGGCTGCAGCGATTTTTGCGGTGCGCGACGGGAAACTCTGCGAGTTCATCAAGGACTGGAACAAGCTGTCGATGTGGGAGCAGCTCGGCTGGCCGGTCAGTGAGTGCCTGACACAGCAGCAATAATCTCAAGCTCAGTTTGCGGCGTATGCCGTGGCAGAGACGATCGAGGACTTCGATGTCGACGGCGTGAACCGTCAACACGACGATGGGGAATTATCCGCCAGTACAGGTGGTTTCGCAGATGTGCTCGCCTTCAGGTTCGGACTCATCCTGCTCTCAACTCAGGTAGCAGGACAGCGAAACACTCTGCGTACAGTAGAACAGCGATAGCGACCAGTCACGGTGCAACGGCGATCTTGATGCAGCCAGAGCCCAGGCAGCCCAAGCGAAGTCAGCTCACAACGGCGACTCGTATAGAGCCAGGCTGACGAAGGCGAAGACAATACAACAGAGCGCGCTCAACGACCCGAGAGTCGCGCCGACAAATATGAGCCATCGGGTGGCGCGGCGTCGGCCTCGCTTGAACATCGCGAGACGCTCTTCCCGCATTACTTCAGTCGCGACGAGTGCGAAATTGACATTCACCAAGTCGTCAGACGCTAGAGACCTACCCGCGGCTATTTCCTGAAGGCGTGCTGCCGGGATTCCCACACCGACGACAGCGAAGCGCCGACTCATGCGCCGGGCCCGTCTGTCGCTGAGTACCTGATCTCGGGCATGCCGACGATGCGGCGGAGGCGGTCCCCATTCGTCGACAAATGGATGCGATGTGGCTGTCATGGCGTCGACCTTCACCATCGCACGTGCTGACCGGGCCAGCCAGAAGCCGCAACGCCCATCACTAAAGTGCCTACACCAACGAGCGCTCGACGGTGTCGGGACGCTGCGGCCATTATTTTCACCTGCTCTGTGCCGATGCCGTCTGTCGTATCACACGTCGGAGTGCTCCGGCGAGCTTGATGTGGTGTCGACACAAGCGCATTACCCGGGACGTGGATGGGCAAACATGCAATATCGGCGGTGCCTAGCCCTCCGCCGCACGCAGGCCAGACTTCTACTGGCGGCGGTCCGAAGCCGGTTTGGTGGGCTCACCGTCGGGTACCTGTTGCCTATGGCTTTCGCAGAGTACCAAAACGAGATTTACACGCAGGGACGAAAGGGCGAAAATCCCTCTTTGCCAATCACTTTCGCTGACTTGGAGGCGAAAGCCTCCGCTGCGCTGCCGCAGTCGGTATGGGGTTATGTAGTAGGCGGCGCCGGCGACGAGCACACCCAGCGCGCCAACTGTCGCGCCTTCGAACGCTGGGGTCTGATGCCGCGAATGCTGGTCGCCCCCACCGAACGTGATCTTTCGGTGGAGGTATTCGGGGTGAAGTTTCCCGCTCCGGCGTTCATGGCACCGATCGGCGTCATCGGCGTATGCGCCCAAGACGGCCATGGCGATCTGGCCTGCGCCCGTGCGGCGGCGCGCACCGGTATCCCGTTCATGGCCGGAACACTCTCGGCCGACCCACTTGAAGACGTAGCGGCTCAGCTAGGTGACACCGCCGGGTTTTTCCAGCTTTACACGCCACCAAGCCGCGAGATGGCCGCCAGCCTGGTGCATCGCGCCGAGGCAGTCGGCTATAAGGGCATCGTCGTCACCCTCGATACGTGGGTGACCGGCTGGCGGCCCCGTGACCTGAGCGCCGGCAATTACCCACAAGTGCCCAGTCGTTGTCTTGCCAACTACACCAGCGACCCCGTCTTCCTCGACAGCCTGCAACCCGGCGAAGATCCAACAGAGGCCGCGGTGCAGAAGCTTCCCATCTTCGGCGGGCCGTTCCGATGGGACGACCTGGACTGGCTACGTGCGGAGACCGATCTACCAGTAATCCCCAAGGGGATCTGCCACCCCGACGATGCGCGGCGAGCCAAAGACGCCGGCGTCGACGGCATCTACTGCTCGAACCACGGGGGCCGACAGGCCAACAGCGGTGTACCCGCCCTCGACTGCTTGCCAGGAGTCCTCGAAGCGGCTGACGGGTTACCCGTGCTGTTTGACTCGGGAGTCCGCAGCGGACCCGACATCATCAAGGCGCTCGCGATGGGGGCCGCCGCAGTCGGGATCGGCAGGCCCTACGCCTACGGTCTGGCTCTTGGCGGTGACGATGGCATCGTGCACGTGCTGCGCTCGCTGCTGGCCGAAGCCGACCTGCTGATGGCCGTCGATGGCTACCCGTCCCGCGAGGATCTCACGCCCGAGGCGTTGCGGCAGGTCAAGTGAGACCACTGGTATTACCAGTGGTCTCACGGGCGTAGGCTTAGTCCTCCTTTGCGGCCCGCGTCAACGCTCTTTGCAGCGTCGAGTGGATGGGCAGGAGCCAGCGCAGACCGCAGGCGGCTGCGGTCCGCGCGATTATCGGCTTTTGGCTGACCAATCGGAGTGTCACGCCGCGGCGTCTGCATCGTTCTGCCTCGCGTGCCAGAACCGCGAACGCGCAGCACCCCATGAAGTCGAGCTCGCGAACGTCGACCACGACGGGTCCCGGTGCGGCGGCGGTTGCCGCCATCTCGGCGAGCAGGTAGCGCCAGTCGCCTTCGTTGCTGGCATCTACTTCGCCACTGACGGCGATGATTACCGCCGTACCGACGTGGCGCGTGGCGGCCCGCAGCGCGCGCGGCGTGTCAGCGGGCTGTGTATTCGAAACAGCTTGAGAGCGACAAACTTTGATCGTCGCAGAGCTCATAAATGCACTCCGAATCGTGCGCCGTAATCGGCGCATCGGCGGATGCCGGCCCTACGCTTCTGAAGACAGGATGATTACCCATTAGTAGCCCTCGGCGGGTCGATCTGTCCAGCGTTTGATGGGAATTTCCTGCGAACAGCCGGTTCAAGCAGCGTTACCCGGGGGACGGTGGCCGCTGTCTTCAGCGAATCGGTCGGCCGCCGGTAACGGCCACCCGCGCACCGGAAATGTAGCTGGCGTCGTCGGAGGCCAGCAGCACATCGATCGATGCCGGCTTGGCGGGCTGGCCGGCGCGCCCCCGCGGCAATTCTCGCCGAACGCCTTCACCTTCTCCGCGGGCATGGTCGACGGGATGAGCGGTGTCCAAACGGGCCGGGAGCCACGCTGTTGACACGAATTCCCCTTTGTCGCCCAGCATTTGCGCCAGGCTAGCCGAGAAGTTGGCGATCGCTGCTTTGCTCGCCGCATACGGAGCCAAGGTGGGATTGGGTGTGCCGGAGTTGACCGACGAGCTACCGTCTCCGAAACTCATCAGGTGCTCCTGGAAGCATCGAATCGGCGAGTGGCGCAGCCGTTATCGCGTGGGTGGACCCGCGGCGGGGACATCGGGGTCGTCGTCGGGCGGAGGCTCCGGATCGCGCCATTCCTCAGCGCGGCTGGACCGGTTGCCCTGCAGGGTTCCGCGTAGCTCATGCTTCAGTTGATCGTCGTCACGAGGGCTGTGCTTGGCGCTTTCCCGTCCCATCAGTGCGGCTCCTTCAGCGGATCGTGGCCGATCAGTCGATGTCGTCAATTGTCTTGGCCCGGATAGGTCGTGATCAATCGCCGGGCTACCCGGCCCAACCAGCGGCTAACCATTGATTTGATGCGTTTACGGCGACGTAAATGATCGCTGTCACGCAACATCATTCGTTCGGACCACGTTTGGGTCGCTAGTGGATGGGTATGGGGGATTGGGTGCGGTGACCTGCTCGAGACCGGGGTATCACCGCTCGAACGGAAGGCTCGAACGACACGAATGAGAGGAGATAGCGTGAAGTTCACCGCCACTACTGTGAAAACGGGAATTGGAGCCGCTGCAATCGCGGCCGCCAGTGTTTTCGGCGCGCCGATGGCCTCTGCTGCTCCGCCGAGCATCCAGGGTTTCGGCACCAGCCAACAGCTCGTCGACGGTCCGTTGGTCACCGACTACACGGTGAGTAACTTGCAGCCCAGCGACATGGTGATCCCGGGGTACACCCCGAAGGGTCACTTGTACCAGGCGGATCTGACTGCGAAGTCGGACAGTGGGACTGTCACGCCGTTGGTTTCGGACTTCAACGCCCGGGCCGCCAACGGTGAAACTTACCGGGTGGTTGACACGTCCCCGGTGCCGAACGGCATTAGCCCGGCGCCGATCGTTCAGGGTCAACAGTCCAGCGGGAAGGTCTACTTCGACGTGACCGGTGCGCCGCCCAACGGCGTGGTCTACAACGACGGCGTGCAGGATGTCTTGGTCTGGACGAGCAACGCCTAAAGCTGCCATACCAGGCAACTTGCCCTCCCCGCGTCATTCAATGACGCGGGGAGGCGTCGTTCGGCAGACATTTTCGCCGCGGCCCGGATCGGGTACCCGAAGCGGTATGAGTGCAACCGATCGCAGACCGGGCAATGTGCGTCAGCAGGCCCGCCGGCAGGCCGAAGAAGCGCGCACGGCGATGGACGACCGGCGTGAAGGACAACAGGGCGGACTGAGCGGCTGGGTGGCCGGCCGGGCCGGCAGTTGGGACCTCAGCGGCCAGGACGAGGCGACGCTGCAGCGGCAGAAGTTCTTCTGGAACGTGTTGGTCGACTATTGGTTTCGAATGGAAATCGACGGCTGGGAAAACGTCCCGGAGACACCCGTGTTACTGGTGGGCATCCACTCTGGTGCCCCATTCGTGTGGGATGCCTGGACCGTCGGTTTGCAGTGGTGGCGGCGATTCGGTCCGGAGCGGACTTTGCATGGAACCGCCCACGATGCGTTGATGGCGATTCCGGGTTTCGGCCGGTACTTCCGTTCGATGGGTGTGCTGCCGGCCGCGCCGGACGCCATTGCGACGGCGCTGGCCGAAGGACGTGATGTCGCGCTCTGGCCCGGCGGCGAAGTGGACTCGTTGCGGCCGTGGAGTGAGCGGGACCGCGCCAACCTCGCCGGGCGAAAAGGCTTCGTCAAGATGGCGATTCGCGCCGGCGTGCCGATTGTGCCGATCGCCACGGTGGGGGGTGCCGACGCGATGCCGGTCCTGATCCGCGGCGACAAGCTGTCGCGGGTCTTGCGGTTGGACCGGCTGTTGCGGCTCAAGGTGTTCCCGGTGGCCGTCTCGTTGCCGTGGGGCATCGCGCCGGCCGCGCTGCCGCAGTTCCCACTTCCCGCCAAGATCCGGACGCGATTCATGCCCGCAGTCGAGCTTGACCAGGACGCTGAACGCGCTGACGACGACGAGTATGTGGACCGCAAATACCACGAAGTGCAGAACAGCATCCAGCGCGGTATGGATGCGCTGGCCCGCAAGCGCGCGCTGCCGCTATTCGGTTGATCCGTAGGCCTCACTCAAACGGCAGGCCCGGTCCTTGCGGACCGGGCCTGCCTATTGGATCAAGCTATTCCTGGTGAGACTCCTGGCGCTTTTCCGCCGTCTCAGCGCTGCCGCGAGCCGCGTCGGCTTCGGCTTCCCGCTTGGCCGCGTCGCGTTGAGCTTCGGCCTTGTCCTGCTGGGCCGCGCCCTCGCGGGCCATGTCGTCCTGGCCGAGAATGTTGCCCGCGGCTTCTTTGGCCTTGCCCTTCACGCCCTCGACAACACCACGAACGCCCTCTTCCGGCCCGCTGTTCTTGTCGTCCGCCATGGATTCCTCCTACTTGGCTAGTGTCACTGAGTTTTTGCTCAGTACCGGCCGATGTCTCGACCGGTTTCGGCGCGGCGCACAGACTCGTTGGTCTCTTGCTTTCCCCGCCGCGTCTCGCGGATTCCCGGGTCGGCGGGTACTCAAACCTTCACAGCCTCCTTGCCCGGCCGCCGGCCTGTTTCGCCGACTGACGGCCGGGTATGTGGGAGCGATGATGAGATCGCTGTGGCTGGCCGAGCGAAGCCGCCTCACTGCGCGAACAAGCCTGGGACCGCTGTCTGCCGACGTCGTGGTGATTGGCGCCGGCATCACCGGCCTGGTCACTGCGGTGCTGCTGGCCAGGGCAGGCAAGGACGTAGTGGTGCTGGAGGCGCGCAGCGCCGGCGCAGTGACGACTGGCAACACCACCGGGAAGGTCAGCCTGCTGCAGGCCACAATGTTGTCGCAGATCGTCGCCCGCCACGGGGCCGACCTGGCGCGTGATTACGTGCGCGGCAACCAGGAGGGCCAGGATTGGTTGCTGCGGTATTGCGAGGTCAACGGTGTTCCGGTGCAGCGTGAGGACGCCTACACCTATGCGCAATCGTCGGGAGAGGTGGCGTCGGCGCGCGCGGAGTTGGCTGCGTGCCGGCTGGCAGGCCTCGACGTCGACTGGGATGACGACGCCGATGTTCCGTTTCCTTATCACGGCGGGGTGCGGCTCGCCGACCAGGCGCAGTTCGATCCAATGCCATTGCTGGACAGTCTGATCGGCGAGTTGACCGCGCGGGGTGGCCGGCTCGTCGAGGGCGCGCGGGTGCATCGCCTCGCACACCGCGGCGGCCGTGTGCGGCTGGGCGTGCGTACCTCTGACGGTGAGGTCGACATCGACGCTGGGCAGTGTGTGCTCGCCACCGGTATGCCCATTCTGGATCGCGGCGGATTCTTCGCCAGACTGAAACCCAGTAGGTCGTACTGCATTGCCTTCGACGTTCCCGGCACCATCACCCGACCGATGTTCATCTCCGCGGGTTCGCCGACCAGGTCGATCCGATACGCGCCGGTCGCCGGCGGTGAGCGACTCATCGTCGGTGGTGCCAGCCACGTCGTCGGCCGCAAGAGCCCTACCGCCGAGCTGGACGAACTGTCGTCATGGGCGCGCAACTACTATCCCGATGCCGAAGTGACTCATCGGTGGTCGGCCCAGGATTACACGCCCGCGGACCACCTGCCCTATGTTGGTCCCATCCTGCCTGGAGACGAAAAAGTTTTTGTCGCAACGGGTTTCAATAAGTGGGGGCTGGCTGCCGGCGCGGCGGCGGCGCTTGCCCTCAGCGCGCGGATCCTCGATGGGCGGATGGATTGGGCGCGTGCCTTCGCAGCGTGGAGCCCGCATGAGCTCGCCGGCGTCCCCACCGCTGTGCAGGCCAATCTCGAGGTCGCTTTCCACATGGCCAAAGGGTGGGTGGCGCCGATGACCCGGCTGGGGCGCGCCACTCCGGCCGACGGCGGAGTGGTCAGCGGTCCACCCTGGAATTTGGAAGCGCGGTGCACGGTAGACGGTGTGCAGCACCGTGTTTCGCCGGTATGTCCGCATTTGGGCGGAATTGTGAATTGGAACGACGCCGACAAGTCGTGGGAGTGTCCGCTGCACGGATCGCGCTTCGCGCCGGACGGCACGTTGCTGGAAGGACCGGCCACCCGAGGGCTGACAGCGTCGTCGTAGCTCCCAGGCGGGCACTGACCTTCTGGTGCGCGGGTGCGCGAGGATCTCCGGGAGAAATCTCGCAGTGGCTGCACGGCCGGCGAGCCTCGACATTAAGCTTTCACCTCGGACATGCGGGGGTGGGCATGAGGCAGGATGGAAAGTGCCGTGTCCGGGCGCACCGGGATGGCGCTCTTACGCGAGGAGTCTGATGACAGAACCGGAGCCGACGAGCACCAGGGGCGTAGAGGCGTTTTTGCCGGACAATGGCTACTCGGCCGCTCAACCGGATAATCGGCCTAAGTATTCGCGGGTGTTACTCAAGCTCGGCGGCGAAATGTTCGGCGGCGGGCAGGTCGGTTTGGATCCCGATGTGGTGGCCCAGGTAGCCCGCCAGATCGCCGAAGTGGTTCGCAGTGGCGTGCAGGTCGCGGTCGTGATCGGCGGTGGAAACTTCTTTCGCGGCGCACAACTTCAACAACGCGGCATGGAGCGCAGCCGCTCGGACTATATGGGCATGCTCGGCACTGTCATGAATAGCCTTGCGCTGCAAGATTTCTTGGAGAAGGAAGGCATCGCGACCCGAGTTCAGACCGCGATCACGATGGGGCAGGTGGCGGAGCCGTACATTCCGCTGCGTGCGCGGCGGCACTTGGAGAAGGGCCGGGTGGTGATCTTCGGTGCCGGCATGGGGTTGCCATATTTCTCCACCGACACCACCGCGGCGCAGCGGGCGCTGGAGATCGGTGCCGAGGTGGTGCTGATGGCCAAGGCCGTCGACGGCGTGTTCGCCGACGACCCGCGGACCAACCCCGAAGCCGAACTGCTCACCGCGATCAGCCACCGTGAAGTGATCGACCGCGGGCTGCGGGTGGCCGATGCCACCGCGTTCAGCCTGTGTATGGACAATGGCATGCCGATCTTGGTGTTCAACCTGCTGACCGACGGCAATATCGCTCGCGCGGTCGCGGGTGAGAAGATCGGGACGCTGGTCACCACCTAAGGAGCGGCGAAACAATGATTGACGAGGCGCTCTTCGACGCCGAAGAGAAGATGGAAAAAGCCGTCTCGGTGGCGCGAGACGATCTGTCGACCATCCGGACCGGGCGGGCCAATCCGGGCATGTTCTCCCGGATCGTCATCGACTATTACGGCACCAATACCCCGATCACCCAGCTGGCCAGCATCAACGTCCCCGAAGCACGCCTCGTCGTCATCAAGCCGTACGAAAACAATCAGCTGCATGCCATCGAGACCGCGATCCGCAACTCCGACCTCGGGGTGAACCCCACCAACGATGGCAACGTCATCCGGGTGGCGGTGCCGCAGTTGACCGAGGAACGCCGCCGCGAGCTGGTCAAGCAGGCCAAGCACAAAGGTGAGGAAGGCCGCGTTTCCGTACGCAACATCCGCCGCAAGGCCATGGAGGAACTGCACCGCATCCGCAAAGACGGGGAGGCCGGCGAGGACGAGGTCGGCCGGGCCGAGAAGGACCTGGACAAGACCACCCACCAGTACGTCACTCAGATCGACGAGCTGGTCAAACATAAAGAAGGCGAGCTGCTGGAGGTCTAGCGGCCGCTCAGCAACGATGTCCGTGGCAGGCACTGATACCGGTACAGGCACCCCGGCCGAGGAATCGCTGCCGGAGCCGCCGCCGAAGAGGTCGCGGGCCGGCCGCAACCTGCCGGTGGCGATCCTGGTGGGCGCGGTCCTGGGCGGGGCCGTCATCGCCACCTTGTTGTACGCGCGCTACGCGTTCGTCGGGATACTCGCCGCCGGTGTGCTGCTCGGCACCCTCGAAGTGGTGCGGCGGCTCAGGGCCGCCGGCTACGTGATACCGGTCATCCCGCTCGTGCTCGGCGGTCAGGCCACCGTGTGGCTGACCTGGCCGTACGGTGCGCGCGGCGCCCTGGCCGGCTTCGGTGGCACCGTCGTGATCTGCATGATCTGGCGGCTGCTGAGCCGCCAGGGTCGGCGGGCAGCGCAAGGTTCCGATGCCGCGCCGGCGAATTACCTGCGCGACGTCTCGGCGACGGTTTTCCTGGCCGCCTGGGTCCCGCTGTTCGCCTCGTTTGCTGCGCTGCTGGTCTACCACCATGACGGACCCGCGAAGGCGTTCTCGCTGGCCGTCGGTGTGGTGTCCTCCGATGTCGGCGGTTACGCCGCGGGCGTGCTGTTCGGCAAGCACCCGATGGTCCCGGCGATCAGCCCCAAGAAATCCTGGGAGGGACTGACCGGCTCCCTGGTGCTGGGGACCACCGCGACCGCGCTCACCGTGGTCTATCTGGTCGGCAAACCGCCGTGGATCGGCGTGCTGCTGGGTTTGACCGTAGTGATCACCGCGACCCTCGGTGATCTGGTGGAATCACAGGTCAAGCGGGATCTGGGGATCAAGGACATGGGCAGTCTGCTGCCCGGCCACGGCGGGGTGCTGGACCGATTCGACGGATTCCTGCCGTCGGCGGTGGCAGCCTGGGTCGTGCTGACGCTGGTGCCCTGATACTGGACTCATCATGGTGCAACGACTGGTGTTCGAGGCATCGCGGCGCGCTGGGTTGACCAGCCGCGCGCCACTGCACTGGGCCGACCTCGACGAGGCGGGCCGCTCCGCCGCCGTCGCGGAGCTGGGTCTGCCGGCTTTTCGCGCCAAGCAGCTGGCGCACCAGTATTTCGGCCGGCTGATCGCCGACCCGCGGCAGATGAGCGACCTGCCGGCTGCGGCCCGCGACCCGGTCGCCGAGGCGCTGTTTCCCACGCTGCTGACCCCGGCCCGCGACATCGCCTGTGACGACGGCCAGACACGCAAGACGCTGTGGCGCGCCATCGACGGCACCACGTTTGAATCGGTGCTGATGCGCTACCCGCAGCGCAACACCGTGTGCATCTCGTCACAGGCCGGCTGCGGCATGGCATGTCCGTTCTGTGCGACCGGGCAGGGCGGGCTGACCAGGAACCTGTCGACCGCAGAGATCCTCGAGCAGGTGCGGGCCGCGGCCGTCGCACTGCGCGACGACTGGGGTGACCGGTTGTCCAACGTCGTGTTCATGGGCATGGGCGAACCGCTGGCCAACTACGCGCGGGTGGTGGCCGCGGTGCGTGGCATCACCTCCGGCTTCGGGATCTCGGCCCGCTCGGTGACGGTGTCGACGGTCGGTCTGGCCCCCGCCATCCGCAAGCTGGCCGACGAGCGGCTCGGGGTGACGCTGGCGCTGTCGCTGCACGCCCCCGACGACGAGCTGCGCGACACGCTGGTGCCGGTCAACAACCGGTGGAAGGTCGGCGAGGCGCTGGATGCCGCCCGCTACTACGCCGACGTGACGGGTCGACGGGTCTCGATCGAATACGCGCTGATCCGCGACGTTAACGATCAGCCTTGGCGGGCCGACCTATTGGGAAAGCTGCTGCACCGCGCGCTTGGACCGCTGGCACATGTGAATGTCATCCCGCTGAACCCGACGCCGGGTAGCGAGTGGGACGCCAGCCCCAAGCCGGCCCAACGCGAGTTCGTCCGGCGAATCCGTGCCAGGGGCGTCTCCTGCACCGTCCGCGACACCCGCGGCAGGGAGATCGCGGCCGCCTGCGGTCAGTTGGCGGCCGACCGCTAAGCGTCGGCGCTACCGGAGCCAGCCGCGCCGGCGACCCCACCAGTCGCGCACGATGACGAACAGCACCAGAGCCGCGAAGCTGATCAGAAACCAGTCTTCGATATGGCCGACGTGATTGCCCCGCAGCATCAGTAGCAGGAAGCCGACGATGCACAATCCGACGATGTGCCAGGTGCGGTTGTTGATCTTGCTCCAGCCCCAGGCTGCCGACGGCACATCGGCGGTGTACACCCCGGCGTCGCGCTGCTCCACCTCAGTACTGACCACGACGCCACCTCCGGTTGGGATTGCCAGTGCCCAGACATTCTGGCACACCCGAGTTGCCCGTTCTCGGCTATGCGGGTGGCATCAGCACGGTGTCAATCATGTACACCGTCGCGTTGGCGGTGCCGATACCACCGCAGGTGACGGCGGCGTCGTTGACCTTGAGGTCGTCGCTGGTACCGGTGACAGTCAGCGTCGCATTGTTGTCCAGCGTCTGATGTACGCCGTCGGCCTGCGCCGGTGTCAGCTGACCATTGACCAAGTGATAGGTCAGGATGCCGTTCAAAAACGCTGCGTCGGTCTTGAGCCGGTCCATGGTGGCAGCGTCGAGTTTCTCGAAGGCCTTGTCGGTCGGCGCGAACAAGGTGTACTCGCCCTTGTTCAGGGTGTCCACCAGGTTCACCTGTGGGTTGAGTTTGCCGGAGAAAGCTTGCGTCAGCGTGGTGAGCTGCGGGTTGTTCGAGGCGGCCACGGCGACGGTGTCTTTGGCCATCCCGGAAACCGAGCCGGGCCCGGTGGGCACCTGCTGCTCGTACTCTGCGCAGCCGGGACCGACCGGATTGCCTGCCGGGGCCGGACTTCCGGTCGTCGTGGGCGCCGATGTGGTGATGAGCACCGTCGTGGTCACGGTCGCCGGTGCGGACTGGTCCGGCTGGTGGACTTCGGTTGTGGTGCAGCCCGACAACCCCACCACTGCGATCGCCGCGAAGCCGGCCGCGGCAAGTGCTTTGTGCTGCATAGCGTCCATGGCTGCCATCTCCCGTTTGTGTGGCCATTAGATGTCGTCGCCCTTCCCGCTTTGAGCTCGGATTAAACGGTGTTCGCGTCTGCACGTGGAAACTCGGGCACCGCGCGGCACAATAAGTGGGTGACGAGCCGCCGCAAGATTCTGGTGCTGGGCAGTACCGGGTCCATCGGTACCCAGGCGCTGGACGTCATCGCGGCCAATCCGGATCGCTTCGAATTGGTCGGGCTGGCCGCCGGGGGCGCCAATCCGGATCTGCTTGGCCGGCAGCGCGCCGAGACCGGGGTCACCAACATCGCCGTCGCCGACGAGCGCGCGGCGCACGCCCTCGGTGAGGTCAGCTATTTCGGACCCGATGCGGCCACTCGGTTGGTCGAGGACACCGAGGCCGACGTCGTGCTCAACGCACTGGTAGGCGCGCTGGGATTACGGCCCACGCTGGCGGCGCTGGCCTGCGGTGCCCGCCTGGCCCTGGCCAACAAGGAGTCGCTGATCGCCGGCGGTCCGCTGGTGCTGCAGGCAGCGCAGCCGGGTCAGATTGTGCCCGTCGACTCCGAGCACTCCGCGCTGGCCCAGTGCCTGCGCGGCGGCACCCCAGATGAGGTCGCCAACCTGGTGCTCACCGCCTCCGGCGGGCCGTTCCGGGGCTGGTCGGCCGCCGACCTCGAGCACGTCACCCCCGAACAGGCCGGCGCCCATCCCACCTGGTCGATGGGGCCGATGAACACGCTGAATTCGGCGTCGCTGGTGAACAAGGGCCTGGAGCTGATCGAAACCCACCTGTTGTTCGGGGTGCCTTACGACCGCATCGAGGTGGTCGTGCACCCGCAGTCGATCGTGCATTCGATGGTCACCTTCAGCGATGGCTCGACGATCGCGCAGGCCAGCCCGCCGGATATGAAGCTGCCGATCGCGTTGGCGTTGAACTGGCCGGAGCGGGTGCCCGGCGCGGCCGCGGCCTGCGACTTCTCCACCGCGTCGAGCTGGGACTTCGAGCCGCTGGACAACCAGGTATTTCCCGCCGTTGAGCTCGCCCGGCAGGCCGGCCAAGCCGGTGGCTGCATGACGGCGGTCTACAACGCCGCCAATGAAGAAGCGGCGGGCGGCTTCCTGGCCGGCCGGATCGGTTTCCCGGCGATCGTGCGCACAATCGCCGACGTGTTGCACGCCGCAGGCCAATGGGCCGCATTACCCGCTACCGTGGATGACGTACTCGACGCGCAGCGCTGGGCCCGTGAGGAGGCCCGACGCGGGATTGAGCGAACCGCACAGGAGGTCATAGGCACCCGATGATGTTCGTTGTCGGCATCGTGCTGTTCGCGCTCGCCATCCTGATCTCGGTGGCGCTGCATGAGTGCGGGCATATGTGGGTCGCGCGCGGCACCGGCATGAAGGTGCGCCGCTATTTCGTCGGCTTCGGTACAACGCTGTGGTCGACGCGGCGCGGCGAGACCGAATACGGGATCAAGGCCGTCCCCGCAGGCGGATTCTGCGACATCGCCGGCATGACCTCGGTCGAAGAACTGCTGCCCGACGAGCACGACCGCGCCA
The DNA here is from genome assembly GCF_059812525.1 of Mycobacterium sp. NGS51. Classification (NCBI taxonomy): domain Bacteria; kingdom Bacillati; phylum Actinomycetota; class Actinomycetes; order Mycobacteriales; family Mycobacteriaceae; genus Mycobacterium; species Mycobacterium sp. NGS51. Next base: position 292,711 of record NZ_JCALCV010000004.1, read on the forward strand.
TGTACAAGCAGAAGACCTGGAAACGCACCGCGGTGTTGTTGGCCGGCCCAGGGATGAACTTCCTGATCGGCCTGGTGTTGATCTATGGGATCGCCGTCGCCTGGGGACTGCCGAACCTGCATCCCGACGATCGCGCGACTGTCGGTGAAACCGCCTGCGTCGCACCGGAACTCACTAAAGGCGAGCTGAGCAAGTGCAACGGTCCCGGGCCGGCGGCGATGGCCGGAATCAAGTCCGGCGACGTGATCACCACGGTGGGCGCCACCGACGTCCACAGCTTCGGCGAGCTGGTCGATGCGGTGCAGAAACTCACCGGTCCCACGCCATTCGTCATCGAGCGCGACGGCGCCAAGTTCACCGTCATGGTCGACGTCACCCGAACGCAGCGGTTCGCCAAGCCCGGCGACCAGCAGCCGAGCCCAGTGGGCGCCATCGGCATCAGCGCAGCCCAGTTCGGGCCGACGCACTACAACGCGCTGACGGCCATCCCCGGCACCGTCACCTTCACCGGCGATTTGGCTGTCGAGTTGGGTAAGTCGCTGGCGAAGATCCCGACCAAAGTCGGCGCGTTGGTGCACTCGATCGGCGGCGGTGAGCGGGACCCCGAGACGCCGATCAGTGTGGTCGGGGCGTCGATCATCGGCGGCGACACCGTCGACCATGGGTTGTGGGTGGCGTTCTGGTTCTTCCTGGCGCAGTTCAACTTCGTGCTCGGTGCCATCAACCTCGTGCCGCTGTTGCCGTTCGACGGTGGGCACGTCGCGATAGCGGTGTATGAAAAGCTGCGCAACCTGGTGCGGTCGGCCCGCGGGAAGGTCGCCGCCGCACCGGTCAATTATCTCAAGCTCATGCCCGCCACCTATGTCATCTTGGTGGTGGTGGTCGGCTACATGCTGCTGACCGTGACCGCCGACCTGGTCAACCCGATCAGGTTGTTCCAGTAGGAGATTCACCGATGGCCACCGGCCAAAACATTGGACTGGGCATGCCGGCACCGCCGGCGCCCACGTTGGCGCCGCGGCGCAAGACCCGTCAGCTCAAGGTGGGCGACGTCGGCATCGGCAGCGATCATCCGATCGCCGTGCAGTCGATGACCACGACGAAAACCCACGACGTCAACGCCACGTTGCAGCAGATCGCCGAGCTGACCACCAGCGGCTGCGACATCGTGCGGGTGGCCTGCCCGCGCCAGGAGGATGCCGACGCGCTTGCCGAAATCGCCCAGCACAGCCAGATCCCGGTAATCGCCGACATCCACTTCCAGCCCAAGTACATCTTCGCCGCGATCGACGCCGGTTGCGCGGCGGTGCGGGTCAATCCGGGCAACATCAAGGAATTCGACGGCCGGGTCGCCGAGGTCGCCAAGGCCGCCGGTAAGGCCGGAATACCCATCCGCATCGGCGTCAACGCGGGCTCGCTGGACAAGCGGTTCATGGACAAGTACGGCAAAGCCACCCCGGAGGCGCTGGTGGAATCGGCGTTGTGGGAGGCGTCGCTGTTCGAAGAACACGGCTTCGGCGACATCAAGATCAGCGTCAAGCACAACGACCCGGTCGTGATGGTGCGGGCCTACGAACAGCTGGCCGCCCAGTGCGACTACCCGTTGCACCTCGGGGTCACCGAGGCCGGCCCGGCGTTCCAGGGCACCATCAAATCCGCCGTCGCATTCGGCGCGCTGCTCTCACAGGGCATCGGTGACACCATTCGGGTGTCGCTGTCGGCGCCACCGGTTGAAGAGGTCAAGGTCGGCAACCAGATCCTGGAGTCGCTGAACCTGCGCCCGCGCTCGCTGGAGATCGTGTCGTGCCCGTCGTGCGGCCGCGCGCAGGTCGACGTCTACACCTTGGCCAACGAGGTCAGCGCCGGTCTCGACGGGCTCGACGTGCCGCTGCGAGTGGCCGTCATGGGTTGTGTCGTCAACGGCCCGGGGGAGGCCCGCGAGGCCGACCTCGGCGTGGCATCGGGCAACGGCAAGGGCCAGATCTTCGTTCGCGGCGAAGTGATCAAGACCGTGCCCGAAGCGCAGATCGTCGAGACGCTGATCGAAGAGGCCATGCGACTGGCCGCCGAAGGCGGCACGCCGTCGGGTCCGGACGCAACTGCGAGCGGTTCCCCGGTTGTGACCGTAAGCTGAGGGGGCCCGTTCGGGCTACCTGATCGCAGAAAGAGTCAGTATGTCGGCTCCGCCCATCCATCGCTTGGTCGACGAGCGGCGGGTGTCGGTGGTGCGGGATGCCGCCGCGGTGCGCCGCGTCCTCGACCACGACCCCGTCGGGTCGTGCATGGTCGCCGCACGGGTTGCCGACCACGGCATCGACCCGACCGCGATCGGCGGCGAACTGTGGACCCGACGGGGCGCCGACGAGTCGCTGTGTTACGCCGGACCCAATCTGATCCCGCTGCGGGGCGGGCCGACCGACTTGGCGGCGTTTGCCGACGAGGCCATGGGCGCCTCGCGACGGTGTTCGTCGCTGGTGGGCCGGGCTGAATTGGTGATGCCGATGTGGCAGCGGCTCGAGTCGGTTTGGGGCCCGGCCCGCGACGTACGTGCCCATCAGCCGTTGATGGCGTTGAACTCGATGCCAGCCTGCGCGATCGACCCCGGTGTGCGCCAGGTGAAGCTCCCCGAGCTCGACGCTTACCTGGCGGCGGCCATCGATATGTTCATCGGCGAGGTGGGCGTCGACCCGCGGTTGGGCGACGGCGGTCGTGGCTATCGCCGCCGGGTGGCCAGTCTGATCAGCCAGGGCCGGGCGTGGGCCCGCTTCGAGCACGGCGAGGTCGTCTTCAAGGCTGAAGTCGGGTCGCAGTCACCGCATGTCGGCCAGATCCAAGGGGTGTGGGTGCATCCCGATCGCCGCGGCCGGGGCTTGGGCACGGCCGGCACCGCGACGCTGGCCGCGGTGATCGTCGGCACCGGGCGAATCGCCAGCCTGTACGTCAACAACTTCAACACGGTGGCCCGCGCTGCCTACACCCGCGTCGGCTTCACCGAAGTCGGCGCCTTCGCGACCATCCTGCTGGACTGACTCGTCGCTTTCGCGACCGTCACGCCGCTGCGGGGATCGGTCGGTTTTTTCACCGTGGCGTTCCGCTCATCGTCCCGTTCTCGGTGAGCCTCCGACCGTCCAGGGACTCGATTTCATAACATTTGCCTCAATGGCAACAAAAACCACATTTGCATCGCAAGCCGTGTGTCTGCTGTTGGTCGCGGTCGCCGCCTTGCCCGCCTGCACGCCGCGCCCCGACGGGCCGGGTCCGGCCGCCGAGCGATTCTTCGCTGCCTTGTCGACCGGCGACACCGCCGCCGCCGCCGAGCTCAGCGATGACCCGAGCAATGCCCGCGAGGCGCTCAATGCGGCGTGGGCCGGTTTGCAGGCCACCCACCTGGACACCCAGCTCTTGGGCGCGCGCTACACCGAAGACACCGGCACGGTGGCTTACCGCTTCACGTGGCAGCTACCGAAGAACCGGGCCTGGACCTACGACGGGCAACTGAAGATGGCCCGTGACGAGGGCCGCTGGCTGGTCCGGTGGACCACCACCGGGCTGCACCCGCGGCTCGGCGAGCATCAGACGTTCGCGCTGCGGGCCGATCCGCCACGACGTGCCGGCGTCAACGAACTTGGCGGTACCGATGTGCTGGTGCCCGGCTACCTCTACCACTACACGCTGGACGCCGGCCGGGCCGGCGGCCAGCTCATCCAGACCGCCCGCGCGGTGATCGACGCCCTGCACCCCTTCGACGACGCGCTGAACGACCCGCAGTTACTCGCCGAACAGGCCAGCTCGTCGGCCAAGCCGCTGGATCTGATCACGCTGCGCGCCGACGACAACAACGCCGTCGCTCCGGCAATCGGAAACCTGCCCGGGGTGGTGATCACGCCACAGGCCGAGCTGCTGCCGACCGACGAGCACTTCGCACCCGCGTTGATCAGCCAGGTGAAGCAGGCCGTGACGGACCAACTCGACGGCCAGCCCGGCTGGCGGGTGGTCAGCGTCAACCAGAACGGAGTCGACGTCGCGGTGCTGCACGAGGTCGAACCCGCACCGGCGCCGTCGATCTCGATCAGCCTGGACCGCTCGGTGCAGAACGCAGCTCAGCATGCCGTCGACAACCAGAGCCGCCAGGCGATGATCGTGGCGATCAAACCCTCGACCGGCGAGATTCTGGCGGTTGCCCAGAACGCCGCCGCTGACGCCGACGGCCCGATCGCCACCAGCGGCCTGTATCCACCCGGGTCGACGTTCAAGATGGTCACCGCCGGTGCGGCGATCGAGCGCGATATGGCCAGCCCCAACACGCTGCTGGGCTGTCCGGGCACGATCGACATCGGGCACCGCACCGTGCCCAACTACGGCGGGTTCGACCTGGGTGTGGTGCCGATGTCACGGGCTTTCGCCAGTTCCTGCAACACCACGTTCGCGGAATTGGCCAGCCGGATGCCGCCTCGAGCGTTGACGCAAGCGGCGGCCAAGTACGGCGTCGGCCTCGATTACCAGGTGGACGGCATCACCACGGTGACCGGTTCAGTGCCCCCGACGGTGGATCTGGCCGAGCGCACGGAAGACGGCTTCGGCCAGGGCAAGGTGCTGGCCAGCCCGTTCGGCATGGCGCTGGTCGCGGCCACGGTGGCCGCCGGGAAGACGCCGGTGCCGCGGCTGATCGAGGGCCGGGAGACGACGGTGGCCGGCGATGGCACGCCGGTGAGCCCCAAGATGCTCGACGGCCTGCGGCCGATGATGCGGTTGGTGGTGACCAACGGCACCGCGACGGACATCTCCGAGTGCGGTGCGGTGTTCGGGAAGACGGGGGAGGCCGAATTCCCGGGCGGATCGCACTCGTGGTTCGCCGGGTACCGCGGTGATATGGCATTCGCGGCGCTGATCGTCGGGGGCGGCAGCTCGGAATACGCGGTGCGGATGACCAAGTTCATGCTGGGCCAGCTGCCCGGCGACTATCTGGCTTGACGGTCGACTAGCGGAGCGGTCCGCGGCACCCGCGGCGGCGGTACATTGAAACGGCTATGACCCAGCCTGACCAATTGACCGAGCTGCGGGTTTCGGATGCCGACCGCAACGGCACACTGCGCCGGCTGCACAACGCGGTCGCGCTGGGGCTGATCGATATCGGCGAGTTCGAGGAACGCTCGTCGCAGGTGTCCTACGCCCGGACTCGCACCGAGCTGGACAGCCTGGTCAGCGACCTGCCCGGCCCCGGGGCGATCGTCACCTCGGCAGCCGACCGGGTCGAACTGCGCGGCTGGCTCGGCTCTCTCAAGCGGCACGGCGGGTGGATGGTGCCGACCCGGCTGGCGCTGGTGCGCCGGGTGGGGTCATGCGAGTTGGACCTGGTGAACGCGCGTTTCGCCGGCCCGGTCGTCGTCATCGAACTCGATATGAAGTTCGGATCGGTCGAAATCCGCCTGCCCGAGGGCGCCAGCGCCTCGATCGACGACGTCGAGGTTTACGCCGGTAGTGCCAGCGACCGCCGCAAGGCCGCGCCCGCCGAAGGAACACCCCATGTGGTGTTGACCGGACGAGTGGTCTGCGGCTCGGTGGTGATCAAGGGACCGCGCCGGTTGTTGCTGCGGCGGCGTTAGCGCCGGAAAAGCGTCGCGCCGGCGCGCGCCAGCCGACCCCATCCGCGCGGCCGGCGGATCAGCGTGAGCGCCAGCGGAACCGCGTTGAAATAGGAGACTCGTTCGGCGATCAGTCCGTCGATGAATGCGAAGCGATCGACGGCGTCCCACGCGATCGGCTTACCGCCGTAGGTTCCGCTCAACGTGAACTCGATGAACACCTCCGCGTTGCCGTGGCCGACGGTGCGCACGTCGGCGTGCAAGTCGGGAATCAGTGCGAACAACCGCTGGAATGCTGACAGGCAGGCCCGTTTGCCGTGCAGGGTGCCCATCATCGGCTGGACCAGCACGATGTCGTCGCTCCACAGCGCCTCGTGCCTGGCCAGGTCCGGTGTGCGCCAGGTGTCGGCGAACCGCTCGGCGAACTGTGCGGTGAACTCTGCGTCAACGGTGTCGATCTCCATGGTCGTGCAATGTAGCCCGACCATCCGACTACCCTGGCGACATGCCTGTTCGCACCGCACTTTCCCCCGGCGTGCAGTCTCCGACACTGCCGGTGCCGGCGTCGGTTCCCCGCCCGGAATACGTCGGTAAAGCCACCGCGCGCGAGGGCAGCGAGCCGTGGTTACAAACTCCCGAGGTCATCGAGAAGATGCGCACTGCGGGCCGGATCGCGGCCGGCGCGCTGGCCGAGGCAGGCAAGGCGGTGGCACCCGGGATCACCACCGATGCGCTGGACCGGGTCGCGCACGACTACATGGTCGACCACGGCGCCTACCCGTCGACCCTGGGCTACAAGGGTTTCCCCAAGTCGTGCTGCACGTCGCTGAACGAGGTGATCTGCCACGGCATCCCCGACTCGACGGTGATCGAGGACGGCGACATCGTCAACATCGACGTCACCGCCTACATCGACGGCGTACACGGCGACACCAACGCGACGTTTCTGGCCGGCGACGTCTCCGAAGAACACCGGCTGCTGGTCGAGCGCACCCACGAGGCGACGATGCGCGCGATCAAAGCCGTCAAACCGGGCCGGGCATTGTCGGTGGTCGGGCGCGTCATCGAGTCGTATGCAAACCGGTTCGGCTACAACGTGGTTCGCGACTTCACCGGTCACGGCATCGGCACCACGTTCCACAACGGCCTGGTGGTGCTGCACTACGACCAGCCCGCGGTCACCACGATCCTCGAGCCGGGGATGACGTTCACCATCGAGCCGATGATCAACCTCGGGGCCCTCGACTACGAAATCTGGGACGACGGCTGGACGGTGGTCACCAAGGACCGCAAGTGGACCGCGCAGTTCGAGCACACCCTGCTGGTCACCGACAGCGGCGCCGAAATCCTGACGCTGCCGTGAGCGCGCGACCAGACGCAGAATCGCACGATCGCGGCACGAAAAATGCGATTCTGCGTCTGGTCGCGCAACCAACGTGAGCGGGGCGCTGCTGGTCGCGGGCACCAGCTCCGACGCCGGGAAATCGATGGTGGTGGCCGGGCTGTGCCGGCTGTTGGCCCGCAAGGGCATCCGGGTGGCGCCGTTCAAGGCGCAGAACATGTCCAACAACTCCGCCGTCACCGTCGAAAACGGCGAGATCGGTCGGGCGCAGGCCGTGCAGGCCCGCGCCGCCGGATTGCCGCCAAGCGTCCGGTTCAACCCCATCCTGCTCAAACCCGGCAGCGACCGCAGTTCACAGCTGGTGGTCCGTGGCCAGGTCGCCGGCTCGGTCAGCGGCACCGGGTACTGGACCCAGCGCAACGAGCTCGCGGCTGTGGTGGCCGACGAATTGGCAAGCCTGCGCGCCGAATTCGACGCCGTGATCTGCGAGGGCGCCGGATCGCCTGCAGAAATCAACCTGCGCGAAAACGATCTGGTCAACCTGGGACTGGCCCGGGCCGCGCATCTGCCGGTGATCCTGGTCGGCGACATCGATCGCGGCGGGTTGCTGGCCCATTTGTTCGGCACGGTGGCAGTACTCGACGCGCCAGACCAAGCGCTGATCGCCGGGTTCATCGTCAACAAATTCCGCGGCGACCACACGCTGTTGGCACCCGGTCTGCGGCAACTGGCCGACCTCACCGGCCGTCCGACCTACGGCGTCCTGCCCTACGCCGAGGAACTATGGATGGATTCGGAGGATTCCGTCTCGGTGATGGATCACCGCGTGATGGGCACACCACAACCGCCGCGCGGGCAGGGCCGGCTTCGCGTCGGCGCGCTGCGGCTGCCGCGAATCTCCAACTCCACCGACGTCGAGGCGCTGGCCTGCGAGCCCGGGGCGGTGGTGCGCTGGGTCAGTGAACCTGCCGACCTGACCGACGTCGACGTGATCGTGGTGCCGGGTAGCAAGGCCACGGTCGACGATCTGCGCTGGTTGCGCGCGCGTGGCCTGGACCAGGCGATCACAGCGCAGGCAGAATCCGGTCGGCCGGTACTGGGTATCTGCGGCGGTTTCCAGATGTTGTGCCGCTCGATCGACGACCGGGTGGAGACCCGGGCCGGGCGTGTCGACGGGCTGAGTCTGCTCGACGCCGACATCGTGTTCGATGCCAAGAAGGTGTTGCGCCGGTGGCAGGGTCCGCTGAACGGCTACGAGATCCACCACGGCCGGGTCGCTCGCTGCGCCGAAGCGGCCTGGTTCGACGCGGACGGATCACCGCAGGGCTATCGACGCGACCATGTGTACGGCACCCACTGGCATGGCCTGTTCGACAACGACGAGTTTCGGCGAAAGTGGTTGACTGCGGCCGCGGCCGCGGCGGGCCAGAATGGTTTCGTTGTGGCTGACGATGTGGATGTGGCGGCGCGCCGTGACGGTCAGCTGGACCTGATGGCCGATTTGTTGGCGGCGCACGTCGACATCGACGCAATCATCGGTCTACTCGACAACGGCCCGCCGCCGCGCCCGACTGTCGTTGCGGGTCTGCACGATTAGCGAACCGTTGTCAAAACTGCGCTAGCGCAAGTGTTCTGAGACACCGCGACCGCCGGGGCAGCTATTAGACATCAGTTCACCTGATATCCATCTGAGAGACAGTGCAGAAACGCCACGCGCCGAGGGCAATGGCTGTAGCTTGCGAAAGTGCCCTCGACGATGATGACCACCATCGACGGATTCCCGATCGAGGTCAATATCGCGGGCCCGGAACGGGGCTCGGTCGTCGTGGTGCTCGGCGCGGCCCAGCGGCCACTGGCTGCCTACGACCCGCTCTGTGAACGCCTGCACACCGCGTCGCTGCGGACGCTTGTCATCGGCCCGGACCAACGGCTGACCGCCAAGTCCGTAGTCGGCATTCTCGACGTGCTCGATATCGACTGGGGGGTGCTGGTAGGCGATCGCATCGGCGGCGAACTGGCCTGGGAGCTCGCGGCGACCAGGTTGGACCGCTTCACCGGTCTGATTGTCGTCGATCGCGGGCATCCGCGGGCGCCCGACGTCGCCGGGGTCATCCGCGACCAAGACTGCCCACCGGTGGAAATCAACACCACCGCGCTGGTCAGCTCGCCTGCAGCGCAGGCGGTGGCCCGCGCCAGCCAGCGGTTCGTCTACGGGGATTACCGCGTGGTGGAGTTGCTGGGGCGCCGCAACGTGCAAGATTCCACAGCGCAGCTGGCCGCCGAAATCGTCCTGCGTACCAGCACCTGGTGACCGGCCGCGGCCGCGGCGTCGGCCTACGGTGGTGACGTGCAAACCTCGCGGCCCCCGATGATCGGGATGACCACCTATCTGGATCAGGCCCAGACCGGCATTTGGGATGTGATGGCCAGTTTTTTGCCGGCCGTCTATTTTGAGGGCGTCGCGCGAGCCGGCGGCGTGGCGACGCTGCTGCCGCCCCAGCCGGTGGACGCCGACATCGCCGAGCGGGTACTCGACGGCCTCGACGCCCTGGTGATCACCGGCGGCAAGGACGTCGATCCCGCCGCCTACGGCCAGCAACCGCATCCGGCCACCGACGAGCCCGGCCGGCAACGCGACGCCTGGGAATTCACCCTGCTGCGTGGAGCGCTGCGGCGCGCGCTGCCGGTGCTGGGCATCTGCCGGGGCGCGCAGGTGCTCAACGTCGCGCTCGGCGGAACGCTGCATCAGCACCTGCCCGACGTCATCGGGCACAGCGGCCACCGGGCCGGCAACGCGGTGTTCACCACGCTGAAGGTGTGCACCGTGGCCGGCACCCGGTTGGCGGGATTGCTGGGGGAGTCGGCCGACGTGCGCTGCTATCACCACCAGGCCATCGGCGACATCGGCGACGGACTGATCGTCAGCGCCTGGGACGTCGACGGCGTGATCGAGGCCCTGGAGTTGCCCGGTGATGCTTTTGTGCTCGCCGTGCAATGGCATCCCGAGGAAAGCCTCGATGACCTGCGGCTGTTCACGGCGATCGTCGATGCGGCCCGCGCGTATGCGAGCGTGAACAGATGAGCCGCGCCGGCGACGATGCAGAGCGCAGCGATGAGAAGGAGCGGCGCAGATGAGCACGGATCTGAACCGGCGGCTGGCCGGCAAAATCGCCGTGGTCACCGGCGCCGCCGGCGGCATCGGTCTGGCCACCGCGCAGCGGCTGCACGCCGAAGGGGCCACGATCGTCGTCGGCGACATCGATCGGCGGGCCGGCGCACAGGCCGCCGACGACTTGGCCGGTTTGTTTGTGCCGGTGGACGTTTCCGACGAAGCCGCCGTCAACGCACTGTTCGACACTGCGGCGGCAACCTACGGCTCGGTCGACATCGCGGTCAACAACGCCGGCATCTCACCGCCCGAGGACGAGCTGATCGAGAACACCGAGCTGCCGGCCTGGCAGCGGGTGCAAGACGTCAACCTGACATCGGTCTACCTGTGTTGCCGGGCCGCGTTGCGCCACATGGTGCCCGCAGGAAGCGGCTCGATTGTCAATGTCGCCTCGTTCGTCGCAGTGATGGGCTCGGCGACGTCGCAGATCTCCTACACCGCCTCCAAGGGCGGAGTGGTGGCGATGTCACGTGAGCTCGGGGTGCAGTTCGCCCGGCAGGGTATCCGGGTCAACGCGCTGTGCCCGGGCCCGGTGAACACTCCGCTGCTGCAGGAGCTTTTCGCCAAGGACCCCGAGCGCGCCGCCCGCCGGTTGGTGCACGTGCCGATGGGCCGCTTCGCTGAAGCACCCGAAATCGCCGCCGCCGCTGCATTCCTGGCCAGCGACGACGCCTCATTCATCACGGCCTCGGCGTTTCTGGTCGACGGCGGCATCAGCGCCGCCTACGTCACCCCGGTGTAGTCGGCTCGGTCAGCCGTTCGCGGTGTCGAACGAAAAACACCACCGCCGCAGCCGCGCAGAGCACACCGACGACACTGCCTATTGCACAAGCCGGCCCGTGCAGGGCATCGGCAACCTGCTGCCAGTCGCGGCCGAGCGCATAGCCGGCCCCGGCAAGCGCCGCGGTCCAGGGGATGCAGCCGGCAACGGTATAGATGCCGAACCGCAGCGGCGGCATGGCCGAGATCCCCGCCGGCAGTGAAATGAATGTGCGCACCGCGGGCAGCAGCCGCCCAATGAAAACCGCGGCGCCGCCGTAACGTGCGAACCAGCGCTCGGCGCGTTGCAGATCGTGACCGCGCAGCCACACGCGGCTGCCCCAGCGATGCCAAACGGCTTGGCCGCCATAGCGTCCGAGCGACCACGCCAGATAGCTGCCGGCCGCGTTGCCCGCGACGCCGGCCGCCACGATGAGGACGAGGCTGGGGCCGGCGCCGGGTAACGCCTGGGCGGCCAACGCCCCGCCGAAGAGCATGACCAGCTCCGACGGAATGGGGATGCAAGCCGATTCGGCTGTCATGAGCACAAACACGGCGACATAGCTGTAGCTGGCGATGAAATCTTGCATTGAGATCGTCTCCTGAAAGGTTGGTTTCATCCGGCTGAAGGCGAGCGCGGAATCACGGTGGGACGCAGGTCGTATTGCGGCGTTGCACCGCCAGCTGAGCGTCCGGCCATATGCGTTATCGGCATCAACGGCATGCCGGACAATCCGCTCGTCCCGGGCATCCCGACGCCGGCGCCCGGCAATGTCGCGGCCGCCGGGCTTGTCGTCGGACCTGCCCAGAGCTGCGGCACAGACAGCGGGCCGATGGCGGTGGCCCTGCCCAGGCTCGCCGAGACGCTAGACCCGCTGCTGCCCAGTGCCGTGGTGGCCGAGCCAATCGCGCTTGGGGCCGAACCGGCCCAGCCGCCCAGAGCCGAGTTGGCGGCGGTGACGGCCGCTGGGGCGGCGATAGCCGACGCGGTGCCTGTTTTCGCGAACCCGAGACCTCGCATCAAAAACGTCAAGGGATAGGTCGCGAGTCTGGCGGGCACGGTAAGTGAGTTCAGCAGCGACAGCGAATGCAGCGACGACGACGTCGCCGGCGACGAGGGCGATGCCAGTCCCGCGAGCGCATGCGGCGTTGCGGCTTGAATAGCGGCCGGGCCATGGGTGGTCGGTGGCGGCTCGGTGAACGGACTCAACTGCGAGGCCGCCGCTGACGAGCCGGCGTAGCCGTACATGGCGGCAGCATCCTGAGCCCACATCGCGTCGTACTGAGCCTCAGTCGCGGCGATCGCCGGCGCATTTTGTCCCAGGACATTGGTGGCAAGCAGCGTCATCAGCTGAGCGCGGTTGGCGGCGATGAGCGGCGGCGGCACTGTCATCGCGAACGCGGTTTCATAGGCACCGACGGCCAATCGCGCTTGGTTGGCGGTTTCTTCGGCCTGGGCAGCGGTGGCTTGTAGCCACCCCACGTAAGGTGCGGCCGCGGCTGCCATCGCCCCCGACGATGGGCCCGACCACGATGCCGCGGTCAGCCCGGAGATCACCGAGGAGTAGGCGAGCGACGCCGAGCCGAGCTCGGTGGCCAGTTCGTCCCAGGCCGATGCTGCGGCCAGCATCGGACCGGCGCCGGCCCCGGAATACATCCGGGCGGAGTTGATTTCGGGCGGCAACATTCCATAGTCCATCGCTATGCACCTCCGTGAAGCGCCGCGATTGGATCGGCGGGAATGCCTGATTTGCTGATGATTAAAGACAGTGCAGACATGGACTTCTCCTGAAGAAGAACGGACATTGTGACGGAGACAGACCCATCGGCCACTGCGGTGCTCGTACCGCGGACGCTGCTACGCGATTCAGAACTGAGTCGCGGGCTACGTCGCCGAGGTCAGCGTCGAAAGCTGATACACCGCGGATGGCGTGGGTCGGCGCTCATCGGCCGCCATGGCATGGCCCGACGGCTCGGCGCCGAATCGGTCACTGCCGAGCGATGCAGAACTGAGTTAAGAGATCTTGTCCGGAATGATCCGATGCCGGCGCACGGGCGCACGTGCCGCCCGGCCACGACCACACGATCGGCGTTGACACCGGCGAAGTTTGCGACGCGGGTATCACCCGCAATTGGGCCGGTGGACGATCGCGGTGCAGTCCCGCGGCCTTGAATGCCGTATGACTTGCCGGTGCGGAGGCCTGTCCCAGCTGCGCGTGGTCAACATGGGCAGCGCTCGACGCGGTGGCCGACGGCGGGGTGTCCGGCACGGCGCGTTCTAACCGCAGCAACCAGCACCCGAGGACAGCGGCCAGCACGCATACCACCGCGGCGATGGCGATGGCCGACTGCGACCGTGAAGGTCGGCGTGCGACGCTGAATTTCACAGTGTCTCAACTGTAACAGCGCGCAGCGGGGTTCAGCAGCGCTGCGACGTGGTGCGCTATCCGGCGGCCGGCGGGTGGGCCATCACACTCGGGCGGAACCCGTATCGGGGCGCGGAGCCATTCAGCCCGTGGCCATTCGCACCTGCCAGCGGCATCCCGCCCAGTAGGCTCCCCGGACCGCCTGCCACGCCGCCCGGCGGGATGCCCTGGGCGATGCTCGGCAATGCGGTGGCCCCGGAGGCAATCGGCGACATGGCCGTCCAACTCGACGGCACCGACAATGGTCCGATCGAGCCTGCCTGACCCAAACCGGCCGCTACTCCGCCAAGTCCGCCGAGTCCACCGAGCGGGCCTGCCAATGCGCCGCCGAGCCCTTCGGCGGCAGCCGCGCCTCCAGCCGCCGCCCCCTCGGCTGCCTCCGCAGCGCCACCGACGCCCGCCATCGCGGCGAAATCGGTCATGGTGCCCAAGAAGTTCCCTGGCATGTAGAACCCCGACGAGAAGATGGTGTTCCAGAAATTGTCATTCAGCCCCAGGCCCTCCGAACCAAACAGGCCATCCGGGAACAAGGAGCCCAGGAAACCGGAGCCCAACGTCGACGACGCCGGGGAGGAGAGGCCCTGCAGTGTCTGCGGGATGGTAGTCGTCAACTGCGAAAGAGCCGTCTGAGTGCCTGCGACGGTTGCCGTTCCGGTGGCTTGGGTAACCGCCGCGGCCTGCAAAACCGGACCAGCCGTCGTCGTGGTCACCGGTGGTTCGGTGAACGGCGCCAACGCCGATGCGGCCGCCGACAAGCCGGCATAGCCGTACATCGCCGCGGCGTCCTGTGCCCACATCTCGGCGTAGTGCGCTTCGGTGGCCGCGATCGCCGGCGTGTTCTGGCCAAGGAAGTTGGTCGCGACCAACGACGCCAGCAGCGCACGATTGGCGGCGATCACCGGCGGGGGCACCGTCATGGCGAACGCGACTTCGTAAGCGCCCGCAGCGGCCTTGGCTTGGATGGCCGTCAGTTGCGCCTGGGCCGCGGCGCTGCCCATCCACGCCACATACGGAGCGGCGGCCGCGGCCATCGACGCCGATGCCGGACCGCGCCATGGTCCGGTGGCCAGATTGGTGACCGCCGACCCGTAATCTGCGGTTGCAGAGGCCAATTCGGCGGATAGGTTGTCCCACGTCGTGGCAGCTGCCAATAATGGTCCGGCACCAGCCCCGACGTACATGCGGGCGGAGTTGATTTCTGGTGGTAGGGCTGCGAAATCCATTGCATCGCTCCTCAACTCGTGGCGACAGCGTTAGCTGTCTCGGTGGCCGCGTAAGACCCCGAGCTGGTCGCCAGCATCGTCACGAACGCGTGGTGGATGGCGTTGGCTTGCGCGCTGACCAGTTGGTACATCTGCGCGTGTGCGGCGAATTGTGCTGCAGTCAGCGCTGATACCTCGTCGGCGGCCGCGGGAATGAGTGCCGTGGTCGGTGCCGCCGCTGCGGCATTCTGGGCGCTCACCGCCGAGCCGACAGATTGTAGATTAATCGCCGCCGCGGACAGCGCTTCGGGTACGATGTTGACGAATGACATGGACTGCTCCTTCGAATACCAGATCGCCCCGGTGGACTAGTCCATCCCTGGGCGCATGCAGGCAACGCACACCCGTATTTGCACAGGCGTGCCTGAAAATTGGCCCAATGCATGCGTTAGACAGCAGGCACCGTGCCTGGACCGAATCGAGATCGTTACGGTCGTCGAATGTTGCGGACTCGGACGGTCATGTCCGAGCTGAAAATCACAGTTCGACCCATCGCGCGGGCCAAGCTGCACTGATCGTGGGTAGCATTGGCTACCCGCTTCTGGCACGGCGGTGAACGCGGCCTGATATCAACCCAAGCCGACCTCTCGACGCGTTTTAGCCGACGCGTTCGGCCTGCACGGCCCACTTCTCCTCGATACGGCCATAACGCCAGACCATCAGAGCGACAACCCATGTCGCCACGAACAGCCCGACAATGACAAAGCCGACGGCGTTGAGGTTCAGCCCGCCGACCCAATCCCAAAATGGGCCGCCCCAGCCGAATTGATCGACGAATAGGCCAAGCAGTTCGACGCTGCCGATCAGCAGGGCAACCGCCACGGACAGCCCGGTGATGGTGATGTTGTAGTACACCTTGCGCACCGGATTCGAAAAGGCCCAGCCATAGGCGAAGTTCATGAACGAACCATCGATGGTGTCCAACAAGCACATTCCGGCGGTGAACAGCACCGGCAGACACAGAATTGCGTACCAGGGCAGGCCGGCCGCGGCGCTGGTGCCGGCCAGCACCAGCAGCGCGACCTCGGTGGCGGTGTCGAAGCCTAGCCCGAACAACAGGCCGACCGGATACATATGCCAGGACTCGGTAATCGACTTGGTGAAGCGACCAAGGAAACGATTGAGCAATCCGCGGTTGTTCAGCTGTTCTTCCAGCTCGTCCTCGTCGTAGACGCTGCGGCGCATCTGGGCGAACACCCGCAGGATCCCAACCAGGATGACCACGTTGATGGCGGCGATCAGGTACAAGAACACGCCCGAGACCGTCGTGCCGATCAGGCCGGTGTAGTGGTGCAGCGCCGACGAATCCTGCCTGACCGGCCCAACGATCGCTTTGATGCCGAATGCCAGCAGCAGTGCCAGCCCGAAGACGACAGAGGAGTGGCCCAGCGAGAAGAAGAAGCCGACGGCCAACGGGCGCTGCCCGTCGTTCATCAGCTTGCGGGTGGTGTTGTCGATCGCCGCGATGTGGTCGGCGTCAAAGGCGTGCCGCAGTCCCAGGGTGTAGGCCGTCAACCCGATGCCGATACCGAAGGCCTTGTCTCCGACCGAAAAGTGCGCCGGTTCGACGACGAGCACCAGCGTGCACCAACCGATCAGATGCAGCGCGACGATCACTGCGAACATGGCGCACAGACGTAGCCACTCGTCTGGCGTCAAGGCGTTTCGCAACCTCGACCACGACGATTGCTGCTGACCGAATGCAGCGCCGGCCATGTCGTGTCCTCTCCGCGCGAGAAGAAAACCCCGGCCGTTGACGACGTTAATCCTTCAGCAAGCGTCATGCAGACGATTTGCAGTAATAATGCAAATCATTTGCAAGTGGAATATCGTGGAATTTAGTGGAATTCCGTAGCAACGCTGGAATTGCGTCCTCGCTCAACGCCGGTAGGTGATCAGCGGGATCGCCAGTTCGGCCGCCGTGGCAGCGCCGTGGAATCCGACCAGCTGTGCCACTTCCGGCGGCTCAAGACCGGTGGCCAGCACCGCCGTATCGCCGGTGCAGGTGACGACGACATCGCCGATCCTGTTGAGGTGATCGCCGTCCACTGGCCCGAACACGCCTGCCGCAACGGCATTTTCGCGGCTGCGCACCTCGGCGCGCCCGGCCAGTATCTCGCTCCACGCCGCGATGACGTCGGGCGCCGCGCCGGCGACGGTATGGAGGTAGCGCACCCGCGGATCGCCGGCCGCCACCCGTACTCCGGCGGCCAGCTGTGCGTCGGTCCCGAGGTCGATTCGCGCGCCCGCCGGGATGTTCAGTCCGCCGTGGTCGGCCGTGACCAGCAGCGCCGCATCTGCCGGCAGCGCCTCGACCAGCCGCGTGAGCAGCGCGTCGATGTAACGGGCGGCGCTATGCCATTCCGGTGAACCGATCCCGAACACGTGCGCGGCGGTGTCGAGGGCGGCGGTGTAGCCATAGACCAGCCCCGGTCCTGCCGCCAGCTCGTCGGCCACCCGCTGCGCGTAGTCATCGCCCGGGTTCGCCGGACGGAAGTCCGCGCCGCGGTAGGCCGCTTCGGTGAGGCCGCTGCCGATGAACGCGGCCGGCAGCACCGCCCGCGCGCTGATACCCGCCGCGGCGAGCCGTTCGAACCATGTCGGGACGGGCTGCCACTGGGCGGGCGGTGGGTCGTCGCGCCAAAAGATATGGTGCAGCACTCGGTCGGTGGCGGGCAGCTTGACGGTGAAGCCCAAAACGCCGTGCCGGCCCGGCGGGACTCCGGTGCCCAACGAGACCAGGCTGGTCGGTGTCGTCGACGGGAACGTGCACGTCAGTTCCTGGAGCCGTCCGACCTCGCCGGCCAGGATCGACGCGAGCAGCGGAGCGCTGCCCGCCAGCTCCGGCAGCAGATGCCAGCCCATCCCGTCGACGAGAATGACGGCGATGCGGCGCACGTCGCCCACCGTTTCGGTGATCCCCACTGCGTCGACCGCTTCCGGCGCTGACAGCAGCGCAGCCGCGGCGGGCAACACGTCGCAGATGGAACCGACCACGGACGTCAGTCTGGCAGCTTCCCGGGCCCTCGATCCGGTGCATTGGCGCGATTCGGCCATCAGGTGCGCGCATACTGGAGAAGTGACCAAGCCATCCGCGTTGGATCCGACGGTCACCGAGCGGATCGGCGAGTTGCTGCGCGCACATGGGCTGCGGCGGATGGCGTCCCGGATTGCGGTGTTGGCCGTGTTGGAGCCGGTTCACGGTCATTTGTCGGTGGCCGAGATCGACCAACAGCTGCGCCAACGTTTGCCGGCCGGTGAACAGCCGCCGGACCTGGCGACGATCTATCGGACGGTGACCACCTTGGTCGAGCAGGGTGTGCTGCACGCTTTGACCCTCGAGGGCGGGGTCACCACCTATGGGCTGGCCGAAGATCCGCACCATCACGCGGTGTGCACCCGGTGCGGCTCGATCATCGAGGTGCCCGCCCAACAGCTGAGTTCGGCGCTCGAGCATGCGATGGAAGGCAGTTCGTTCACCCTGTCCGAGCGGGCCGGTCTGACCTTGCACGGCCTGTGCCCGGCATGCCAGTCGAACGACCGGCCGCCGTCAGCTCAGTCCGAGTAGCGCGTTCTCCACCACCTCGGGCAGCGCCGGGTGAATCCAGTATTGGCCGCGGGCCATCTGATCGGCCCTCAGCCCGCAACTCATTGCCTGGATCAGCGGCTGGATGATCGAGGATGCCTGGTGGCCCATGATGTGGGCCCCGAGTAGCCGCCCGCTACCGCATTCGGCGACGAGCTTGACAATGCCGGTGGTGTCCTCCATCGCCCAGCCGTAGGCGACGTCGCCGTAGTCCTGCACCTTGATCGACACGTCGAAACCCTTTGCGACGGCCTGGTTCTCGGTCAGGCCGACACTGGCGATCTGCGGATCGGTGAACACCGCCGAGGGCACGTAGCGGTGGTCGGTGGCCATCATCGCCTCGGTGTCGTCCCAGTCGCACAGCAGATTGTGCTGCACGACGCGCGCCTCGTGATTGGCCACATGCTTGAGCTCATACGGGGAGGAGACATCACCGAGCGCGAAAACATTACGGGCGGAGGTCCGTTGGTACTCGTCGACCACGATGCGGCTGTGCAAGACGTCGATCCCGACCTGCTCGGCGTCGAGCAGATCACCATTGGGTATCCGCCCGGTGGCCACCAGCACCGCGTCGGCGCTCAGCGTGGAGCCGTCGTCGAGTTCGAGCACGATGCGCGAGCCGTCATGACTGGCGTCGACGACGTTGCGATGGGTGCGTAGTTCCCATTTGGTCGAGGCGATGCGGGTGAAGCGTTCGCACAGCGTGTCGTCCAAGTGCCGCAGCAGCGTGCCGCCCCGGACCACCAGCGTGATCCGAACGCCGAGCGCCGAGAAAATGTGCGCGAATTCGGCTGCCACGAAACCGCCGCCGATGATCACGAGGTGCTCGGGCAACTCGGCGATACGCATGATCGTGTCGCTGGTGTGGTATTCGACGCCGCACTCGAGGACGGCCGGCGGAGCAACCGGCCGTGATCCTGCGGCGATCACCACCTGGTCGGCGGTGAACTCGTCGCCGTCATCGGTGCGCAGCAGGTAACGACCGTCGGGCGCAACCGGGCCGAAACGGGTGTGGCGTCCATACACGTCGACATTGGGGGAGGCCCGTCGATAATCCTCTCCGCTGATCCCGATCGGGTCGATGCGTCCGAAGATGCGCGAAACGATGTCATCCCAACGCACACCATCGATATGCGCATCGATACCGTAACGCGCTGCGCCGCGGATGGTTTGGGCAACCTCGGCCGCGTAAACGAACATCTTGGTCGGGATGCATCCGACGTTGAGGCAAGTGCCACCGAAGACACCCTGTTCGCAGATCGCGACTCGTTTGCCGGCATAGCGTTCATCGAGAACGCTGTTGCCCGAACCGGTTCCGATGATTGCGAGGTCGTAGGTTTCCATGTCGTCATCCGTTCTGTGACGGTATCGGTTCGGCGGCGCCGAGGTAGTGGTCGAGCCAGGTGTCCAGCTGACGATAGGCCTCCTGGCGGGGCCGCGGCATGGACAGGAACACATCGTGTTTGGCGTCGGTAATCGGGACGATCGTGCTGCGGTTGCCGATGCAGCCGGCCCACCGGGCGATGTGGCTGACGTCGAGCACCGCGTCGCCGCATTGCAGGGCAACCGAGTCTGCGGTTTCGGACACACTGTGGTCTGAGCGCAGGATCAGGTTGGGCACCCCGACATCGAGCCCGCGGTGCAGCCGGGCCTGTCCTCGCCGGATCGCGTGTAGCCAGCCGAAGGTGATCGGGAAACCGCCCAGCGGCTTCCACTGCAGGTCGTAGTCGAATTCGCCGTGATAGCTGTTGTGCAGGCTGGCGCCGTAGCCGCCCGCACCGGGCGCCCGGGCCACCCGTGTTTTGCTGACCCGCGCGATCGCTGCGATCAGCGCAGAGGTCACCACCCAGCGCAGCACCGCCGCACCGGGCAAGTCGAGCAGGGGACTGTTGAGCACCAGGCCACCGATGCCGGCCCGGGCGGTGGCGTCCCGGCTCCGCAGCCGATCCAGCCACAGCGACCCGATGAGCCCGCCGGCGGAATGTCCGCACACCAGCACACGAGCGGCATCGGCGTCCTCGCGGATGACGGCCAGGGCGTGGTCGAGTTCGGTGTCGTAACACTTCAGGTCGGTGGTGAAGTGCGGGGTTTGACCCGGCCGCCACGAACGTCCGCATTTACGTAGGTCAACTGCGTAGAACGCGAAGCCGCGATCGGCGAAGTGGTCAGCCAGCGCGGTATTGAAGAAGTAGTCGGTATAGCCGTGCATGGCCAGGACAGCGTGTGGTGCGGCGGCGGCTTCGCCGCGACGGATCACGGTCGCGACGACGTCTCCTTCGTCGTCAGGATCGCGACCCAGCGGGATCGTGCGCTGCCAGTAACCGGGCAGGACATCGCGCTCCCAGCCAGTCACGTTCGCCAGCTTAAAGCGTGCTGGATTGCATTGACTGCTGCCGGGATAGCCTGAGGACCGGTACAGCCGATCCACGACGAAGGACAAACCTCCGGTGTCCGACTCCGCTACAACCGCGAAGGCCGACGTCGTGCTGGTGGGGGCGGGCATTATGAGCGCCACCCTGGGGGCGTTGCTGCGACGGCTGGAACCCGGCTGGTCGATCACTGTGGTCGAACGGCTGGACGGCGCCGCCGCCGAAAGCAGCGGCTCGTGGAACAACGCCGGCACCGGCCACTCCGGGCTTTGCGAGCTGTTCTACACCCCTGATCGCGGCGGCTCGATCGACATCAGCAAAGCGGTGCGCGTCAACGAGCAGTTCCAGGTCACCCGCCAATTCCTGGCCTATTCCGTGGAAAACGGCATCCTCACCGACGTGCGCGGCTTCCTCAACTCGGTCCCGCACGTCAGCTTTGTGCAGGGCGTCGACGAAGTCGACTACCTGCGACGGCGCCGGCAAGCGCTGTCGGCCAACCCGCTGTTCGCGCGCACCGAGTTGATCGAAGATTCCCACGAGTTCGCCCGCCGGTTGCCGCTGATGGCCGCCGGACGTGACTTCAGCCGGCCCGTGGGGCTGAGCTGGGCCGCCGACGGCGCTGACATCGACTTCGGTGTACTGGCACGACAGCTCATCGGTTACGGCGTACAGGGGGGCACCACCGCGTTGTTCGGGCATGAGGTGCGCAATCTGTCCCGTCGACGCCAGGGTGGTTGGTCGCTGAGGATCCGCAACCGCCGCACCGGCCAAAGCCGCGACCTCCACGCGAAATTCGTGTTCGTCGGGGCCGGCGGCGAGGCGCTGCGGCTGTTGCAGCGCTCCGGGATCAAGGAGGTGAAGGGTTTCGGGGGCTTTCCCATCGGCGGGCGGTTTTTGCGCAGCGCCAATCCTGCCCTGGTCGGGGCGCACCGCGCCAAGGTGTACGGCATGCCCGCGTCCGGCGCGCCCGGTGTGACGGCGCCGCATCTGGACGTGCGGATCGTCAACGGCAAACCGTGGCTGTTATTCGGGCCGTTCGCGGATTGGTCGACGAAGTTCCTCAAGCACGGCCGTGTCTCCGATCTGGCGCGGTCGGTCAAGCCGAACAACGTGTTGTCGATGCTCGGCGCCGGGTTCGGCCACCGGAAGCTGGTCAACTACCTACTCGGCCAGGTGCAGCTCACCCACCCTGCGCGGGTCGATGCGCTGCGTCAGTTCGCGCCCAGTGCAGTCGATTCCGACTGGCAGACGGTGGCGGCCGGCCAGCGGGTGCAGGTGATCCGGCGCGGAAAACTCGAGTTCGACACCACGGTGCTGACTGCCGCCGACGGCAGCATCGCCGGCCTGCTGGGCGCCTCGCCGGGCGCCTCGACAGCCGTATCGGCGATGCTCGATGTGCTCCAGTGCTGCTTTCCCGATCGCTATCGGTCGTGGCTGCCGACCCTCAAAGAGATGGTGCCCTCGCTGGGAACCGCGTTGTCGCGGGAGCCGGCGCTGTTCGACGAGGTGTGGTCATGGGGCACAAAGGTGTTGGAGCTATGACCGCCGCATTGCGCCGAGCGTGGGCCAAAGACCTTGACGCGCCGACCCTCTATGAGCTGCTCAAACTGCGGGTGGAGGTCTTCGTCGTCGAGCAGGCCTGCCCTTATCCCGAACTGGACGGGCGAGACCTGCGTTCGGAAACCCGACATTTCTGGCTGGAAGAGCCCGATGGTGCGGTGATCTGTACGCTGCGGCTGATGGAAGAGCACGCCGGCGGGCACAAGGCATTCCGGATCGGCCGGTTGTGCACCAAACGCACTGCGCGCGGGCAGGGTCACACCACCCGACTGCTGCAAGCCGCATTGGCGGAGGTGGGCGACTACCCGTGCCGTATCGACGCCCAGGCCTACCTCGCCGAGATGTACGCCCAGCACGGCTTCGTCCGTGACGGCGAGGACTTCGTCGAAGATGGTATTCCGCATGTGCCGATGCTGAGGCCGGGCGGGCCGTGAAGCCCTACCCGTTCAGTGCGATCGTCGGCCATGAGCAGCTGCGGCTGGCGTTGATCCTGTGCGCGGTGCGCCCCGAGATCGGCGGGGTGCTGATCCGCGGCGAGAAGGGCACCGCGAAGTCCACCGCCGTGCGGGGCCTCGCCGCGCTGCTGTCGGCCGCCGCGTCGGAGGGCACCGACGCCCGGTTGGTGGAACTGCCGATCGGCGCCACCGAGGACCGGGTGATCGGCTCACTGGATCTGCAGCGGGTGCTGCGCGACGGTGAGCACGCGTTCTCGCCCGGGCTGCTGGCCCGCGCCCATGGTGGTGTGCTTTACGTCGACGAGGTCAACCTGCTGCACGACCACCTGGTCGATCTGCTGCTCGACGCCGCCGCGATGGGCCGGGTGCACATCGAACGTGACGGGATCTCACATTCCCACGAGGCCCGGTTCGTGCTGATCGGCACGATGAACCCGGAAGAGGGCGAGTTGCGCCCACAGCTGCTGGACCGCTTCGGGCTGACGGTCGACGTGCATGCTTCGCGTGAGGTCGACGTGCGGGTGCAGGTCATCCAGCAGCGGATGGCTTACGAGGCCGACCCGGACGGATTCGCCGACCGGTATGCCGCCGCCGATGCCGAGCTGGCCCGCCGGATCGCCACTGCCCGCCGACTGCTCGACGACGTCGTACTGCCGGAGAACGAGTTGCGCCGCATCGCGGCGCTGTGCGCGGCGTTCGACGTCGACGGGATGCGTGCTGATCTGGTGGTGGCCCGCACCGCCGTCGCTCATGCCGCCTGGCGGGGCAGCGGCGACGTCGAGGAGCAGGACATCCGGGTGGCCGCCGAGTTGGCGTTGCCGCACCGGCGCCGCCGCGACCCGTTCGATGATCCCGGCATCGACCGTGACCAGCTCGACGAGGCGCTGGCACAAGCCGCACAGGACAATCCACCCGAGGACCCGGAGCCCGACCCGGATCCGCCGGGCGGCGGGGAAAGCGCCAATGACGAAGCACCACAACAGAATTCGCCGAGCCAACCGCCTACTGTGCGGTCCAGCGCGCCGCCGTCGTCGACCTTCCGGACCCGCGCCCTGACCGTGCCGGGCGTCGGTGCGGGCGCGCCGGGCCGCCGATCGCGCGGCCGCAACACCTCCGGCGCAGTGGTGGCCGCCACCGACGACGTCACCGCCGGCCATGGCCTGCACCTGTTCGCCACCGTGTTGGCCGCTGCCGAGCATGCGGACGGCGGGAACCGGCTTCGGCTCCAGCCCGGCGATGTGCGCCGCGCGGTCCGGGAGGGCCGCGAAGGCAACCTGGTGATCTTCGTCGTCGACGCCTCGGGTTCGATGGCCGCCCGCGACCGGTTGGCGGCGGTCAGCGGTGCGACCTTGTCGCTGCTGCGCGACGCGTATCAACGGCGCGACAAGGTCGCCGTCATCACTTTCCGTCACCAGGGTGCGCAGCTGTTGTTGCCGCCGACGACGTCGGCGCACATCGCCGCTCACCGGCTGTCCCGCTTTGACACCGGCGGCAAGACGCCGCTGGCCGAAGGGCTGCTGGCCGCCCGCGAGCTGGTGCTGCGCGAGAAGGTTCGCGACCGCGCGCGCCGTCCGCTGGTGGTGGTGCTCACCGACGGGCGGGCGACGTCGGGTGCAGATCCGTTGGGCCGCAGCAGCACTGCGGCCGGCCTGCTGGTCGCCGAAGGCGCCGCCGCGGTGGTGGTGGATTGCGAGACGTCGTTCGTGCGGCTGGGGCTGGCCGAACAGCTGGCGACCCAGTTGGGCGCGCCGACACTGCGGTTGGAGCAGTTGCGGGCCGACTATCTGACCCAGGCCGTGCGCGGCGCAGCCTGACTTCGGGGGGTGAATCAGTCATGCCACAGGGCCGCCCGCTTCAGGTTCCCGACGACGGCTTGACCACTCGGGCCCGGCGCAACTCTCCGGTGCTGGCCGTGCACACCGGGCCGGGTAAGGGAAAGTCGACCGCCGCATTCGGAATGGCGCTGCGGGCCTGGAATTCCGGGCTGAACGTCGCGGTGTTCCAATTCGTCAAGAGCGCCAAGTGGAAGGTCGGCGAGGAGGCGGCGTTTCGCGAGCTGGGCCGGCTGCACGACGAACACGGTGTCGGCGCAGCGGTCGAGTGGCACAAAATGGGTGCCGGCTGGTCGTGGTCGCGGAAGGCCGGCAGCGACGACGATCACGCCGCGACGGCCGCCGACGGCTGGGCCGAGATCACCCGCCGACTGGCGGAGCAGCGACACGACTTTTACGTGCTCGACGAGTTCACTTATCCGCTGAAGTGGGGCTGGGTCGACGTCGATGAGGTGGTGGACGCCCTGCTGTCGCGTCCGGGCCACCAACATGTGGTGATCACCGGCCGCGACGCCCCGCCGCGGCTGGTCGACGCGGCCGACCTGGTCACCGAGATGACCAAGATCAAGCACCCGATGGATGCCGGGCGCAAAGGTCAGAAGGGCATCGAGTGGTAGAGGCGCCCCCTCTTTTGCGCGAGCGTGCGTGTCGCCGGTCGACACGCCGCACTCAAACCCGTTTTTGCGCACGCTCGCGCCAATGGAGGATGCGGCGATGGCGACCAGCGTGAGCACGCCTGCCGTCGTCATCGCAGCTCCGGCATCGGGAAGCGGAAAGACCACCGTCGCAACGGGTCTGATCGGTGCACTGCGGCAGGCGGGCCACCTCGTCGCACCGTTCAAAGTGGGCCCGGACTTCATCGATCCCGGCTACCACGCCGTGGCAGCCGGGCGCCCTGGCCGCAACCTCGACCCGGTTCTGGTGGGCGAGCAGCTCCTCGGCCCGCTTTACGGACATGGCGCCGCCGGCGCCGACATCGCGGTAATCGAAGGCGTGATGGGGCTTTTCGACGGGCGCATCGAGGACGCCGCAGCCGTCCCGGCACGAGGATCGACGGCGCAGGTCGCCGGCCTCCTGGGCGCCCCGGTCGTCCTGGTGGTCGACGCCCGCGGGCAAAGTCACAGCATCGCAGCTCTGCTGCACGGCTTTTCGACGTTCGACACCGGTATCCGCATCGCCGGTGTCGTGCTGAACCGGGTCGGCTCGCCCAGACATGAGCAGGTGCTGCGACAGGCCTGCGAACATGCCGGCATCCCGGTGCTCGGGGCGATTCCGCGTCGTGACGAAATCGAAGTGCCGTCACGGTATCTGGGCCTGGTCACCGCAGCGGAATACGGTCGGCGCGCCTGGGCCGCGGTCGAGGCGATGACAGCGTTGATCGCCCGCTACGTCGATATCGGTGCCGTCGTCGCAGCCGCCGCAACTGCGGTCACCGATCCGCCGTGGGATCCGGCGGCCGCCGTGGGTGAAGTGGTCACCGAACCGGTCACGGTCGCGTTGGCCAGCGGCAAGGCATTCAGCTTCGGCTACGCCGAACATGCCGAACTGGTCCGGGCGGCCGGTGCTGTCGTCGTCGAATTCGATCCGCTGGTCGATGTGTTGCCCGAGAACACCGACGCGGTGCTGTTGCCCGGCGGCTTCCCCGAACAGTTCGCCGCCGAACTGTCGGCCAACGATCCCGCGCGCCGGCAGATCAACGCGCTGGCCGCTGCCGGTGCGCCAGTGCATGCCGAATGTGCCGGGTTGGTGTACCTGGTTTCCGAACTCGACGGCTACCCGATGTGCGGGGTCCTGGCCGGGTCGGCGCGGTTCACCGAGCGACTGACCTTGGGATATCGCGACGCCGTCGCCGTTGCAGATTCGCCACTCTATGGCACCGGCCAGCGGGTGACAGGGCACGAATTCCACCGCAGCGCAGTCACATTCGCCGACACGTATGAACCGGCATGGTTGTATCAGGGACACGCCGCGGGCACTGTGCGCGACGGCGCCGTCCACCGCGGCGTGCATGCGGCCTACCTGCACACCCATCCTGCTGCGGTTCCAGCGGCCGTGGCACGCTTCGTGGCCCACGCTGCCGGCATCGCCTCTAGGCTTACCCGGTGACCGAGAACGCCTACCTGGTCGGCTTGCGGCTGTCCGGCAAGAAGGTCGTCGTGGTCGGCGGCGGCACGGTCGCGCAACGCCGGCTTCCGCTGCTGGTCGCCAGCGGCGCGGACGTGCATGTCATCACCCGCAGCGCCACCCGCGCCGTCGAGGCGATGCCGCGAATCACCTTGTCGCTGCGCGAGTATCGCGATGGCGACCTCGACGGGGCCTGGTATGCGATTGCGGCCACCGACGACCCCGCCGTCAACGCCGCAGTGGTCGACGAAGCAGATCGCCGACAAATCTTCTGCGTCCGCGCCGATATCGCCGTCGAGGGCAGCGCGGTCACCCCGGCGACGTTCGACTACGCCGGGCTGGCGGTGGGCGTGCTGGCCGGCGGCGAGCACCGTCGCTCGGCAGCGATCCGCTCGGCCATCCGGGAGGCGCTGCAGCGCGGGATCGTCACCGCCGAGAGCGACGACGTCGTGCACGGCGGGGTGGCGCTGGTCGGCGGCGGCCCCGGCGACCCGGAGCTGATCACCGTCCGCGGCCGCCGGTTACTCGCCCAGGCCGACGTGGTGGTCGCCGATCGCCTGGCCCCACCGGAGTTGCTTGCCGAGCTGCCCCCGCAGGTCGAGGTGATCGACGCCGCCAAGATCCCGTACGGCCGTGCCATGGCGCAGGACGCCATCAACGCAGTGATGATCGAGCGCGCGAAGGCCGGGCAGTTCGTGGTGCGCCTCAAAGGCGGCGACCCGTTCGTGTTCGCCCGGGGCTACGAGGAAGTGCTGGCGTGCACCGACGCCGGAATTCCGGTCACCGTGGTGCCGGGTGTGACGAGTGCCATAGCGGTACCTGCCTTGGCCGGCGTTCCGGTCACCCACCGCGCCATCAACCACGAATTTGTGGTGGTCAGCGGCCATATAGCGCCGGGGCATCCCGAATCGTTAGTGAATTGGGACGCATTGGCGGCAATGTCGGGCACCATCGTTTTGCTGATGGCCGTGGAACGTATCGAACTATTCACCGAAGCGTTGTTGAAAGGCGGTCGACCAGCGGATACGGCAGTCCTGGTGGTTCAGCACGGGACGACGGCCGCCGAGCGCACGTTGCGGGCTACCCTCGCTGACGCTCCCGAAGCGATCCGCGCCGAGGGTATCCGGCCGCCGGCGATCATCGTGATCGGCGCCGTCGCGGCTTTCGGCACTTAAGCGCTTCTTAAGATTACTGTAGGGTAGCTCCTTATGACTGCTCTCAACGACGCAGAGCGGGCAGTCGGTAGCTGGACTACTGACCACCCGGCATCCGCCGTTCCGACGCCCGTCGAAGAGGCTTCCGTGGACCGTACGAGCAGGTATTCCCCGGCGTGGCTGCCGTCAGGCCGGTTCATTGCCGCGGTGATCGCGATCGCCGGCATGCAGCTGATGGCGACCATGGACGGCACCATCGCGATCGTGGCGCTGCCCCGGATCCAAAACGAGCTCAGCCTGTCCGACGCCGGCCGTAGTTGGGTGATCACCGCTTACGTGCTGACCTTCGGCGGGCTGATGCTGCTCGGCGGCCGACTCGGCGACACCATCGGCCGCAAACGTACTTTCATCGTGGGCGTCGCGCTGTTCACGATCGCCTCGGCGCTGTGCGGCATCGCCTGGGACGAATCAACCTTGGTCACTGCCCGGCTGCTGCAGGGGGTGGGCGCCGCGATCGCCTCCCCGACCGGTTTGGCGCTGGTCGCGACCACCTTCCCGAAGGGGCCCGCGCGCAACGCCGCAACGGCGGTGTTCGGCGCGATGACCGGCGTCGGCTCGGTGATGGGCCTGGTTGTCGGCGGGGCGCTCACCGAGGTGTCGTGGCGGCTGGCGTTTTTGGTGAACCTGCCGATCGGGCTGGTGATGATCTACCTGGCCCGCACCACGCTGCGGGAAACCGTCAAGGAGCGGATGAAGCTCGACGCCACCGGGGCCTTTCTTGCCACGTTGATCTGTACCGCCGCGGTGTTCGCGTTCTCGATGGGCCCGGAGCAGGGCTGGATCTCCGTCACGACGATCGGTTCGGGACTGGTGGCCCTGGGTGCTTTCATCGCGTTCGCCATCATCGAGCGCACGGCCGAGAACCCCATCGTGCCGTTCGACCTTTTCCTGGACCGAAACCGGCTGGCCACGTTTGCGGCCATCTTCATGGGCGGTGGCGTGTTGTTCACCCTGACCGTGCTGATCGCGCTGTACGTGCAGGACATCATGGGCTACAGCGCGCTGCGCGCCGGGGTCGGCTTCATCCCGTTCGCCATCGCCATGGGCATCGGCATGGGCGCGTCGTCGCAGCTGGTGTCGTGGTTTCCGCCGCGGGTCGTGGTGATCAGTGGCGGTGCCCTGTTGGTGGGCGCGATGTTGTACGGCTCGACGCTCAACGCCGGCATCCCCTACTTCCCGAACTTGGTGATCCCGATCGTGGTCGGCGGCATCGGCATCGGCATGATCATTGTCCCGCTGGCGCTCTCGGCGATCGCGGGCGTCGGGTTCGACAAGATCGGACCCACCTCGGCGATCGTGCTGATGCTGCAGAACCTCGGTGGTCCGGTGGTGCTGGCCGTGATCCAGGCCGTGATCACGTCGCGCACGCTGTATCTGGGCGGCACCAACGGCCCCGTGAAAGACATGAACCCAGCGCAACTGCACGCGCTCGACCAGGGCTACACCTATGGCCTGCTGTGGGTGGCCGGGGTGGCCGTCGTGGTCGGCGGGGTTGCGCTGCTGATCGGCTACACCGCCAAGCAGGTTGCCCACGCGCAGGAAGTCCAGCACGCCCTCGACGTCGGCGAGCTGTAGCGAGCACGGTTCACCGGCGCTGAGACGCGCCTGCATTAGGCTGGCGTCTCATGTCTACGCCGGGCGGTCCTGCACCGACGGCCCGGCAGTTGTCCTCCAGCGTGCTCGGTATCGCCATCGTCGCGATCACCGGCATGCAGCTGATGTCGACGCTGGACGGCACCATTGTCGTCGTGGCGCTGCCGCGCATGCAGGCCGAACTCGACCTTTCCGACGCCGGGAAGAGCTGGGTGATCACCGCTTACGTGTTGACCTTCGGCGGGCTGCTGCTGCTGGGCGGCCGGGTAGGCGACGCCATCGGCCGCAAGCGGGCTTTCATCTCCGGGGTTGGTGTGTTCACCCTGGCGTCGTTGGCATGCGGGTTGGCCACCGAGGAGTCGTTCCTGGTGGTGGCTCGTGCTGTCCAGGGCATGGGCGCCGCGGTGGCCGCGCCGACCGGTTTGGCGTTGATCGCGACGACCTACGCCGTCGGTCCGGCCCGTAACCAGGCGATGGCCATCTCGGCGGCCATGCAGGGCGCCGGTTCGGTGCTGGGCCTGGTTCTCGGCGGCGCGCTGACCGTGGTGTCGTG
The DNA here is from genome assembly GCF_059812525.1 of Mycobacterium sp. NGS51. Classification (NCBI taxonomy): domain Bacteria; kingdom Bacillati; phylum Actinomycetota; class Actinomycetes; order Mycobacteriales; family Mycobacteriaceae; genus Mycobacterium; species Mycobacterium sp. NGS51. The sequence continues at coordinate 322,537 of NZ_JCALCV010000004.1, forward strand.
GCGGCTGGCGTTTTTGATCAACATTCCGATCGGGATTGTCATCGTCGCCATCGCGGTCACGCAGCTGGCCGAGACCCGCCACGAGCGGTTGAAACTCGACATCGCCGGCGCGGCGCTGGCCACGCTGGGCTGCATGTCCGCGGTGCTGATCTTCACCCAGGGGCCGCAACGGGGCTGGACGGATCCGTGGGTGGTCGGGGCGGCGGTCGCCACTGTGCTGCTGGCGCTCGGATTCCTGGTTGTCGAGCGCACCGCCGAGCATCCGTTGGTGCCGCTGTCGCTGTTCAGCGAGCGCAACCGGGTGATGACCTTCTTTTCCCTCTTCATGGCCGGCGGGGTTCTGCTGACCCTCACGGTGATGATCGGGCTGTATGTGCAGGACGTGATGGGATATTCGGCGCTGCGCGCCGGGCTGAGTTTCATCCCGTTCGCGGTGGCGCTCGGCGCGGGAAACGTGGTGGCGGCGCGGTTAGCGCCGCAATTCGCGCCGCGCTGGCTGATCATCTGCGGCGGAGTCGGGGTGTGGGGCGCCATGCTGTACGGCTCCACGTTGACGCGTAACATCCCGTATTTCCCAAACTTGTTGGTGCCCATCGTGATTGGCGGGTTCGGGATCGGCGTTATCTCGGTCGTCTTGCCGCTGTGCGCGGTCGCCGACGTGCGGCCCCGCGACATCGGGCCGGTGTCGGCGATCACGCTGATGGTCCAGGACCTCGGCGGTCCGTTGGTGTTGGTGGTGATCCAGGCGGTGCAGGTATCGCGCACCCTCTATCTCGGTGGCACCACCGGGCGAGTTGCCGACATGACGCCGGCCCAGATCAACGCGCTCGACCACGGCTACACCTACTCGCTGCTGTGGGTGGCCGCGGTCGCGGTGCTGGTGGGCGCCGGTGCGCTGGGTATCGGCTTTTCGGCGCGCCAGATCGCCCGCGCACAACACAACCGCGAAGCCGTGGAGGCCGGTCAGCTGTAGCGTCACGAAAAAGAAGCCAGGGTTGTGATGAGCCACGGATCACAGCCCTGGCTGCGGTTTGGCGGTTCGATGCGCGCCACCAGCGTTGTGCGGCGACCTGTCCCCCGCAAGCGGGCGGTACCCCCTGCGCCCGGCTTCGCCGCGCTGGCAATCGCCGCATAGGCTTGCCCGCTGTGATCACCCGGATGTCCGAGCTGTTCTTGCGCACGCTGCGCGACGACCCCGCCGATGCCGAGGTTCCCAGCCACAAGCTGCTGATCCGGGCCGGCTACATCCGGCCGATCGCGCCCGGCCTATACAGCTGGCTGCCGCTTGGGTTGCGGGTGCTGCGCAAGGTCGAACAGGTCGTTCGCGACGAAATGAACGCCATTGGCGGGCAGGAGATCCTGTTTCCCGCGCTGCTCCCGCGTGCCCCATACGAAACGACCAACCGCTGGACCGAATACGGCGACACCATCTTTCGGCTGCAGGACCGTCGCCGCAACGACTACCTGTTGGCGCCGACGCACGAGGAGCTGTTCACGCTGACAGTGAAGGGTGAATACAGCTCCTACAAAGACTTCCCGCTGGTGCTCTACCAAATCCAGACCAAATACCGCGACGAGGCGCGGCCGCGGGCCGGCATCCTGCGCGGCCGGGAGTTCGTTATGAAGGACTCGTATTCCTTCGATGTCGACGATGCCGGACTCAAAGCCGCCTACCACGCGCACCGCGAGGCCTATCAGCGCATGTTCGACCGGCTGCAAGTGCGCTACGTCATCGTGTCGGCGGTGTCCGGTGCAATGGGCGGCAGCGCCTCGGAGGAGTTCTTGGCCGAGAGCCCGATTGGTGAGGACACCTTCGTGCGCTGCCCGGAGTCGGGTTACGCCGCCAATGTCGAGGCGGTCGTCACCGCGCGCCCCGAAAGCCGGCCCGTCGACGGGCTGCCCGAGCCGGTGGTGCACGACACCGGCGACACTCCCACGATCGCCACGCTGGTGGAGTGGGCCAACGGCGCGGAACTGGGCCGCAGCATCACCGCCGCCGACACGCTCAAGAATGTACTGGTCAAGGTCCGCGTACCCGGCGGCGAGTGGGAATTGCTGGGCATCGGGGTACCGGGTGATCGCGAGGTCGACGACAAGCGCCTGGCCGCCGCCCTCGACCCGGCCGACTACCAGCTGCTCGGCGACGACGATTTCGCCAAGTACCCATTTCTGGTCAAGGGATATATCGGCCCGAAAGCTTTGCACGACAACGATGTTCGTTATCTCGTCGACCCGCGGGTGGTGGACGGCACCAGCTGGATCACCGGCGCCGATCAGCCCGGCCGCCACGTCGTCGGGCTAGTGGCCGGGCGCGACTTCACCGCCGACGGCACCATCGAGGCCGCCGAGATTCGTGACGGCGACCCGTCACCCGACGGTGCCGGGATGTTGGTCAGCGCCCGCGGCATCGAGATCGGTCACATCTTTCAGCTCGGCCGCAAATACACCGACGCCTTCACCGCCGACGTGCTCGGTGAGGACGGCAAGCCGGTCCGGCTGACCATGGGCTCCTACGGCGTCGGGGTGTCGCGGCTGGTAGCCGTCATCGCCGAACAACACCATGACGAGCTGGGCCTGCGCTGGCCGTCCAGTGTCTCGCCCTTCGACGTGCATCTAGTGATCGCCAACAAAGACGCCGAAGCGCGCGCCGGAGCGATCGCGCTGGCCGCCGATTTGGACCGGTTGGGTATCGAAGTGCTGCTCGACGACCGTCAGGCATCGCCTGGGGTGAAGTTCAAAGACGCCGAGCTGCTCGGTGTGCCGTGGATCGTGGTGGTGGGTCGCGGCTGGGCCGACGGGGTCGTCGAGCTGCGCGACCGGTTCAGCGGTCAGGTCCGTGAGCTGACCACCGGCGCCGCCCTGGCCACCGACATCACCTCGGCCATCACCTAACGCGAGCAGACGCCCTTAGTCGCTGCCGCCCGGGAACGCGGTGGTGATCGGCCAAACGCCCGCAACCCGATTCCAACGGGCGGCCAGCACGGCGCTCTGGGTCAGGGCTGTCACCCCGAACCTGCGGTCCGGGTCGGCCTGGGCCTGCTCGACCACCGCCCGCCAGGCCACCTCGGTGTCCTTCTCCATCCGGGCCGCCAGCCGGGCCGCGTCGGTCTCGTTGTTCACCGGCATGGGCAGCTGGTAGCCGGCTGCCGCTACCGGGGCGGTGATGTCGTGGTCGGTTAACATCGCGATGACCTGGTCGCGGCGCTCGCGGTGTTGCGTCATCGACGCCGCCACCAGCTTGTTGACGTCCGGCGTACAGCGGGCGGAGACGATGCCATAGCCGTAGATGACCGCGTGCTCGGTGGTGAGCGCAGCGCTCAGCGCATTGGTGTAGGACGCGGGCTCGGCGGACGTCACGGCGCGGTGCCGCCGAACACCAGCGCGACCGTGTATGCCGCGGTGCAGGCCGCAGCAATCGAACCGAGCAACCCCGCCCGATAACCCGTCGACACGGTCGCCAGCTTTTCCGCGCTGGCGGCCGACGCGCGCAACGAACCAATGACTTCGGAGAGCGTGGGCGGCGGTCCCGGCGGAGCACTGGTGGACATCGGGGCCGTCGTCGATTGGCTGGAGGTGCTTGTGGTTATCCCGGCAACCCGGTCGATTTCGGTGGCCAACGACTGCGCGTGTTGGGAACGTTCGGCGGCGACCTGCTGCAACGCGGCTGCGACCGCCGCCGGCTGAGCGGCAGCGGCAGCAGCGGCCAGTTCACTGTCGTGGCGGGCCAGCGTCAGCTCTGCTTCCAGTTCGTCGACCGGAGGCGGCTGTTCCGGTTGCGTACTGCAGGCCGACGCAGCGATCCCCAGTACCGCGAGAGCGGCCCCGCCGGCCAGCACACGTCGCCGCGTGACGACGGGCGCTGTCGGTGGCACAGCAACATCCTGCCATTGCCTTTTCGTGCCCTCGCGGTGACCGGCTGAGACCGGATTCCTGGCGTATCGTTGATGACTGGTTCTCCGGGACCGGCGATAGCCGTGCGCTCGGGAGAGCAGCCGGAGCCGCCCCGCCGGCGACATCAGTCGCCGAGCGGACAACTCAAGATGAGGAGCTCGCCGTGGCCACCGGGCTACCGTCGCACACGCAGGTGATCGAGCTGCTCGATGGTGAGTTCGCGCGCGCAGGCTTTGAGATCGAAGACGTGGTGATCGACACCCGGGCGCGGCCGCCGCGGATCACGGTGATCGCCGACGGCGACACCGCGCTGGATTTGGACACTATCGCCGCCCTGTCTCGCGGCGCCTCGACCTTGCTGGACGGTGTCGAAGGCATCCATGGCAACTACGTGCTGGAAGTCAGCTCGCCCGGGGTGGACCGGCCGTTGACCACCGCGAAGCATTTCCGTCGCGCCCGCGGCCGCAAGGTCGAACTGGCTCTCTCCGACGGATCGCAGTTGATCGGACGGGTCGGTGAAACCACCGGGGACGCGGTGACACTCGTTGTCCGCGATGACCAGCGGCGCGACTGGACTGTCCGGATGATCTCGCTCGACGAAATCGTGAAAGCGGTTGTCCAAGTGGAGTTTTCGTCGCCAAGTAAACGTGAGTTGGAGCTGGCGGCACTTGGTCGGGGCGATGAGGAGGAGCGGCGCAGATGAATATCGACATGGCCGCGCTGCATGCGATCGAAGCGGACAAGGGCATTTCGGTGGATGTGGTGGTCGAGACCATCAAATCCGCGCTGCTCACCGCCTACCGGCACACCGAAGGTCATCAGCAAGAGGCGCATATCGACATCGACCGCAAAACCGGTGTTGTCCGGGTGATCGCCCGCGAGGTCGACGAAGACGGCAACGTGTTGTCCGAATGGGACGACACACCAGAGGGTTTCGGCCGGATCGCGGCTACCACCGCGCGGCAGGTGATCCTGCAACGGCTGCGCGACGCAGAGAACGAGCGCAATTACGGTGAGTTCTCCACCCGGGAAGGCGAGATCGTCGGTGGGGTGATCCAGCGCGACAGCCGGGCCAACGCCCGCGGTCTAGTCGTGGTCCGAATGGGCAGTGAAACCAAGGGGTCCGAGGGGGTGATCCCTGCGGCCGAACAGGTCCCGGGGGAGACCTACGAGCACGGCGACCGCTTGCGCTGCTACGTAGTGGGCGTGAGCCGCGGCGCTCGCGAACCGCTGATCACGTTGTCGCGCACTCATCCCAACCTGGTGCGCAAACTGTTCTCGCTGGAAGTGCCCGAGATCGCCGACGGCTCCGTGGAGATCATCGCAGTCGCCCGGGAAGCCGGTCACCGCTCGAAGATCGCGGTCGCATCCCGGGTTCCCGGCCTCAACGCCAAAGGCGCCTGCATCGGCCCGATGGGTCAACGGGTCCGCAATGTCATGAGCGAGTTGTCCGGCGAGAAAATCGACATCATCGACTACGACGAAGACCCGTCGCGTTTCGTCGCCAACGCGCTGTCGCCGGCGAAGGTGGTTTCGGTCGCGGTGATCGATCAGACGGCCCGCGCCGCTCGAGTGGTGGTGCCCGATTTCCAGTTGTCGCTGGCCATCGGCAAGGAGGGACAGAACGCGCGGTTGGCCGCCCGGCTCACCGGCTGGCGTATCGACATCCGCGGCGATTCGCCGGGGTCGTCGGCGGACCAGCCCGACCATGCCGCCGGCCACGGGATGGCGCACGGCCGCTAGCCGGCAACGCGGCCAGCCCGCGCAATTCTTACCGGTCCGGTGAAGGTAAACTAAGCCGTGATCCAGCGCGAGACTTCGGCCTCGGCGCATCGACGTATCGATGGACCGGTGCGGACGTGTGTCGGTTGCCGAAAGCGAGAGTTGGCTGTCGAACTGCTTCGAGTGGTGGCTGTGTCGAGCGGGAACGGTAAATTCGCCGTGATCGTTGATGCAGCAGGTAACCTGCCGGGGCGGGGTGCGTGGCTGCATCCCGTACCGCAGTGCACTAACCAAGCGATCCGGCGGCGAGCTTTCAGTCGAGCGCTGCGCATCGCCGGTTCACCGGACACCTCCGCGGTGGTCGAGCATGTCAACACGCTCGGCTCACCCGGCAACAGAACAGGTAGCAAAGAACATGAGCACACCGTGAAGTCCCGATGACCATGCGTCATAGCTAACCCGAGGCGCGGCCTACCACCGCTGTCGCCTCATGGACAGGAGATGTAGTGGCAGGCAAGGCCCGCGTACACGAGTTAGCCAAGGAACTCGGTGTTACCAGCAAGGAAGTTCTCGCCCGGCTGAGCGAACAGGGCGAATTCGTCAAATCGGCATCGTCGACGGTGGAAGCGCCGGTCGCGCGCCGGCTGCGGGAGTCGTTCGGCGGCGGCAAACCCGCTCCCGACAAGACCGCTGAGAAAGCGGCAGGCAACGGCGCGGCGGCAAAGGCCCCCGCGAAGGCCGACACCGCCGCTGAGAAAGTCGACGGCCGCAAACCGTCCGCACCGGCGGCCGCCGAGCCGCCCGCGCCACCGGCCCAACCGGCCGCCCAGGCCCCGGCCGCCGGCCAACCGCAAGCTGCCCCGCCGCCGACGCGGCCCGGCCCCACGCCCGGCCCGCGACCGAGCCCGGCCCCGAAGCCGGCTGCGCGTACCCCGCGCGTCGGCAACAACCCGTTCTCGTCGGCCCAGCCCGTCGACCGGCCCATTCCTCGTCCGCCGGCGCCTCGTCCCGGCGGACCCCGGCCCGGCGCACCGCGCCCGGGCGCATCGCCCGGCAGCATGCCGCCCCGGCCGGGTGGAGCTCAAGGCCGCCCACCGCGTCCCGGCGCGCCGCGGCCCGGTCCCGGCGGTCGGCCCGGCGCTCCCGCGGGCGGCCGCCCCGGCGGCGGTGGCGGCAACTATCGAGGCGGCGGCGGTGGCGTCGGTGCCCCACCCGGCGGCGGCTACCGTGGCCGCCCCGGGGGCGGCGGCGGTCGCCCCGGCCAGCGCGGTGGCGCGGCCGGCGCGTTCGGCCGGCCCGGTGGTGCGCCCCGGCGCGGCCGGAAGTCCAAGCGGGCCAAACGCGCCGAATACGAAAACATGCAGGCACCGGTGGTCGGTGGTGTGCGGTTGCCGCACGGCAACGGCGAAACCATCCGGCTGGCCCGCGGCGCGTCGCTGAGCGACTTCGCCGAGAAGATCGACGCCAACCCGGCCGCGCTGGTCCAGGCGCTGTTCAACCTCGGCGAGATGGTCACCGCCACCCAGTCGGTCGGCGACGAGACGCTCGAGTTGCTGGGCAGCGAGATGAACTACGTCGTGCAGGTCGTTTCCCCCGAGGACGAGGACCGCGAGCTGCTGGAGTCGTTCGACCTCTCCTACGGGGAGGACGAGGGGACCGAGGAAGACCTGCAGGTGCGCCCGCCGGTGGTCACCGTGATGGGTCACGTCGACCACGGGAAGACCCGCCTGCTGGACACCATCCGTCAGGCCAACGTCCGCGAGGCCGAGGCCGGCGGCATCACCCAGCACATCGGCGCCTACCAGGTCTCCGTCGACCTCGACGGCACCGAACGGCCGATCACCTTCATCGACACCCCGGGTCACGAGGCGTTCACCGCCATGCGTGCCCGCGGTGCCAAGGCCACCGACATCGCGATTCTGGTGGTGGCCGCCGACGACGGCGTGATGCCGCAGACCGTGGAGGCCATCAACCACGCCCAGGCCGCTGACGTGCCGATCGTGGTGGCGGTCAACAAGATCGACAAGGAGGGTGCCGACCCGGCCAAGATCCGCGGACAGCTCACCGAATACGGTTTGGTGTCAGAGGATTTCGGTGGCGACACGATGTTCGTCGACATCTCGGCCAAGCAGGGCACCAACATCGAGGCGCTGGAGGAGGCGGTGCTGTTGACCGCCGACGCGGCGCTGGACCTGCGGGCCAACCCCGACATGGAAGCCCAGGGCGTGGCGATCGAGGCGCACCTGGACCGCGGCCGCGGCCCGGTGGCCACCGTGCTGGTGCAGCGCGGCACGCTGCGGGTCGGCGACTCGATCGTCGCCGGCGACGCTTACGGGCGGGTCCGCCGCATGGTCGACGAACACGGCGACGACGTCGAGGAGGCGCTGCCGTCGCGGCCGGTGCAGGTCATCGGCTTCACGTCGGTGCCCGGCGCCGGTGACAACCTGCTGGTCGTCGATGAGGACCGCATCGCCCGCCAGATCGCCGACCGGCGCAACGCGCGCAAGCGCAACGCCATGGCGGCGCGTTCGCGCAAGCGGATCAGCCTGGAGGATCTGGACTCGGCGCTCAAGGAAACCAGCCAGCTCAACCTGATCCTCAAGGGCGACAACGCCGGTACCGTCGAAGCGCTGGAAGAGGCCCTGTTGGGCATCCAGATCGACGACGAGGTGGCGCTGCGGGTCATCGACCGCGGTGTCGGTGGTATCACCGAAACCAACGTCAACCTGGCATCGGCCTCCGACGCGGTCATCATCGGGTTCAATGTGCGCGCCGAGGGCAAGGCCACCGAGCTGGCCAACCGCGAAGGCGTGGACATCCGCTACTACTCGGTGATTTACCAGGCCATCGACGAGATCGAGAGCGCGCTGAAGGGCATGCTCAAGCCGGTCTACGAAGAGGTGGAACTGGGCCGCGCGGAGATCCGGGCGCTGTTCCGCAGCTCGAAGGTCGGCCTGATCGCCGGCTGTCTGGTCACCTCCGGCGTGGTGCGCCGCAACGCCAAGGCCCGGCTGTTGCGGGACAACATCGTGGTCGCCGAGAACGCGACCGTGCAGTCGCTGCGCCGCGAGAAGGACGACGTGACCGAGGTGCGCGACGGCTACGAATGTGGTCTGACGCTGAGCTACAACGACATCAAGGAAGGCGACGTCATCGAGACCTACGAGTTGGTTGAGAAGGCCCGCGCCTGATGGCCGATCCGGCCCGAGCGCGACGATTGGCCAAGCGGATCTCGACGATCGTCGCCTCGGCGATCGAGTACGAGATCAAAGATCCGCGGTTGGCCGGGGTGACCATTACCGACGCCAAGGTGACCGCCGATCTGCATGATGCGACCCTGTTCTACACAGTGATGGGACGCACCCTGGAGGACGAGCCGGACTACGGCGGTGCCGCCGCGGCGCTGGAAAGCGCCAAGGGTGTGTTGCGAACCAAAGTGGGCGCCGGTACCGGCGTGCGGTTCACCCCTACGCTGACGTTCAGCCGCGACACCGTGCCCGACGCGGCGCACCGGATGGAAGAGTTGCTCGCCCGTGCCCGTGCGGCCGACGCGGACTTGGCGCGGGTTCGCTCGGGTGCCAAGCCGGCAGGGGAGGCCGATCCGTATCGGGCAAGGAGCGGGGACTCGGACGCTGGAGACGCCGGTGACGACGACCAACGCGACGACTGAGGCGGCCGTGGCCGGCCGCGTCGACGCCGCCGCAGCCGCGGAGTTGCTGTCCGCTGCCGCCACGATCGGCGTGGTCTGCCATGTCTATCCCGACGCCGACACCATCGGTGCCGGGTTGGCGCTGGGGATAGTGCTGGACCAATCCGGCAAATCGGTCCAGGTCGGTTTCGCCGCGCCGGCAGCGCTGCCGCAGTCCCTGCAGTCACTGCCCGGCGGTCGGCTGCTGGTCAGTCCCGAGGAGATGCGCCGCGACGTCGACCTCGTCGTGACCGTGGATATTCCGAGCATCAACCGGCTCGGCGGGCTGCGCGATATGGCCGGCGCGGACCGGGAGCTGCTGGTGATCGACCACCATGCATCCAATCAACTGTTCGGCACCGCCAATTTCGTTGATCCATCGGCGGATTCCACCACGATGCTGGTCGCCGAGCTGCTCGACGCGTGGTCCAAGCCGATCGACATCGAGGTTGCGCACTGCCTTTATGCGGGGCTGACGACCGACACCGGGTCGTTCCGCTGGGCCGGCGCCCGGGCACACCGGTTGGCGGCACGGCTGATAGAGCTCGGCGTGGACAACGCCGCGATCAGCCGAGCGCTGCTGGACACGCATCCGTTCAGCTGGCTGACGATGCTGTCCCGGGTGCTGGGTTCGGCCCAGCTGCTGCCCGACGCCGTCGGGGGCAGTGGGCTGGTGTATGCGTCGGTCGGACACCAGGAGTGGATCGGCGCACGCGCAGAGGAAGTCGAAAGCATCGTCGACATCGTGCGCACCACGTCGCAGGCCGAGGTGGCGGCGGTCTTCAAAGAGGTTGAGCCGCAGCAGTGGTCGGTGTCGATGCGAGCCAAAAAGGCGGTGGATCTGGCCGTCGTCGCGTCGACGTTCGGCGGGGGCGGACACAAGCTGGCCGCGGGGTACTCGACTACCGGCGCGATCGACGATGTGGTGGCCGCGCTGGTCGCCGCGCTCGCCTAACCCGGCTAACCGCGCCTACCCGCGCGAGCGTGCGTGTCG
>NZ_JCALCV010000040.1:0-2243 GCF_059812525.1 Mycobacterium sp. NGS51
GCCGGATTCTTGTGGCGCTGCTGGATGGAGTTTGCTATCCCGCCCAGCTGGCTTCGTGTCTTGGGTTAACGCGATCAAATGTGTCCAATCACCTGTCGTGTTTGCGGGGCTGCGGATTGGTCGTCGCAACCTATGAGGGCCGACAGGTTCGGTATGCGCTGGCCGACAGTCACCTCGCCCGTGCCTTGGGCGAATTGGTCCAGGTCGTTCTCGCGGTCGATACCGACCAGCCCTGCGCCGCCGAGCAAGCCACGTGCGCGGGGCCGGTCGGCATGACCGTTAGTCGATGAGCAGGAACGATTTACTGACACCCCGGACGGAACTACTGAATCGTGCTGAGAGCGCAGAATACAAGGAGCGCTTAACGGTGGTTCCGCACGTGCTACGAGCTAAAGCCGCCGAGGCGGTCACCGGGCAGTGTGAGCGCCCTATGAAGCGCTGCGCACGGTGCTGTTGCGCGGCTCCCGTTCGCCGAGCCGCGGTGATCGCGACCGAGCGGGGTTTGCGCGGAAGCCGACGCGCCGAAGCGAAGGCCGAGTCGGGCGGGCTGCAAGTCGCCGACGTGGTCGCCGAGGCGGTAGAGCGCGTCGGGGAGGCAGTTTTCACCGCCGGCGGTGGGGGATTCGGCCCAGACCACGACCATGGAGGCTGATGATATTGACCATTGATACTCGCCCTGATACCGGTGTCACGCTGACGGTTGTATCCGCCGCAGCGGGGCGGATGCGTGTGCACGCCACCGGATTTCGGTTCGACACGGTCCGGGCCGTCGCGATCGAAGACACCGTCGGCAAGCTGACCGGCGTGCGGGCTGTGCAGGCCTATCCGGGCACGGCCTCGGTGGTGGTCTGGTATTCGCCCGCGCGCTGTGACTCCGCTGCTATCTTGTTGGCGATCGCCGATGCCGAGCACATCCCGGCAGCATCGGTGCCCGCGCGTGCCCCGCATTCGGCCGGTATCCGCGAGGCCGGGGTCATGCAGAAAGTTGTCGACTGGGCCGCGCGAATGCTGTCGGGTCCACGCCATGACGCGCCAGGCCGTCCGCCGACTGGCGGAGCCGGGCAGCGACCGCGGGTGGTAAGTGATGGCTGCTGCGACCACGACGACACCGAGCGCGAGCCGGACGGGCTCTGGCACGTCGTCAAGCTGCGGCGAGCCGCGTTGTCCGGGGCGCTGCTGGGCGCCTCGGTGATTACCGCATGGTTCACTCCACTGGGGCCGGTCGCACTGGGACTGAAAGCCCTCGCGCTGGCGGTGGGGGCCTCGACGTTCGTGCCGTCCACTCTCAAGGGACTGGCCAAGGGCCGCATCGGCGTGGGCACCTTGATGACCATCGCCGCCGCTGGCGCTGTGGCGCTCGGTCAGGTCGGCGAGGCCGCCACGCTGGCGTTTTTGTTCTCGATCAGTGAGGGCCTGGAAGAATACGCGGTGGCGCGCACGCGCCGGGGCCTGCGCGCGCTGCTGTCGCTGGTGCCGGATCAGGCCACGGTACTGCGCGAGGGGACCGAAACCGCGGTAGCCGCCGCCGACCTGCGTGTTGGGGATCAAATGATCGTCAAACCCGGCGAACGCCTTGCCACCGACGGCATTATTCGTTCCGGACGCACTGCGTTGGACGTCTCGGCGATCACCGGGGAATCGGTGCCGGTCGAGGCCGGGCCCGGTGATGAGGTGTTCGCCGGGTCGATCAACGGCTCCGGAGTGCTGCAGGTGCAGGTCACCGCGACCGCGCAGAACAACTCGCTGGCGCGCATCGTGCACATCGTAGAGGCCGAACAAGCCCGCAAAGGCGCCAGCCAGCGGCTGGCCGATCGCATCGCGCGACCGCTGGTGCCGGGCATCATGATCGCCGGGGTGCTGATCGCCGGGACTGGCAGCATCCTTGGCAGCCCGCTGGTCTGGATCGAACGCGCCCTAGTGGTCTTGGTCGCAGCCTCCCCGTGCGCGCTGGCCATCGCCGTGCCGGTGTCTGTCGTGGCGGCCATCGGCGCCGCCTCCAAACTCGGCGTACTGATCAAGGGCGGCGCCGCGCTGGAAGCCCTGGGCACCATCCGCGGAATCGCCCTGGACAAAACCGGAACGTTGACCGCCAACCGGCCCGCGGTCATTGACGTCGCTACCACCAACGGCGCCACCCGCGAGGACGTGCTGGCGGTGGCGGCCGCACTGGAAGCCCGCAGTGAACACCCACTGGCCACCGCCATCCTCGCCGCAACCCAAGCGCCAATCGCCGCCAGCGACGT
>NZ_JCALCV010000041.1:0-1988 GCF_059812525.1 Mycobacterium sp. NGS51
AGAAGCCTGAAACGCCGCCGAAGACTCCCCCACATGAAACGCCTGCGCCGACAAAGCCTCCTGCTCAGCCTGCCCAATCGTGGACCGCATCAACCCCGCCTTCGCCGCAAACGCCGACTGCGACGCCACCAACTGCGGAATATGGGCATCCAACAAACTCATCACTCACATCCTTTGCTCATCGATTTCCAGTCATCGTGATACACCGTTCTGCTTCAGTTGTGCTCTCCCCCTTCGCCGTTGGAGCCAGGGGGCCCGTCGGGCTGCCAGCTGCCCGGCACCATCGGCATCGCCGGTCCCCCGCCGAAGCCGTTGCCGGTCAGTGTGGTCAGCCCTGCCGCATCGCCGATGGTGTCTTTACCCACCGTGCCGGCAAACCCCAACCGCCCCGCTCCGTTTTCCGACGCCACCGCGGCAGCGACTGGCTGCTTAACCGGCCCCGCATCCCAGTCCGGGTCGACCTCGACGTTCATATCGGCGAACTCGTCGGCGTGGTCGTACAGCGCCGCCCGTCGCCGCCGCCTGGCCCGTGTTTTCTGTCGACTCGACACTCCCGCGGCAGCGGCGGCCGGAATGTGGGACGCCGGCGACTTGGCACCCTCACGGTCATGCAACGTCGGACCGGGCCCACCCGGTGGGCCGAAACCGGCTACGGCATAACCGAAACCGGCAGCCGCCGGCGCGGCCGCCGGCGCGGCACCGGCCGCCGCCCCGGCTGCGGGAGCCGAAGCCGGGGTCGCCGCGGGTGTGGCCACCCCGGGAGCCAGGCCGACGACCGGCATGGACCGGGCAGCGGCGGCGACGGGAGGTCCCACGACCGCGGGTGTCGTAATGGGTGCCGGCGGCGTTGCCGTCATCAGTGAATTGACGCCCAGTCCGATGAGCAGCGGCAGCAGGATCGGGGCGCTCAAGATCATTGCCCAGGTCGGCCAGCCGATCAGGTTGAAGAACACCTGATACCCGACAAAGAACGCGAGCACCAAGGGATTCGCCAGTAAGAACGGGAATATGTCCTTGAGCTGGTTGAGCATATCCCGGAGGGATTTCAGCAGATCCGAGAGCCAAGACTGCGCCTGCACGGGTGCGTTGTTCTGCAGCGTCGAAGCGTTGCTGCTCTCCCCCACACCGGGTTTCATCACGTGCGGCGCGGGTGTGGTGCGCGGCGCGGATGCCAATGCCGTGCCGGAGACTGCGTGATAGGTCGTCATCGTGGTGGCGGCCTGAATCCACATCCGCACGTAGTCGGCCTCGTTGAGTGCAATCGGGATCGTGTTAATGCCGAAGAAGTTGGTCGCCACCAACACGCCGTGGATCATGTGGTTGGCGGCCAGTTCGGGCAGCGTCGGCATCACGGCCAAGGCGGCGGTGTAGGCGGCCGCCGCGGTCTCGTGTTGTGCAGCCGCGCCGGCGCTGTTCGCACTTGCCAGCGCGAGCCACGCCAGGTAGGGCGCATGGGCAGCGACATACTGTTCAGCGCTTGGGCCTTGCCAGCTTCCCGCCTGCACCCCACCCAGCACTGTGGTGAGTTCTCCTGCCGCCGATGCATATTCGGTGCTCAATGACGTCCACGCCGCCGCGGCCGCCAGCAGCGACCCTGGACCCGGACCGCTGCTCAACAACGCCGAATGCACTTCCGGCGGTGAGGCCATCCAGATCGGCGCGATCATGTGTCAGCTGCCGGCAACCAGGTAGGACGAGGCCGCGGCGGCATCTCCAACGGCATAGCTGACCCCGGACTGACCGACACCGACACCGGACCGGCCCAGCTCTTCGACACCCTCGGCGGCCACTGCGGCATGTTCGCTGCCTTGGGCGCTGAATCCCACTGCAGTCTGCAGCGATACCGGATCAGCCGCTGAAGGCACCACCGCAGTGATCAGCGGGGCCGCGCCCGCGTGCGCCGCTGCCAGCCGGGCGGTGATCGCTTCCACGGCAGCGCTGGCCGCGGCTAGACCTTCGGGAACAACTTGCAGCGTCATGGCAGGTAC
>NZ_JCALCV010000042.1:0-1685 GCF_059812525.1 Mycobacterium sp. NGS51
CTAGCCTCGAAGTTTCACGTCGTTGGGTGAATGACGGCGTGTGATGCACGGAAGTGCCTGTCCTGCAGGGGATTCTCGAGATTGCTGAAGTCTCAATGTCCTCAAGCGGGAAGGCACTCCGTAGGTGAAGCGTAACGCAGTTGGTGGGCTGGTTCTCGATGATGTCCGCGAGTCGCTGGTGACTTCATCGGGAGCGCTGATGATCAACGAAACGATCCGGGTCGCAGGTCTACGGTCTGGGTTGTCGAGGGCGTTGGCACCCTGGCGGACGGCTCGGGCTCGTCACGATCCGGGCAAAGTCCTGCTCGACGTGGCGATCGCGGTTGCCCTGGGTGGTGACTGTTTGGCCGATGTGGCCGCGGTACGAGCTCAGCACGACTTGTTCGGGGCGGTGGCTTCCGACCCGACGGTGTCGCGGTTGTTCGCCGCGCTGGCCGCCGACTCCGCCACCGCCGATGCCGCGGTCGCGGCGTTGCGTTCGGCCCGGGCTGCTGGTCGGGAGGGTATCTGGTCACGACGTCGGCCACTGGCAGGGACGCCAGGAAGTCGTGACGGCGGCCAAGTCATCGTCGACATCGACGCCACCGTGGTCAGGGCACATTCGGATAAAGAGGGCGCCGAAGCGACCCACAAGATGTCCTATGGCTTCACCCCGATGTGCGCGTTCGTCGATCACGGCCAGTTTGGCACCGGCGAAACGCTGGCGCTGAACTTGCGCCCGGGAAAAGCATCGCCGTTCAATAGCGCCGATCACATCGCGGTGTTGGCCGCAGCGCTTGACCAGCTGCCGATCGCCGAGCGGGCACAGGTGCTGGTGCGCGCCGATGCCGGTGGGGCCTCCAAGGCGTTTATGCATCACCTCACCGACGCCGGGCTGCAGTATTCCATCGGGTTTGCCGCCCAGGGCCCAGTGCAGGCCGCCATTGAGGCGATTCCCGAGCAAGCCTGGGTCGCCGCGCTTGACAGCGACGGCGCACCCCGTGAGGGAGCCCAGGTCGCCGAGCTCACCGCCTGGATGCCGACTCCGGTCAAACCGAGCCGGTCGCCGGCCAAGTACGGCCCCCAGCACTGGCCTCACGGTATGCGGGTCATCGCTCGCCGGGAACGTCCGCACCCCGGTGCTCAGCTCCGCCTGACCGACCGCAACGGCTGGCGCATCACCTGCTTTGCCACCAATACCCGCGCACCCGGCTGGACGCTGGCGACCCTCGAAGTCCGGCACCGCCAACGCGCCCGCGCCGAAGACCGCATCCGCTGTCTGAAGGACACCGGCCTGCGTAACCTGCCCTTCCACAGCTACCACGCCAATCGGGTCTGGCTCGAAATCGCCGCCCTGGCAAGCGATTTGATAGCCTGGACTCAAACCCTGGCCTTCGATGAACAGCAACCCGCCCGCAGATGGGAGCCCAAACGCTTCCGTTTCCGGCTGCTCGCCGTGGCCGGCCGCATCATCCGCACCGGAAGACGACGAAGGCTTCGACTACCCCGGCATTGGCCCTGGAACCACCTCATAGACACCGGCTGGGCCAGCCTGCGTACTGTCTGAACAACCCACACCTCACCCGACCAAGGCCCCGGAGAGCCGGCGACCACAGCGCCGGTAATCACCCCTGCTTCAACGACGACAACTCACATCAGTACCCACCGAGACCGCGAACAACAGCATCATGAAAGTTCGAGGCTAG
>NZ_JCALCV010000043.1:0-1619 GCF_059812525.1 Mycobacterium sp. NGS51
CGAAAGATGACATGTGATGGGGACCTCCTCGGCTCGGACGCTCGTTGATATGGGCGTCAGAAGAATTTCGGGAGCTATCGAGGAGGTCCCAATGACTATGGTAGGCGGGTTGGACGTGCACCGGAAGCAGATCACGTTCGATTATGTGGACGATGACGGTCTGGTGCGTTGGGGTCGGATCTGTCCGGCGACGCGGCAAACGTTGCGGAGCTGGTTGGCGGAGCGTTGCCGGGATGGAGAAGCGGAGTTCGCGTTAGAGGGCTGCACCGGGTGGCGGTATATCAGCGAGGAATTGGCGGCCGCGGGCCTAGGGGTGCATCTGGGAGATCCGGCCGAGGTCGCTGCGGCGCGGGGTCGTAAGAAGCGCGCCAAGACCGACCGCGCTGATGCCCGGCTGTTGCGCACGCTGTTGTTGCAGGGCCGGTTCCCCGAGTCGTGGGTCCCGCCGACGCATGTGCTGGAGATCCGCACGTTGGGGCGGTTGTACTGCACTTTGATGGATGAGCGGCGGGCCTGGCAGCAGCGTATCCACGCCCAGCTGTTCCATCAGGGTTGTCCACCGGTTCGGGCGCTGTTGTCGAAGGCGGGCCGCCAGGCGTTGGCCAGCGCCGAGCTCTCGCCGATCGGTCGGCAGTACGTGGACACGGCATTGCGGCGCATTGATGAGTTGACTGCCGAGATCGATCCGCTGCGAGCCCAATTGGCGAACTTCGCCAAGCGTCAGCAGGGCTGCCAGGCGCTGCAGCGTCACTACGGCATCGGCTGGTTGTGCGCGGCGATCATCTGGGCTGAGATCGGTGATGCCCGGCGGTTTTGCAGCTCCGATCAGCTGATCCGGTTTGCCGGACTCGATGTCACCGTTTACTCGTCTGATGACAAGCGCTCGCCGGGGCATCTGTCGCGCCAGGGCTCACCGGTTTTGCGGTGGGCCGCCTTTGAGACGGCCAAATGCGCGACCCGACGCAGTTCTCCCGACTACGGCTACTACCACAAGCTGGCGGCTAAACGTGACGGCCACAACGGTAAGAACCCGACCCTGGCCGTGGAGCGCAAACTCCTGCGCCGCTGCTATCACACGCTGCGCGTGCTCGGTGATGCCGCCCTGACGCTGCCCCTGCCCGAACGTGAGGAGGCGGCCGCCTAAATGATGTGTTGCGCGCTTGCCATGCCCGTATCTGAGCTGATGCCTGCGGCCAGCTCCCTTGAGACTCCTGTCGCCACCCCATCGTTGGGTGGACTTCCCGGAAAGATTGAGCGGCCGCACCTCTTCGGCGGGCCCGCGCGTCGGGCACCCCATCAATCATCATGTCGCCGGACTATGTCCGTGGACCCAGATAAGGCTGGGCGCCGGCACGCGCGACGCGTCTTTCAAACAACGTTCATAGTCACGGGAGGCAGCAGATGACTTGAACAACAACGTCTTTGGTTTCGTTTCGGCCCTACCACAGTATGCGGTGGATCCTCACCGGCCTCGAGGTCGTTCGTCCTCGCTGCGCTGCGGGCGCTCCACCTCGACCCCGGCTGCGGTCCACCGCGCATACACCTGGGCCTCCGGAACGAACCAACAAGAAATGACCAACGGATCCCATCTTTACGGGGGTCCTCAACACAGATAAGGA
>NZ_JCALCV010000044.1:0-1607 GCF_059812525.1 Mycobacterium sp. NGS51
TATCGCCGCGCTGATCGTGGTCATCGCCGTACTTGCCACCAAAGACAACTCCACCCCATCCGCCACACCGACAACCACCACCGAAGCTTCGACTTATTCGCCAGCTTCGGAGGCAAACGCGCAACCCGCGCCGCCGTCATTGGAGGCGCCACCTTCGACCACCGCTCCCAGTGCCGGCATACCGGGGTTGGCCCCGTTCGCGCGGGAGTGGCGTGGAGCGCGGGAGAGTGTCATCATCGACACCGCAGGCAACGGTCATTTCCATTACATGATGGACTGTCCGACCTGCACAACGATGGCGGACATGCCTTACAACACAATGGACTTCACGCTGACATCGGTCTCGGGTGACACGGCCAGTGGGACTGTCACCGCCAGCTCAGATCCACGGTTCCCGGTAGGTGCAACGGTGGCAGCCACGCTGGGCGAGCAGGACACCATTCACTGGTTCGTCGGCGACAAGAATGAGGGGCTCTTCTGCGGCTCCAATCCCCGCTGGTGCGGCGGCTGACGGATGACATGTGCAGGGATGCCGCGACGTGGCCGGGCTGCTTGTCGAATCGACTGTGAGTACCGGGGTGGTTCGCTAGCATGTGCCAACGGGGGGTGCGGTGATGGAGGCCGCAGTGGACGAGGTGGGTTTCGGGCGGTACCGGCTGATCGCGTTGATCGGCGAGGGCGGCATGGGCAAGGTGTACAAGGCCCACGACGACGTGATCGGCCGCGATGTGGCAATCAAAGTGCTGCCCACCGAACTAAGCATTGAGCCCGGTTATCGGGAGCGGTTTCGCCGCGAGGCGTACACCGCAGCCCGGCTGACAGAGCCGCACATCATCCCGATTTACGACACCGGGGAAGTCGACGGCCAGCTGTATCTGGTGATGCCCGTTATCGACGGGATCGACTTGCACGGTTTGCTGGCTCGTGACGGGCCGATGAGCCCGCAGCGGAGCGTGCAGGTGATCACGCAACTGGCTGCAGGCCTCAACGCGGCGCACGCCGTCGGGCTGGTGCACCGGGACATCAAACCGTCGAACGCGTTGGTGACCGGTGACGACTTCGTGTACCTGATCGACTTCGGGATCGCTCACGACGCGGCGGCCACCAAACTGACGAGTACCGGCATGATGGTGGGCACCTGGGCCTACATGGCTCCCGAGCGCTTCACCGCCGGCACTGCTGATGCCCGCGCCGACGTCTACGCACTGGCATGTGTGCTCTACGAATGCTTGACGGGTGCCCCACCCTTCCCCGGCGACAGCATGGAACAACAAATCGGCGGACACCTGACGCTGGAGCCGCCGAAACCCAGCTGCATCAATCCCGCCGTTCCAGCGGCCTTCGACGACGTGATCGCAGCGGGCATGGCCAAAAACCCCGATCAGCGCTATCAGAGCGCCCGCGAGTTGGCCACCGCCGCCCAGCAAGCCCTGACCACCACCACAGCAGAAACCTCGCGCTCCGCTCCGACCTTGCTGGCAGCCGCGGCCCACCCGGCACCCGCGGCGGACGCAGACCAGCCACAGCCCGCCGACTCGACCCTGGCCGCGGCCCCGCCTTCCCAGCAGCGTGGAACGTCGGCGAAAACCAGGCCGGTGATTGCTCGG
>NZ_JCALCV010000045.1:0-1518 GCF_059812525.1 Mycobacterium sp. NGS51
TGTGTGTTCGGCGGTGTCCTACTTTTCCACCCGGGTGGGTAGTATCATCGGCGCTGGCAGGCTTAGCTTCCGGGTTCGGGATGGGTCCGGGCGTTTCCCTGTCGCTATTTCCGCCGTAACTCTATTTAAATATAGTTTGGTGGTGGGGTGTGGGTGGTGTGGTGTGGTTGCGTTGTGTGTAAGTTTTCGGCCGGTTAGTGCCAGTTCCCTGCGCCCCTTGCGGGGTGTCTAGGTCTGGTCTATTGATCCCGTGGTCTGCGGGGGGCCTTATCCCACTTAAATGGGTGAGAAGCCTGGTCTTGGAGAAGGTTTCCCGCTTAGATGCTTTCAGCGGTTATCCTGTCCGAACGTGGCTATCCAGCGGTGCCCCTGGTGGGACAACTGGTGGACCAGAGGTTCGTCCGTCCCGGTCCTCTCGTACTAGGGACAGGTTTCCTCAAGCTTCTGACGCGCGCGGCGGATAGAGACCGAACTGTCTCACGACGTTCTAAACCCAGCTCGCGTGCCGCTTTAATGGGCGAACAGCCCAACCCTTGGGACCTGCTCCAGCCCCAGGATGCGACGAGCCGACATCGAGGTGCCAAACCATCCCGTCGATATGGACTCTTGGGGAAGATCAGCCTGTTATCCCCGGGGTACCTTTTATCCGTTGAGCGACACCCCTTCCACTCGGGGGTGCCGGATCACTAGTCCCGACTTTCGTCCCTGCTTGACGTGTCAGTCTTGCAGTCAAGCTCCCTTGTGCACTTGCACTCGACACCTGATTGCCGTCCAGGTTGAGGGAACCTTTGGGCGCCTCCGTTACATTTTAGGAGGCAACCGCCCCAGTTAAACTACCCGCCAGGCACTGTCCGTGAACCGGATCCACGGTTCGACGTTAGAGGTCCAATACGATCAGAGTGGTATTTCAACAATGACTCCATACAAACTGGCGTCTGTATTTCATAGTCTCCCACCTATCCTACACAAACCGCATCGAACATCAATACCAAGTTGTAGTGAAGGTCCCGGGGTCTTTTCGTCCTGCCGCGCGTAACGAGCATCTTTACTCGTAGTGCAATTTCGCCGAGTCTATGGTTGAGACAGTTGAGAAGTCGTTACGCCATTCGTGCAGGTCGGAACTTACCCGACAAGGAATTTCGCTACCTTAGGATGGTTATAGTTACCACCGCCGTTTACTGGGGCTTAAATTCTCCGCTTCACCCTTGCGGGTTAACGGGTCCTCTTAACCTTCCAGCACCGGGCAGGCGTCAGTCCGTATACCTCGTCTTGCGACTTCGCACGGACCTGTGTTTTTAGTAAACAGTCGCTTCTCACTGGTTTGTGCCACCCCCTGCCGCTGCCCCGGGCAAGCCGGTTGACGGTATGGGGGTCCCCCTTCTCCCGAAGTTACGGGGGCATTTTGCCGAGTTCCTTAACCATAGTTATCTCGTACGCCTTGGTATTCTCTACCTGACCACCTGTGTCGGTTTGGGGTACGGGCCATGTGTGTGCTCGCTAGAGGCTTTTCTTGGCAGC
>NZ_JCALCV010000046.1:0-1454 GCF_059812525.1 Mycobacterium sp. NGS51
TGACTTCGGCTGGGACGTCGTCGATGCCACCGGATGGTCGGCAAGCCAGCTGCAGGAGGCTATTGATGCCGCAGTGCGGCACACCTTCGACCTGGCTACCGAAATCCCGTTGCAGGCACAGCTTTTCCGTGTGGCCGAGGATGAGCATGTGTTGGCGGCGGTGGTGCATCACATTGCTGCTGACGGTTGGTCGCTCACCCCGCTGGTGCGTGATTTGGGGGTGGCCTATGCCAGCCGCTGTGCCGGGCAAGCCCCGGGCTGGGCACCGCTGGCGGTGCAGTACATCGATTACACGGTGTGGCAGCGCGCGCAATTCGGTGATTTCGACGATGGTGAGAGTCTGATTGCTGCGCAGTTGGGCTATTGGCAGGATGCGCTGGGCGGGATGCCCGAGCGGTTGGTGTTGCCTACTGATCGGCCTTATCCGGCGGTGGCCGATCAGCGTGGTGCCAGTGTGGCGGTGCAGTGGCCGGCACAGTTGCAGCAGCAGGTCATTCGGGTGGCTCGTGAGCGTAATGCGACGAGTTTCATGGTGATGCAGGCCGCTCTGGGCGTGTTGTTGGGCAGGCTTAGCGCGAGTTCTGATGTGGCGGTGGGGTTCCCGATCGCTGGGCGCCGCGACCCGGCCCTGGATGAGTTGATCGGGTTTTTCGTCAATACCTTGGTGCTGCGGATCGATCTGGGTGGCGATCCCACCGTGGCGGACTTGTTGGCGCAGGTGCGGCAGCGCAGTCTGGGCGCCTACGAGAACCAGGATGTGCCGTTTGAGGTGTTGGTGGAGCGGCTCAACCCGGCCCGAAGCCTGGCCCATCATCCGCTGGTGCAGGTGGCGTTGGCCTGGCAGAACGCCGCCGAGGATCCCGCTGCCCGGTTGAGTTTGGGTGATGTGCAGGTCATCCCGCTGCCGGTGGATGTCCGCACTGCCCGGATGGATTTGGCTTTTTCATTAACCGAACGCTTCACTGAGGCCGGTGAGCCCGCTGGGATTTCGGGGGCCGTGGAGTTTCGCACCGATGTGTTTGATGCGGTCAGTGTTGAGGTGTTGATCGGCCGTTTTGAGCGGGTGCTGGCGGCGGTGACCACAGATGCGCATCGGCGACTGTCGTCGATCGATGTGCTCGACGCAGTTGAGCATGCCCGGTTGGAGGAGTTGGGTAACGGGGCAGCATTGACCGCCCCCGCCAGCACAAGGGTGTCGGTTCCCGCGTTGTTCGCCGCTCAGGTGGCGTGTGCGCCGGAGGCGGTTGCGGTGACCGCGGGCAGCGGTTCGCTGTCCTATCGCGAGCTGGATGAGGCGTCGAATCGGCTGGCGCACGCGCTTTCTGAGCGGGGTGTGGGCCGCGGTGAGTGTGTGGCGGTGTTGTTGGAGCGCTCCATCGAGGCGATTGTGTCGATGTTGGCGGTGCTCAAGGCCGGGGCGGCGTATTTGGCGATCGATCCGGCGGTGCCCGCGG
>NZ_JCALCV010000047.1:0-1377 GCF_059812525.1 Mycobacterium sp. NGS51
GGGGAACGAAGGTGCCTGAGTCTTTGAAGCGTGACCATCAAATTCAAAAGCACCTTCGTCCGTTATGAGCCTAGTCAGATCGTCGAAGCCCTGGTCGGGCTCAAGGATGTCCGCGTCCTGGCCTATCGACGTATCGGTCCCGATGTCGAGCTGGTGATCGAGCAGACCGTCGTCGATCGGTTATGCCCGACTTGCGGGGGCGCCGGCCAGATCAAGGAGCGGCCGACGGTGCGCTATGTCGACCTGCCCGTCTACGGCCAGCCGATGCGTCTGGCGTGGCGCAAGCACCGTTTGATCTGCCGGCGACCCGGCTGTGCGGGGGCGAGCTGGACCAGTGCCGACCATCGCATCGCGGCCAAGAACTGCCTGCTGACGACCCGCTGCGCCAAATGGGCGACCATGCAGGTCGGGACCGGTCGTGCGGTCTCCGATGTCGCTGGTGAGCTGTCCTGCGACTGGCACACCGTCAACGACGCGGTCATGACCTACGGTCGGGCGCTGCTTGCTGCGGACCGGCGTCGCCTGAACGCCACGTCCGCGATCGGCTTGGACGAGACCTCGTTTGTGAAACTGTGCAGCCGCCGGGGCCGCTCGTATGCGACCACCGTCGCGGATGTCGCCAACCACCAGATCATCGAGATCCTGCCCACCCGAAGCTATGTCGATGTCGCCGGCTGGATCGACCAACAACCCCTGGCCTGGAAACACCGCATCCGCTTCGGCGCCCTGGACATGTCGGCGACCTACGCCGCGGTCTACACGGTGATGCTGCCCCGGGCGCAGCAGGTCGTCGATCCCTTCCACTGCGTGCAACTGGCCAACCGGACCCTCGACGAGATTCGACGACGCGTGCAGCGTGAACAAAAGGGCCACCGCGGCCGGCGTCACGACCCTCTCTACCGCGTACGACGGGTGCTGCTCACCGGTGAGGAACGCCTCGATGCCAAGGCCACCCAACGCCTGAGTTCACTACTGCAACTGGGCGATCCCCGCGGCGAAGTCGCCCTGGCCTACCGCGTCAAGGAACGACTGCGCGAGTTCTACCGCTGCACCGACATCCACACCGCCCGCGCGATGCTCTCCGAACTGATCGACCACTGCCTACGCCCGGGCCTGCCGCCCGAACTGAACAAACTCGCCCGCACCCTCAAAGCCTGGTTCGACAAGATCTGCAACTTCCACATCGCCCGCGTCAGCAACGGGCCCACCGAGGCCCTCAACAACCTGATCAAACGCATCAAACGCATCGGCTACGGCTTCACCAACTTCGAGAACTACCGCGTCCGAGCACTGCTCTACGCCGGTAAGCCCAACTGGCGGGTTCTCACATCCATCGTCGTCCGATGAACACAGCACCCCGGCAAGATCCGAAGAGCC
>NZ_JCALCV010000048.1:0-1372 GCF_059812525.1 Mycobacterium sp. NGS51
GCCGGCGGTGTCGCCTATTGACTCATGTCAAGATGCGCGCGAAGGGTGATTCGTTGCCTCACGTGAGCGTGCGCGCTTGGTGACTGGAGCTGGGGTGCCGTGTGCGGCTTTGCTGGTGGCCATAGTGAAGAGCTGGGTGGTCAATGCCTGGATTTGACGTTGAGTGGCGGCCGGATTGATCAGCGAGTAGGTCCGCTTGAGCGCCACGATACGGTCCACGGTCATGCTCGGGTGGTCGACCGCGCGGTGAAGCGGGGTGGTGGCGATGTCGTGCTTCCTGGAGACCTTGGCGCCTTTGCGGACTTTGGATATCAGTTTCTGCTGCGGGTGGAAGTAGTTGGTCAGCTTTGATTGTAGTTGCCAGATCTCGTTGATTAGCAACAGTTCTGACGCGGTGTCGTAGCGGTAGTAGCCGACTACGGTGCGGACCACCGACCAGTTTTTCTGCTCGACGTGGCAGCCGTCGTTCTTGTTGCCCGGCCGTGATCGGGTGAAGGTGATGCTTCGGTCTTGGCACCATGTCAGCAGGTCGTCGTTGATGAATTCCGATCCGTTGTCGCAGTCCACACCCAGGATCGGGAACGGCATCGCGGCAGCGATGTGATTGAGGGCAGCCAGAACCTGCTTGGCCGTCCTGTCGGGTATGGAACGGCTCTCGGTCCAGCCGGTGGCGATGTCGGTGACCGTCAGCGTGAAGGCATGGCCCCCGCCGCGATTGCCGCCGTCGTGAAAGACCGTGTCAATCTCGACGAAACCGGGCACAGCATCATCCCACTCGGCCCAAGTACGCACCGGGATCTGACTTTTGAGCAACGACCCCGGCTTGGTGCCCACACGTCCTCTGATCTTGCATTTGGCCCGTTCATCGGCCAGGCGGCGATCGATGGTGGCCGCCGACATCGACACCAACAGTTCTGCGGTGTCGTCATCGATGACCAGCTCCCCGAACTGGCGCAGCACCGCCACCAGTTCGCCTAGCATCGGCGCGAGCCGTTTGCCGGCCGGCATGCCCAGCACCGTCCAGCACACCGTCAGCGCCGCGATGACAGCAGGCCCGTACTTCACCGGCCGCGGACTTCTCGGTGCGACGACCTTGGGTTGCAGCGCCGCCTTGAGTGCCTTGCGCGCGTGGTTTCGGTGCCACCCCGTATTGGCGCACAACTCGTCAAGAATCCGACTCTTACCGCGCTTGCTCGCCAGCTGGTAGCGGGTCGCAGCCGCCTCGGTGATTGCTCTGCGCTCTGTCAATGCCAACCCCATCCACTGGGCGTATGCGCGCATTTTCAATGAGGCAACGAATCGGCCTTTCGCGCGCATTTTTGATGAGTCAACGCGGTCGGAATAGTCTGCTATACTCGAACGTATGTTCGAT
>NZ_JCALCV010000049.1:0-1279 GCF_059812525.1 Mycobacterium sp. NGS51
CCTGGCAGTGCTGCTCGCAAAGATCAGCGCCAGTTCGGATGTGGCGGTGGGGTTCCCGATCGCCGGGCGGCGCGACCCGGTCCTGGATGAGTTGGTGGGCTTTTTCGTCAACACCTTGGTGTTGCGCGTCGATGTGGCCGGGGATCCCACCGTGGCAGAGTTGTTGGCGCAGGTGCGCTCGCGCAGCCTGGCCGCCTACGAGCATCAAGATGTGCCGTTCGAGGTGCTCGTCGAGCGGCTCAACCCGACCCGGTCGTTGACGTATCACCCGCTGGTTCAGGTGGCGTTGGCCTGGCAGAACTTCGCCGGGGATCCCGTCACCGGGCTGCGTTTGGGCGATTTGGAGCTGACCCCGCTGCCGGTGGACACCCACACCGCCCGAATGGATTTGACGTTCTCGCTTGCGGAACGATTCACCGAAGCCGGTGAGCTTGCCGGGATCGGCGGCACGGTGGAATTCCGCACCGATGTGTTCGACCCCGCCAGCATCGACGCACTGGTTGAGCGGTTGCAGCGCGTGTTGATGGCGTTCGCCGCGGACCCGGCGCAGCAGTTCTCGTCGATCGATGTGCTGGATGCCGGTGAACACGCCAACCTGGATGAGTGGGCTAACCGGGCGGCATTAGCCGCGCCGGTGGGGGCGTCAGTGTCGATTCCGGTGGTGTTCGCCGCGCAGGTGGCGCGTGCTCCCGAGGCGGTGGCGGTCAGCTTTGACGGTCGCGCGATGAGCTACCGGGAGCTCGACAAAGCGTCGAATCGGTTGGCGCACTTGTTAGTTGAGCGCGGAGCCGGCGCGGGGCAGTGTGTGGCGCTGCTGGTGGAGCGATCCGCCGAGGCGATTGTGGCGCTGTTGGCGGTGCTCAAAACGGGGGCGGCGTATCTGGCGATCGACCCCGGCCATCCCGATGCCAGGATCGGCTTCATGGTGGCCGATGCCGCGCCGATCGCCGCACTCACCACCGCCGGGCTGGCCAGACGACTTGGTGACCATCACGTGGCGGTCGTCGACATCCACGACCCCGCTGTGGACAGCCAACCGAGCGTTGCACTGCCCACGCCGAGGCCTGACGACATCGCGTATCTGATTTACACCTCGGGCACCACCGGAATGCCCAAAGGCGTGGCGATTCCGCATCGCAACGTGGTCGGGCTGCTGGAAACGTTGGATGCTGACCTGGAGTTGTCGGCAGGGCAAGTCTGGACGCAGTGTCATTCGTTGGCGTTCGACTTCTCGGTCTGGGAAATCTTCGGTGCGCTGCTGCATGGGGGGCGCCTGGTC